>JARKOQ010000116.1 GCA_029976005.1 Aggregatilineales bacterium | reverse complement strand
TGAGTTGCCAGCAGCGGCAGGCTGAAGCCATCCGCGACCTGAACCAGGCGCACACCGGCCGGATCGGGCGGCGTGGCGCGGGTCGTGACCGGCTCGTCCCCCTGGGCGGAGGCAACCAGCACAGGCAGGGCCATCAGCAGCATCAGCACGACAACCAGACTCTTTTTCATCTGACTAATCCTTATCGTAAAACTCGGAACGCTCCCGATCATACCCTCCGGCGGGCCGTCCTGCCAGTCCGGCGGGCGGGCCGGAAAGACAAAGCGCACCGCAGAGACAAAGCGCACCGCAGAGGACGCGGAGATCGCGGAGAAAAGCAGGAGACAGGAACAAAAACCCGGCGACTGCCTGATCGCCGGGTTTCTCTCAGCACAGGTTCTTTCTCCGCGTCCTCCGCGGTGAGATTTTTCCTTGAGCCGCGCCCTTACCCCCCGTAATGCCGGGCGATGGCGTCCACGCGGGCCGCGTAGCCGCCGCCGAACAGGTTCATGTGGACCAGCAGCGGGTAAAGCTGGTACAGCTCACGGCGCTGCTCGTAGCCCTTCAACGGGTAGACCTCGTTGTACGCAGCGTAAAAGCGCGGCGGAAAGCCGCCGAACAGCTCCGTCATCGCCAGGTCGACCTCGCGGTGGCCGTAATACGCCGCCGGGTCGATCACGACCGGCTGGCCGTCCCGCGCGATCATGTAGTTGCCGCTCCACAGGTCGCCGTGCAGGAGCGACGGCCGGATGCCCTGGTCGTCGAGGAACACGTCCAGCCAGGATTGCAGGCGGGTCAGCAGGGCTTCGCGTTCTTTGGGCAGGCGGCCGCGTTGGCGGGCGATGTCCATCTGCGCCCCAATGCGCCGGTCGCGGAAGAATGCCACCCAGCTTGCCGAGGGGGTATTGGACTGGGGCAGCGAGCCGATGTAGTTGTCGGCGTCCAGCCCATGCTGCCCGGCCGTGGCGCGGTGTAGCAGGGCCATCTGGCGGCCCAGCGCCTCGGCAAAGTCGTCGCTGGCATAGCCGCGCTCGGTGTCGATCCACTCCATCGCCAGGAACGGCGGGTGCTTCCCCACCGCGTAGACCTCCGGCACGCGCACCGCCCCGGCCGCGGCCAGGGTGCGCAGGCCATGCGCCTCGGCGGCGAAAAAATCGCTGCCGGCGCTGCGGTTCCACTTGACGAAGATCGCCCGCCCGTCCGCCAGGCTCACCCGCGCCGCCTGGTTGATGTCTCCGCCAAACACCGGCTGATCGGCCGTGACCGCTGCCTGGAATTCAGCTTCCAGTGCTGCCTTGAGTTCCCCCGAAATCATCCCCATCTCCCGCCTGTCGTTCGGCCAACCAGGCCAGCAGCCCGGCCGCGCCGGCTTCGATGAACTGCAAGGTTTCCGTATACCGGTCCGTGCCAAACGGATCGGGCACCTCGGCCAGGCCGAGGTCGGGGGCGAATTCCAACAGCAGCCGGCACGGCGGGCCTCCACGCCCGGAGGGGCCAGCAGCCTGCGCCCACAAATCCCGCACGGCCCGTTGGTGACGCCGTTCCATGACCACGACCAGATCCACCTGCCGCAGCAGTTCCGGGGTCAGCCGCCGCGCCGCGCCCGCGTGCGCCACGCCGTGCGCCGCCAGGACGGCCAGCGCGGCGGGCGTGACCGGGTCGCCCTCGCGGGCGCGGATTCCCGCCGATCCGGCCTCGATCTGCCCGGATAGCCCGGCTTCTTCCACCTTGTGGCGGAAGATCGCCTCGGCCATCGGGGAGCGGCAGGTATTGCCGGTGCACACGAACAGGACGCGTTTCACAGGGCGTGCTGCTCCCGGATGTGCTGGAGCAGCCCTTCGCACCCCTGGCGCACCAGGCTATAGACCTCGTCAAACTGCCCGCTGTAATAGGGATCGGGCACTTCGCTCTGCCCGGTCTGCGGCGCGAAATCCAGCAGCAGCCCGATGTGCTGCCGGGTCAGGTGCGAGGTCGCCCCCCGGTGGGTCGCCATCGAGCGCAGCGCGGCCAGATTCTCGTGATCCATGCCCAGGATGTAATCGAAGGCGCTCAGGTCGGCGCGCACAATCTGGCGCGCGCGGCCGTCATGGCGGATGCCGTGCCGGGCCAGCTCGGCCAGCGTGCCGCGGTGGGCCGGCTCCCCCACATGCCACAGCCCCAGCCCGGCCGAATCGACCGCGATCCGGTCGCCCAGTCCGACCTCCTGGACGAGGTGGGCAAACACCGCGTGCGCCATCGGCGACCGGCACACATTCCCCAAACACACGAACAACACCCTGATCATACCCACTCCCACGCGCGCCGCAGACCGCCCCCGATTGGTGAAGGCTGTTTTTTGCCTGATGCAACAGTGTAGCGCCAACGAACGGGATCACCAATATAAAAAAAATCTAAAGGTTCTCCCGCCGGAAACAGAGCATGTTATACTCTATATCAAACATTAAGCCGTCATTTGAAATTCATCCATCATTCACACTTATCCGATCGAAAGGCCCAGTCTTGAACGGCAACATCCTACCCGTCTACAAAGTCGTGGTCGTCGGCGATGGCAACGTCGGTAAGACCAGCCTGATCCGCCGCTATTGCGACGGCAAGTTCGAGCTGTCCCGCACGATGACCATCGGCGTGGATTTTCAAACCAAGCTGGTTCAGATCGGCGCATCCCGCTTCAAGCTGTCCATCTGGGATGTCGCCGGTCAGGATCGCTTCGAGAGTTTCCGCGAGAGCTTCTACCTGGGGGCGCACGCCGTGGCCCTGGTCTATGATTGCACCGAGCCGGAGAGCTTCGCCCACCTGGAACGCTGGCGGGCCGAAGTCCTGGCCAATCACCCCGGCGTGCCGATGGCGCTGATCGCCAACAAAGTCGATCTGTGCGCCCGCGTCGCCACCGAGGCGGGCCAGCGCTGGGCGCGCCGCCACCGCATGCCCTTCATCGAGACCAGCGCCGCGTCCGGGCTGAACGTCGCGGCCCTGTTCGACGGTCTGGCGCGCCTGGCCGTCCAGGAACCGGCGGTCGTCGGCTGATCGAGATCGCCAGCCACAGGCAGAAACCGGCCGGCGGCGCGGGATCAGGCGATTTCTCCTCTGTCGTCCCCGTGGCGCGATCTGCACCCTGAGGCAGGCCGCGCCATTTTTTGCCTTGCGCATCACCGCCGGCCGCGTCGACGCGGGCAGCGGCATGATCGGTTCCATGTGGTGCATTTTTGTTTGAGATGTTTAACCTGAACCGGGACTGGGGTAGTCTTGCGCCAGCCCGGTTTTTTGTTAAGATAGGGCAACTATTTTACATCCCCAGGGGATGCTCGCGTGACCGACCAGCCCGATTCACTCGCCTTCACTCCCGCGCCACAGGACGACACCGAGGCCGGGCGAGAAGCCGCGTCGCGCCGATCGCCCATCCGCCCCCAGGAGCCGGTCCAGGCCAGGGAAGCCACCCAGCCGCGCGCGCCCCTCAAACCGGCCAAACCCGCCACCGGCCCTCTGCGCGAGCAGGACGAAACCCAGCCCGATCCTTCCCTGCTGGCGCTCTCGGAACCCGACCCGCAGCGCACCCTGGAACGGCTGCGCCAGCAGCTTTCCCGCGTGGCCCAGGAATTCGCGGAGGGGAACCTCAACCGCGTGCAGTTCACGGCCATCTACAATCGCTACAGCGAGCAGCGGCGCATCATTGAAGAAATCATCAGCCGCGATCCGCAGTCCCAGGCATGGCAGATGGTCGCGCGGCCCGGCCATACGTCCTTCCTGCGCCAGCACTTCGAAGCCCGGTTGCTGTATTACGGCCTGTTTGTGATCGGCCAGACGGCTCCCCTGCTGGAGCACGGCCAGCAGCCCCCGCGCCCGGAAGACCTGCACCCGGTCCTGCTCAGCCTGCCCGCGCTGCTCCACGAGCGGGGCGCGCTCAAACCCGCCCGGAGGAAGGTCGGCCCGGACTGGATGGTGGTCGTGCCCGGCCAGCACACGGTCAGCGTGGGGTTGTATTCCCTGGAACCGGCGGCCGGCCAGCTTTCCGTGCTGGCCGACCTGCACCACGATTTCGAGCGCGCCAACATTCATGCCCTCGAGCGCGCCGATTTCGCGCTGGAGCAGTACGTGCTGCCCCAGCGCGCCCTGTTCGAGGATTAACGGCCGCTAATCGCCGCCGGAGGACAGCCTGTCCAGCAAGGCGCTGGCCGCTGCCAGCCCGGAGAGTACCGCCCCTTCCACCCGTGGCCCACCGAACGCATCCCCGGCGAACACCAGCGGCGTCGCGCAATCCGCCATCAGACAGCGCTCCGGATAGACCTTTTCCGGCATGGCATACCGCCAGCGCTTGAGTTGCGCGTCGCGGATCACCGCCTCTGGCCCCAGGAAGAACGCGAAGACCTGCTCCAGGTGCAGCAGCGCCTGATCGTCCGGCACGTCCCACAAGCGGCGGCTGACCTCCGGCCCGGCCTGAACGGTCAGAATGCAGGCTTCCGGCGAGATGCCTTTGCGCTGATTGTCGGCGATCCAGGTGATTGGCATGTCCGGCCGCTGGATCGCGCCCGGCGCGGGCAGGTACAGCGAGCCTTCCACCCAGAACAGGCCGGTCAGGCAGGGCGCGTAGGTAATCGAGGACAGCGCCGCCCGATCGTCCAGCGACAGCGTGCCGTTGACCTCGGTCAGCAGGGACAGGGCCTGCGGAACGGGCGTGGCCAGCAGCAGCGCCCGGCCGGTGAAAACCGAGCCGTCCGCCGCCGTCACCCCCCAGCCACCGTCCTGGTGCACCACCCGCCGCGCCTCGACTTCCAGGCGCACGTCCAGGTCCGCCGCCAGGTGCCTGGCCAGGGCAGCCATGCCGTGGTGCACGGCATAGCGTGGATGGCCGTCGGTCGGGGCGCGGTGCAGGCTGCCATCGCTCCAGCCCGTCGCCCACTGAAACACCAGTCCGGTTTCGCGCCAGCGATCCACCCAGGCCTGGAATTCCGGCGTGCGTGCCGTGAAGAACTGCGCGCCGTGGTCGGCCCGCCCCCCGCCAATCCGGCGCGTGGCCATCCGTCCCCCGGCGTTCTTGCCCTTGTCCAATACAAGCACCCGGACTCCCCGGCTGGCCAGCTCGTTGGCGGCCATCAGTCCGGCCAGTCCCGCGCCCACAATCAAGACATCCGTTGTCACCTGATCACTCCCCATCCGGCAAGCTCCTGTCCAGCAGTGTAAGCAGTGTGTCCAACCGCGCGCCGGCCCGGTCGAGGGCGGCCCGCGCCTCGCCAGCCACGGCCGCGGCCACCTCGACCTTGCCCCCCCGGCAGACCGTGGACCACGTATCCGCCGCGCGGTGCAAACCGCCGATCGCCAGATTCAACTCGTCGGCCAGCCCGGCCAGTTCCGGGTAGGCGGCCCGATCGACCGAGCGCCAGGCCGCGAAATAGGGGCGGGGCACTACCGTCTGGCTGCAATAGATCGCTTCTCCGGCCTCCAGACGCCCCCACAGGTCGTCCAGCGCCAGCCAGGCCGTGCGGGCTTCCTCGAGCCGGGCGATCAGGTCCGAGCGCAGCGTGTCCGGACTGGAAGGCGGCAGCAGCCGGTCGTAGGCCACCAGCCCGACCAGGGCCAGTCCCACCAGGCCGCAGCCGATCAGACCGATCAGCGCGGCCCATCCCAGGCAGCCACGCCCGCGCCGTGCCGGCGGGGCGGGATGATCCGTCCCGCTCAGGGAGCGACCTCCGCCTCAAGCTGATCGAGCAGCGCGCTGACCTGGTTGAGGGCGGAAATACCCTGCAGAGCCTGCTGCTGCCCGACCATGAAAACCGGCCCGAAGTTGTTGGAATTGCAGCCCTGCATGAAGTTGCGCATTGAATCGCGCGTCAGGGCCACCCCCAGGTTATAGGTCGTCACCAGGTTGGCCAGGCGCGGATCGGCGGCCGAATCCGCCGGACGCAGGCCCGCGTAGTCCGCCAGGATCGGGGCCGCGGGGTCCATCGCCTGGCGGCATCCGGCCGACTGCCCGGCCGTTCGGACGTCCTCCCAGTACTGGGCCAGGAGCGTCGCTTCGCCACGCGCGCCGGTCACGAACTCCAGCCGCTGGCGCAGCTCGCGGATGTAATAAGCCAGATCCACGGCCGGGGCCGCCGTCGGCGCTTCGGTGGGCGGAGCTTCACTCGTCGGCGTCTCCGGCAGAGCCGTCGGTTTAACCGGCTCGGTCGCGGCGGACGCGGTCGGCGCGACCAGGGTGGCCTGGGCCTGGATCAGGAATTGATCGCCCTGGTCCAGCACCGCCGCCGCCTGGGTCAGCCGCTGCAAGTTCTCGTCGATCGTGCCGGGCAGCGCGCCGGTCGAGCAGACGACCACCCGGTTGTTGCTGACCAGTGTGAGCTGGTCGATGGCGGCGATCAGGGCCAGGTTGGCCTGGTTCAAAGCGGGTTCGGCGGCCGGATCGATCGTCAGGTTGCGCAGCGCGCTGGCATCCACCGACTCGCGCGCCGGGTCGAGGTCCGCGCTGCAATCCATTTGGCCGCTGGTCTGGTAGGTCTGCCAGGCCATCTGCTGCTTGCCAACATCCACCCGCGCCTGGGTGGAGCGCGCTTGCAGCAGGGCGAGCATCCGGGATGGATCGGCCGGCCGCGTGACCGGGATCACCAGTAGAGCCACGTCGATCACCACCAGCACCGCGAATACCACGCCCAGCACCACCAGCAGGCGGCGCAGCAGTTCCGGCGTCCAACGCGGGGCCTTAACCTCGGATGGTTCCGGCAGCTCGAAATCGATCCCCTGATCGAGGCACTCCTTGATCGCCTTGAAGACGCCCAGGGCGTCCCCGGCCGCCCGGCGAACCTCCGGCTTTTCGTGCTCGTCCTGATAGATGCTGTTGATCGGCGTGATCACGGAGGGATTGCCGATTTCGGCCAGCCACCGGATTGCCTGGATGCGCTTGCGGGGCTTCTCGTGCTCAAGCTGATCCACCAGCCGTTGGATGATGTCTTCACTCATGGGCGAACTGCTCTCCCGGCAGGGGACTTAACAGGCCAACGAACTCCTGCCATGCCAATGGCCCCATGATACGGCAAGTCGCCCGATCAGGAAAGCCATGACTCCTGCGCCAACCCGAAAAAACGTGTGAAATTCCCCGGTTACGTCTGCTTCCCGCCCGGCCGCCCGGCCAGCGGGCCGGGTGCTCGATCCTGTCCTGCGAGGCGACGGCGGATATGGTAAGCTCCAGGCCGTTCGCGCCCGCCCGAAAGGAGCCGCCCCATGCGCCTGATCGACCTGTCCCAGACCCTCGGCCCGGACATCCCGCGCTTCAGCCCGCAAATCCCCGCCCCGGCCATCACACCCTACCTCACCCACGCCCAGACGGCCGCCTCCGGGCGTTACGCCGGGTGCTCGTGCGAGATCAGCGAGGCCCGCTTCATCACCAGCCTGAGCACCTACCTCGACTCGCCGTTCCACTTCGACCCCGCCGGGCCGCAAATCCACCAGCTCCGCCTGGAGGACTGCGTGCTGCCCGGCGTGTGCGTGGACTGCCGCCCGCTGGAGCCGCGCCAGCCCATCCCGGCCGACGTGCTGGACGGGATCGATCTTGCCGGAAAGGCGGTGCTGTTCTGCACCGGCTGGGATGCCTACTGGACCGATCCGGAGCGCTACGCCCGCTACCCGTTCCTGACGCGGGCCGTGGCCGAGCGCCTGCGCGATGGCGGCGCGCGGCTATGCGGGGTCGATTACCTGGCCGCCGACGACCAGACCGATCCAACCCGCCCGCTGCATACCACCCTGCTCACCCATCGCATCCTGATCGTCGAAAATCTGACCGGGCTGGCGGCCCTGATCGGGCAATCCTTCACCTTCCACGCGGCCCCGGTCAGGGCCGCCGGCGCGGCCGCTTTCCCGGTACGCGCCTACGCCGTGCTGGGCTGACTCAGGCCGTGACGTGCCTGACTCGGAAGTAGACCAGCGTGGTCAGGCCGATCAGCGCGGCCCACACGCCCGCCGCCACGCCCAGGTGCAGCACGCGCCACACTGTCGGCAGGTGCAGCCAGATCTGGATCGCCCCAATCAGGGCCTGGGCCAGGAACAGTCCAATCAGGACCAGCGTCCAGCGCGCCGCCAGCGGGCGGGCCGCCCGTCCGCGCAGCGTGACCACCGCCACCCAGACCCCGACCGCGCCGACGGCCACCACCGCCAGGCGGTGGATCATCTGAAGCAGGGCCGGGAAGGTCGTCTGGCCGGTGGGAAGAAGCTGGCCGTTGCACAACGGCCAGTCCGGGCAGGCAAAGGAAGCCCCCTCGCCCACCACCACCGCGCCGGTGGTCAGCAGGACGAACAGCAGCGGCACGGCCGCCAACAGCAGGGTCAGGTAGCGCGGCGAATAGGTCTCGTGCGCCAGTCCGGCGGGCCGGTTGGCGGCCAGGGTCAGCACGATCGAGGCCGCGAAGATGATCAGGGCCGTGCCGAGGTGGATGGCGACCGTCAGTGGCTCCAGCTCGGTATAGACCACGATCGCCCCCAGCACGAACTGGAGCGGCAGGACGACGATCATCAGCGTGGCCGGGCCGACGATCCAGGGCCGCCGGCGGTAGCCGCGCCAGGCCATGATCACCGTGCCCAGCATCAGCAGCCCGCCGATCCCGGCCACGAAGCGGTGGCTGAACTCGATCATCGACGTCGTTTCGGGCGGCGGCAGCACCTGCCCGTAACACAACGGCCAGTCCGGGCAGCCCAGCCCGGAGCCGGTCACCCGCACGATCCCGCCCACCACGATCAGCAGCCAGATCCAGACCGTGGTCAGCAGGCTGAACCGCCCAAACAGCCGTTCCGGGCCGGCGGTCGCCGCCTCAATATTTGTCGCAGCCATCAGGACTCCCTTACCAGACCGCTCACAAGCGGAACAAGGTATACTATAGGCAACAATCGACAACAATCGTCGGATTGAAGGGAAATTATACCCCAGGACTATCGGGAATCACCGGGTGTCAGGAGCAGGCTATGACCGTTCTCAGTGTCAACCCAGAAGGCTACCAGTATACGCTGGCTGACGAAGACAGCGAGACCGACCGGGCCGCGATCCAGATTGCCGTGAAGGCATACAACGACGAACAAAACAAGCACTTCCGTCTGGCCCGCATGCCCGGCCAGACCCTCCAACCGCTGGACATCTTCCTGCGCGATCCCTCCGGCGAGATCATGGGCGGGGTAACCGGACGGACGGTGTGGGACTGGCTGACCATCGACAATATGTGGGTGGCCGCGCCCCTGCGCGGGCACGGCTATGGGCGCGAGCTGCTGCGCTACATCGAGGCCATCGCCCGCACGCGCGGCGGCGCGCACGTGGAACTGAAAACCTACAGCTTCCAGGCGCGCGGCTTTTACGAAAAACAGGGCTACCGCGTCGTGGGCGAGTTGGAAGGCTTCCCGCCCGGAGCCAGCCTGTACTGGATGCGCAAAGACCTGATGTAGCCGCCGGAGCATCGGCAGGCGGAAACAGCCCGCCGCGCCGCCCCTGACGCAAATCACGACCCACGCGCGCAAAAAAAGACGCCCGGTTCTCGCCGGGCGTCTTGAGATCAGAACTGGATGAGGGCGTCAGCGCGCCTGGGCCGGTGCTTCTCCGGAATCCCGGCGAGCGGAAACCGACCGGATCGGGATCGGGTAGCGCTGGCCGCCGCCGCGCGTCAGCACCGCCGCGCCCAGCCCCCAGCTTGTCAGCCCCAGTCCTACCAGCAGATACAACGCCAGCGTCCACGCGCTGATCGCCAGCAGATGCACGGCAAAGGTCAGGGCGAACGATCCCAGGCTGGCGACCACGATCGGATTGAAGCGCCGCACGTTGGCCTGGTGCATCAGCCATACCCCGACGGGCAGGCCCATCCCAGACCAGCCCAGGACCGCCAGCAGCGCCAACCCGATCCCGCCCAGACCAACCACCGGCACCAGACAGAACGTCACGACCAGCACCAGCGAGATGATCACCAGTCCGGTCACCGCGCCGGCTGCCAGCATGGTCGCGAGGCCGACCACCAGCGTCGGCACCGGAGCAGCCAGCAAGGCGTCGCTCACCCGGCGGACGCGATACGGGATCACGATCATGGTCAGCGCCGACAGGGCCGCCGCCAGCAGCGAAATCCCGATCCCCGCGCCAAAGCGCTGGAGGGGCGTGCCGCCCAGCGACAGATCGAGGCTGTTCTCGCCCAGGTGCTCCTCAAGGAAGGCATTCAGGTCGAAGTCGCCCCAATCGCGCCGCGTGGGGTCGAACGAAGGCGGCAGGATGCCACCCAACGCGACCCCCATCCCTTCGCAGTTGCGGGATAGCTCGCCTTCGATGAGCGCGCCGTGATCGGTGATGGCCTGCGCGCACAGGGCCGCGTCGCCGCCGATCGATACCCCTTCGTCCAGTACGATCGAGCGTCCCAGGGCCACCACCTCGCCTGAGATGTCTCCCCGCAGGGTGATCACGTCGGCGATCAGGAGCGCGTCGCCGGTGACGTGGCTGCCCGCGTCCAGCGTGATCGTCCGGCCGGCGACGAATAACCCGTCGGCCCGTTCGCCGGACTGAAGCAGATAGTATTCCGTGAACACCGGGCCGCCCTGGGCCTGGGCCACCGCCGCCGGCAAGACGAACGCCGCCAGCACCGCGATCGCGGCCAGGAGCGCCCCCGCCGGGCCAACCGGCCCGACCGGCCCCGGCGTCCGCAGCAAACGACGCCACATCATGAGCCACTCCCCACGAACTGCACCGGGACGATGACCGTCTGCGGGCG
The DNA here is from genome assembly GCA_029976005.1 of Aggregatilineales bacterium. Taxonomy (GTDB): domain Bacteria; phylum Chloroflexota; class Anaerolineae; order Aggregatilineales; family Ch27; genus JARKOQ01. Next base: position 16,192 of record JARKOQ010000116.1, on the reverse strand, counting down.
GTTCTGCGTCTGGAAGTACCAGACCGTCCAGGCCCAGACCATCAGCATTGGGATCACGGTGAGCACCATCAGCGGCCCGACCGGCGCGGAGGCGACCAGGTCACTCAGCCCGCGCAGCAGCGCGCCGGCCGCGCCCGTGATCGTCCCCAGAACGCGCACCAACCCGGCCAGCAATGCGGTCATTGCGCCGGGTTGGGTGAGCGCCGGGAAGACGGTCAGCGAGAGAAACAGGACGACCGGCAGTACCAGCAGCACCGGGATCACCAGCCCCCAGATGAACAGGCGCGGGCGGCGGCGCGGCGCGTAAGCCAGGTGTTCCTCGGCCGCGATGCGGACCATGACTTTCGCGGCGAAGTCCGGCGCGGGAGCCACCATCTGTGGCTGGCGGAACAGGTCATCGACCCGGCGGAGCCGCTCGAACATCGCCGCGTCGTCCGGCTCGTCCTCCAGCAGGGACTGGAAGGCCAGCAGTTCGGCCGCGCTGAGCTGCTCGTCCAGCGCGCGGTTGAGCCTGTCTTGCTTGGGTGAGAGCGCCATCTTAGGATCCCTCCATGGCTGGCTTCATGGTCCGGGCGTGTGGGGAAGACGGGGCGGGATCGAGCAGGGAAGCCAACGCCTGCCGTGCCCGGAACAAACGACTCTTGATAGCCGATTCGGTCGTTTCCAGCGCTTCGGCGATTTCGGTGTAGCTCATATCGTACCAGTAGCGCAGGACGACGACCGCCCGATAATCCGGTGGAATCTGTGCGAGCAATTCTTGCATCATCCTTGATCGTTCCCCATCCAGGAGACTTTCCTCCGGGCCAGCTTCCGAGCTGGTCAATGCCGGATGGGGCATGATCCCTTCCTCTTCATCGATCGAGAGCCAGCTTAGCCGGCGCTTGCGCAGCCGGTCGATACAGTGATTGGACGTAATCGAAAGAAGCCAGGTCTTAAAAGAACGTTCTGTATCGTAGCGTTCCAGATTCGCATAAGCGCGCATAAACGCTTCCTGCGCGGCATCTTCCGCCTCGGTTGGGTCGCCCAGCATCCGGTATGCCAGGTTGAACACGGGCCGCTGATAATATTCAACCAGTTGGCCAAAGGCCACCTGATCCCCCCCCAGCGCCCCCCTGACCCACTGCTGGACCATGGGTGCTTCATCGGACACGAGAATGTCTCCTGAACCGCGTGTGACTACCTGACTCTACTATACGCACGATCACGGGCCGGGTTGCACCGAGATCGAAAATTCGGTTTGGGCAGTTTACCCCAATTGGCGGTCCGGCCGGAAGACCGGCTCAAATCTTACGCTGTTCTGATATCATCCGGCGTATAATGGCGTTGACGCTCGAAAGGAAAAGGTCTACAATCCTGGCAGCGGATTTCCGCAAGAACCAGTCCAATCAGAGGGTTGTCGTATGCCTGTCTACACCTATCAATGTGACGAGTGTGGTGTGCGGTTTGAAGCCAAGCAGCACTTTTCCGATGCGCCGATTTCCGTCTGCCCGGAATGCGGCGGCGCGACTCACAAGGTCATCGGGCCGGTGGGCGTGGTCTTCAAAGGCTCCGGCTTCTATGTGAATGACAGCCGGTCCAACAATTCAGCCCTGGGCAAGCCCCGCAAGGACGCCGACTCCGGCACAGCCAGCGAAGCCAAGACCACGGACAGCAAACCCGCCGAAACGAAAGCCGCCAGCAGCGCGGATAACTGATCCGCCCGTTTTCCCGTTTCAAACACAAGGCGACCCGCAGGGGTCGCCTTTTTCGTGGTCCTTCTTCGGACGTGACTAGAACTGAAAGCCCGGCGTGGAACGCATAATCCGCTGGTTGTAGTTGGTGACGAATTCCAGCAGACGCTCGTGGAGCTTGGCCCAATCGTCGCTTTCCAGAATCTGGCGCATCTGATCGAGGTCTTCGCTGACGATCGCCGTCGTGATCTGCGGGCAGTCTCCATACACGGCGTACCAGGCTTCGCGCGGCTGAAGGCCCATCCGGGTGATCCCCGGCACCCATTCGCGCACCACGAACTCGAAATACTGCTGATCCTGTCCGGGTTTGATGTCCCAGGTCAACATCAACTTATATTCCACCCTACTCTTCCCTTCCGCGCCGGGCGCGTCGCCGTTCCACCATCCAGCCGCCGTATGGGCTACTGCTGGGGCTCCAGCACGATCACCTGCGTTTGAATCTCTTCCAGCGCCGAGGGGGCCACGCGGAGCACCGTCTCCGTCTGGGCCTTGCCGATTCCCATCACCTTCAGGAACCGGTCCAGGTCGTCCAGCTTAAGAGTGCACCCCGGAGTCTGGTAATGCATTGGGATGACGATCTCCGGCTCGATCAGGCTGATCACTTCCGCTGCCTGCGCCGCGTTGAGGCTCTTCCCGCCCCCGATCGGAACCATCGCCACGTTCACCGTGCCAAAGGCGTCGATGTCGGCCTGGGCCGGGACGTGATCCAGATCGCCCAAATGAAGGACGTTGATCCCGTCAAAATCAAACAGGTAGACGACATTCGGCCGTTCCGGCTGCTCCGGGTTGTGCATCGCCACGCCGATCACGAACACGCCGCCGATCTCATATTCGCCGGGCCGGTCGAGGATGTGCGTCGTAGGGGGCCAGACCGCCCGGTTGGCGTGACCGGTCGCCTCATGGCTGATGGTGACGATATCGGCCCGCAACTTGGGGAACTGGTAGCCCAGCCCGCCGTTGTAAGGGTCGGTCACGACCGCCGCCTTGCCGCGTTCCATCAGTCGAAAACAACTCAAACCGTACCAGGTGATTTCCATTCACAACCCTTTGTTTCAAGCCAACCCTGCCCAACAAACTGGATGAGATTATACCGAATGGGCCGGGCCGCTGCCAGAAAAGAGGTCGCGCGGCCGCGATATCTGGTTCTGCTCGACCGGGATGGGACAGTGCCCCCTCCGCCGCGCATCGCACATGTCGGGGCCGGGTTCGTTCAGCATCCCTTGGTGCCGATTTTCTCCGGCCCCCGGTCTCTGGACTCTCGGCCTCCCATTTTCGACGCCCGCACGCTGGCCGCTTCGATGCTTTGCCCTGCTTTTTGCAGGAACGTGGCTGTTAGCTATAATCCACCCACTCGTGATGTGAGGAACCCCGGCATGTCCATCGCTGACGAGATCAAGGCGCGCCTGGACCTGGTGGCTTACATTTCGGAGACGGTTCCACTCAAGCGGGCCGGGCGCACCTACAAGGCCTGCTGTCCCTTCCACCAGGAACGCACGCCTTCCTTCATCGTTTTCCCCGAATCGCAAACCTGGCGCTGCTTCGGCGCATGCGGCGAAGGCGGCGATATCTTCAGCTTTGCCATGAAACAGAACGGCTGGGACTTCAAGGAAGCCCTGGCCCACCTGGCCGAGCGCGCCGGAGTCGAGCTGAAGCCGCTCACCCCGCAGCAGAGCGCCGAGGAAGCCGCCACCGAGCGCCTGCTGGGCCTGCTGGACGAAGCCTGCCGCTTCTTCAACCGCCAGCTCCGCGAAGCGCCGGAGGGCGAGGAGGCCCGCGCCTACGTCGAGCGCCGCAAGCTGAACGCCAGCACGATCGAAGCCTTCCAGCTTGGCTACGCGCCCGACGGCTGGCAGCACGCCATCAATCACCTGACCGAGCTGGGCTACAGCGTCCCCGACATCATCGAGGCCGGAGTCGCCATCCGCAACGACCAGGGCCGGGTTTACGACCGCTTCCGCCACCGCCTGATGATCCCGATCCGGGACGGGCGCGGGCGGGTGATCGGCTTCGGCGCGCGCGCCCTGCGCAAGGAAGACCAGCCCAAGTACCTCAACTCGCCGCAAAGCCCGCTTTTCGACAAATCCAAGACGCTCTTCGCGCTGGACATGGCCCGCCGCGAAATCCGCGAGACGGAGACGGCGATCATCGTCGAAGGTTACATGGACGCCATGCAGGCACATCAGGCGGGCTTCCGCAACGTGATCGCCCAGATGGGCACCGCCCTGACCGACGACCAGCTCCAAAGCCTGCGCCGCTACGCCGAACGCCTGATCCTGGCCCTCGACCCCGACGAAGCCGGGGCGAGCGCCACCATGCGCGGCCTCAACGTCGCGCGGGAAAGCCTCAACCAGACCGATACCGCCCTGCTCGGCCCCGATGGCTCGATGCGCGCCGCCAGCCGGATGGGGATCGACATGCGCGTGATCGTGATGCCCGAAGGCCAGGACCCCGACGACCTGATCCGCGACCACCCGGAGCAATGGCTGGGCCTGGTGCGCAACGCCGAGCCGGTGGCCGACTACGTGATCCGGGTCGGCACGGCCGGCCTCGACCCGGCCCGGGCCACGGTCTTCGAGAAGGAAAAGGTCGCGCGCGGCCTGCTCCCCCTGCTGACCGCCACCGAGAGCGACCTGCACCGGGAAGCCAACGTCCAGAAGCTGGCCCTGCGCCTGCATCTTTCCGAGAAGCGGCTGATGGAGATCGCGGTGGAGAGCCGCCAGGCGCTCGCCCCGCGCCGGGCGACCGATCCCCGGCTCCGCCAGCGCGGCCGGACGGCGGGCATGGATCAGGCCGCGCGCGAATGGCGCCCGCCGCGGCCGCCCTCCCCGGATGCCCCGCCTCCACCAGAAGCGCCGCGCCAGCCCGATCCCGACGAGGCCCCGCCCTTCGACTGGGAAGAAGGCCCGCCGCCCGATTACGAATCGGACCTGCCGCCGGAAGACGACGATCTGGCGACTTCAGCGCCGCCGCCGGAAGCCGCCCCGGTCGCGCCTTCCGCCTGGCAGCCGCGCCCGGCCAACCCACAGGAAGCCTACTGCCTGAGCATCCTGCTCCACCGGCCGGAGTTGCTCTACCAGGTCAACCGCGCCTTCCGCGAAACGGCGGAGCATGCCCAGCAGCGTTTCTCCGATCCCATCCGCCGCGCCTTTCTCCAGCAGGCGCTGGGCGCGCTGGACCCGGACGATTTCCGCGAGCCGGGCCACCAGGCGATCATGCGCGCCCTGCGGGCCGCCCTCGACCAGGACGCGCTGGACGCGCTCCAGTACGTCGAGGTGATCATCGGCCCGGCCCTGCGCCCGCAGATCGAGGCGCTCCAGCGCGCCTACGCCCCCCTGGACAATTTTCAGGATCGCCTGCGCGACCCGCTGCGCTCCGAGCTTCATTCCATCCAGAAACAGATGCAGCGCGAGGGGCGGCTCCTGCCCGGCCCGGAAAGCGAACTGATCGACAAGGCGTTCACCCTCCGGCGCGTCCGGCTGGTGAGCGACAACGAGGAGCTGCGCTTCCTGATCCAGGAAGCCAGTCCAGAAGAAAGGCCCCGCTATCAGGATGTATTGGATGCCAACGACGCCGCGATCATTCACCTGGATCGCGCCCTGCGCCAGCGCGCCACTCAGTCGCAGGCCTGACGGCATTTGAGTTTTCCGACCAAATGCACTATATAAGATACACTTATGGCGCATGGTTCACCGGTCGTACGCTCATCATCAGCCCGCTTCTTCACCAAGACGATAAGGCATGACCCCACCATGAGGCGGCATGCCTTCCAAGGCCAGTACCGGCAAACATGGTCTTGACGGCCCTTGCACCAGGGGAGCACTATGGCAAAGTCCAAGCAACACACCGACGATTTCGACTCTGAAGACGAAGAAAAGAAGCCGGCCGGCCGTGCCCGCAAAGGAGGACGCACCCCGCGCCCTGAAAAGGCCGACGATCATCTGGACGAGGATGACGCGCTGGAGGATGCCGATCTCGAACTGCTCGACGAGGACGAGGTCGAGGCCGACCTGGACGATCTGGACGCGATCCCCCTGGATGGGCACGAGTTCGAGCTGGGCGACGAGGACGACGAGGAAGAAGACCTCGACGAGCCGCTGTACGAATCGTCCGGCATCCTGACCGACGACCCGGTGCGCATGTACCTGAAGGAGATCGGCCAGGTTCAACTGCTGGATACCAACCGCGAGATCTGGCTGGCGGCGGAAATGGCCGCGGCCAGCATGCTGGACGACTTCGCCGCGCAAGCCGACGAAAAAGGCCTCAACCAGACCACGGATGTCGCCAAGGCCCTGGTGCTGCATGCCCGCGACTCGTGGGCCACCCTGCTCGGCCAGGCCGCGAAATTCAAGCTGCCCCCACCCGATCTGGAGCGCCTGATCGACGAAGCCTACCAGCTCCGCCGTAACTGGGATCGCGACGCCGACTCCCACATCCGGGAATACCTCCAGCAGCGCGACTGGGGCCACGACGAAGCCTGGACCGAACTGGCTCGCAGCCTGTTCGACACGTTCCAGGCCCTGTACCTGCTGCCGCCGACCCTGCAGGAAGCCCTGCGCGGCCAGGAATTGACGTCCGACCTGGTCGACCGCTGGGTGGAGAGCGTCCCCAACGCCTCCGAGCGCCTGCTGGATGCCTTCGAGCTGGCGGGCGCGCGCGCCAAGGAAGCCAGCGAAGCCCTGACCCGCGCCAACCTGCGCCTGGTCGTCTCCGTCGCCAAGCGTTACATGGGGCGCGGGATTAACTTCCTGGACCTGATCCAGGAGGGCAACATCGGCCTGCTGCGCGCCGTGGAGAAGTTCGACCACACCCGCGGCTACAAGTTCAGCACCTACGCCACCTGGTGGATCCGCCAGGCGATCAGCCGCGCCATCGCCGACCAGGCCCGCACGATCCGCATCCCCGTGCACATGGTCGAGACGATCAACCGCCTGATGCGCGTCGAGCGCGAGCTGCTGCAAGAGCTTGGCTCCGAGCCGAGCGCGGAGCAGATCGCGCTCAACATGGACTTCCTCTCCCCGGAGGAAGTGCGGGCCATCAAACGATCTCAGGAAAAAGGCGAGCCGATCAGCCCCAACATGGAGCGCCGCCTGCGCCGCGCCGCCAACAAGGTGCGCCGCATCATGCGCATCAGCCAGGAGCCGATGAGCCTGGAAATGCCGGTCGGCCAGGAGGATTCGTCCTCGCTGGGCGACTTCATCGAGGACGACAAGACTCCCGGCCCGGTGGAAGCCGCCACCCGCCAGCTCCTCAAGGAGCAGGTGCGCGGAGCGCTCCAGGTGCTCAATGACCGCGAGCGCGAGGTGCTGGAGATGCGCTTCGGGTTGATCGACGGCCAGTACCACACCCTGGAGGAGGTCGGCAAACACTTCGGCGTGACGCGCGAGCGCATCCGCCAGATCGAGGCCAAGGCCCTGCGCAAGCTGCGCCACCCGACCCGTTCCCGTCCGCTGCGCTACCACCTGGAGACGTAAAGCCGGTCGCGTAGGGGGGATTGGCGCCCCCCCAAAAAACAATCGGGCAACGAGATCGATCCATCGACACGCAGGGCGGTTCGCGAACCGCCCTGCGTGTCGATCGCGCCCCTGGTCCTCAGGGGGACGCTGCGTGCTGCCAAGGCCTCGCACTCGCCCACGGGCGGTCAATCCCCCTAAAAGTTGGAACTTGCGCGAGCCGTCCGGCGTTATATCCTATTGTTGATAATGCGCATCATGTTTTTTGAGGGAGACACCACCCATGCAACCCAGACCTCGCCTGCTGATCGGATTGGCCGTCCTGCTCGGGCCGATCCTGCTCGGCTGTAACCTGACCAACGACCCGGTCGGGCTGACCGCGACCCCGGCCCAGCTCACCCTGGACACCACGGCCACCCCCACCGGCACGATCACCCCCCTGGTGCTGGGCCAGACGCCCACCACCACCGCCACGCCGACGGTCGCCACTGCGGTGGCCGTCACCGCGGCCCCGGCCAGCGAGCCGGTCAACGACTGGCAGGGCGCGATCGTCCGCAACGGGGCGGGCGTGGCCCAGCCGCTGGGCTTCCAGGTGTGGCAGGGCACGCGCCGGGTTGGCGTGACCTCGACCGACGGCACGATCCTGACCCAACTGATCAACCTGGCCGATAACCCGCCGGGCGTCCCGGTACACGTCTGGGGTACGCTGTATTACAACGGCGCGGGCGATCTCGATGACGTGATCTACGTCAGCTCCCTGAACGTCCAGCGCCCGATCACCATCACCCCGACCACCCCGCCCTGCACCACGCCGCCGCGCCTGGCGGTGGGAGTCACCGGCCGGGTCGCGGCCGGGCCGCTCCCCAACGCCATGCGCAGCGCGCCGGGCACGGGCAGCGCCAGCACCGTGCTGGGCAACATCCCCAGCGGCACGGTCTTCAGCGTGCTGGAAGGCCCGACCTGCGCCAGCGGCTACTACTGGTACAAGGTCAACGCGGGCGGCTTCGTCGGCTGGACGGCCGAGGGCCAGAACGGCCAGTACTGGCTCGAATCGCTCTCCTGTGCCAACGGGATGCTGCCCCGCCTCCAGCCCGGCCAGACCGGCCGGGTGACCTACGACCCGCCCTTCTCCAACAGCATCCGCACCCAACCCGCCAGCGGCAGCACCGTCCTGGGCGAGATTCCGCCGGGTGGGGTGTTCACGGTCCTGGCCGGGCCGCAGTGCGGCAGCAACATGACCTGGTATCAGGTCAGCTACAACAGCCTGGTCGGCTGGACGCCGGAAGGCAACAACGCCGTCTACTGGCTGGAACCCGCCCCGGCCGACAGCGGCTCCGAGGCAGTCAACGACTGGCGCGTCACCGTCGGGCGTAATACCGCCGGCGCACCCTACCCGCTTTACGCCCAGACCTGGGAAGGTATGCTGCGGATTCACATCACCGCCGGGGACGCCGGCATCCTGGCCCAGCTCTACGCCCAGGCCGACATGTCGCCGCGCGTCCCCGTCCACCTGTGGGGAACGACCTACCGGAATGGGCCTGGCCCGGACGATGATGTCCTCTTCGTGACCAGCCTCCAGGTGGAACAGGCTCCGGTCACACCGGCCTGCGGCCTGGCGACGCGCCTGCGGGCAGGCTACAGCGGGCGAGTCACGCCCGGCCAACCCAACACCGTGCGCACCGCCCCCGGCACGGGCAGCGCCAGCACGGTCGTGACCAACATCGTCGCCGGGCGCGTCTTCCGCGTGATCGAAGGTCCGCGCTGCGTGGACGGCTACAACTGGTGGCGAATCGAAGCGCCGGGCGTCAGCGGCTGGACGGCCGAGGGTCAGGCCAATACCTACTGGCTGGAGCCGGTCGTATGCGCCAATGGCCTGTACGGCCAGCTCGTGCCGGGGGCGCAGGGCCGCGTCGCGCTCAACCCGCCGCTGGCGAACTCCCTGCGCACGCAAGCCGACAGCAGCAGCGCCCTGGTGACGGAAATCCCGCCGGGTGGGGTCTTCACCGTGATCGGTGGACCGACCTGTGGCAGCGGCGGGCGCACCTGGTGGCAGGTCAACTATAACGGGCTGGTCGGCTGGACGGCCGAAGGCGACAACGGCGTCTACTGGCTGGAGCCGCTGTTCTAGCCCTCCCTCCGGCGGGGCGGCAAGATTGTGCATCCTGCCGCCCCGCCGCGACTTCCGAACCCCCAACCACGTATAGATGTTGGATAGAGGCCGCGCAGCCTTGCCGCACCGCTGCCGCGCCGAGGCCAGGAGACCAGAGGCCGAGAGGCCAGAGAAAGCAGGAGTACGCCGCCTGCCTCGATCCTTGACTGATGCTGAAAGCTGATTGCTTCTTTTACAGGGGGAAACTGGTATGGTACGCCGTTCGATTCTACTGTTTGTGTGTGCAATCGCGCTGGTTGGGCTGGGCGTCCTGAGCCTGTTCGCCACCGGGACGTCCTCGGCCTCCGATCTGGCCCAGGCGTTTGGCCTGCGTCAGGCATTCGGGCTGGGCCAGGGCACCGCCACCCCGATCCCGCAGCCGACCGACCGCAACATCCACCGCGGCGTCTTCAGTGAACCGCTGGGCGAGACCGAATCCGCCTCGATCGTAATCGACATCCCGCTGGCCGAAGCGTCGATCAGCGCCCTGCCCGCCGACTCGGAAGACCTGATCTGGGCCGACCTGACCTACGCCGGGGAGATCGAGTTCTTCGCCGCCGGGGAGCAGGAGAAGTTCGTCAGCCTGACCAACCCGGTGCATACCCTGAACCTGGGTGGGATCAATGCTGACCTGCCCTGGATGATCGGCCTCCATCCCGGCCTACCCCTCAGCCTGGAGATCAACAACGGCGTCGGCCGCAACAACGTCTTCGACCTGACCGGCCTCGAGCTGGACGAAGTCACAATCCACACCGGGGTCGGGGACGTGGACATCACCCTGCCTGCCGGGCGGGAAGCTACCCTGGCCGCAATCGACGGCGGCGCGGGCAACCTGCGCGTGACCGTCCCGGACGAGGCCAACCTGATCCTCGACATCAACGCCGGCGTGGGTGATGTCACCCTGATCATGGGCCGGGGGACCGCCGTCCAGCTCACCGCGGGCTGGGGCGTCGGCGGGGTGACCGTCCCGGAGGCACTCGATCAGGTGCAGTTGACCACGGCCTTCCTCAGCGGATCGGGCGTGTGGCGCACGCCGGACTACGCCGGAGCCGAGCGCCGGGCCACGATCACCTACACCGGCGGCGTCGGCAACCTGACCGTGATCGTGGAGTGAGAAGCAGTGCTGAGTTTTGAGTTGAAGGGCGGCGCGGTGGTGATACCGGGCCGCCTTTCAATTCTCCCTGTCACTCCAGCACCCAACCTCAATTCAGCATTCAAAACTCAAACTTCATCATTGCCTTTCCGTAGGGTGATCGCCATCCAGGCGTGGCTGGCATCCGGCCGCGATTCCCGGTATCGTGAGAAGTGATCGACCGCCGCGAATTTTCCGGGAGCCGCCATGCTGACCCGTCTGCGCCGATTTCCCCGCCGCCACCCGCGCCTGACCGCCCTGCTGATCGGGCTGCTGGCCGTGAGCCTGATCGGGACCGGCCTGCTGATCGACGCCCTGTTCACCGACCTGCCCGACCTCGGCCAGCTCGAGGCAGGTTTGGCCCTGCCCTCGACCCGCATCCTGGATCGCCAGGGGCGGCTGCTGTACGAGATCGTCGACCCGGAGGGCGGGCGCAACCGGGCCGTGCCCCTCAGCCAGATTCCGCAGGACTGCATCGACGCCACCATCGCCACCGAGGATGCCAACTTCTACACTCACCCCGGCTTCGACCCGGCGGGCATCCTGCGCGCCCTGCGCATCAACCTGGAAGGCGGCGAAGTCCTGGCCGGGGGCAGCACGATCACCCAGCAGGTGGCCCGCAACCTGCTCCTCGATCCCCAGCAGCGCGCCGAGCGCACCCTGATCCGCAAGCTGCGCGAGGCGATCCTGGCGACCCGCCTGACCGCCGCCTACTCCCGCGACGACATCCTGATGCTGTACCTCAACCAGACCTACTACGGCAGCCTGGCCTACGGGATCGAAGCCGCCGCGCGGACCTACTTCGGCGAGGGGGTGGAGACGCTCGATCTGGCCCAGTGCGCGATGCTGGCCGGGCTGCCCCAGGCCCCCGCCGTCTACGACCCGCTCAAGAACCCGGACGCGGCCAAAGAACGCCAGGCGGTCGTGCTCCAGTTGATGCAGGAACAGCACTACATCAGCGCGGAGGAAGCCCGCCGCAGCCAGACCGAGCCGCTCCAGTACGCCGCCGCGCCCTTCCCCATCGAAGCGCCGCATTTCGTGATGACCGTCTGGGAGGAACTGCTGGAGCGCTTCCCGGAAGCGCTGTATAGCGGCGGGCTGACCGTCACCACCACGCTCGACCTGGACTGGCAGCATGCCGCCGAGCGGATCGCCCGGCGGCACCTGAATCGGCTCAACAACCCGACCGGCGGCGGGCCGGGCCACAACGTTCACAACGCCGCCCTGGTCGCGCTCGACCCGGCGACCGGGCACGTGCTGGCCATGCTGGGCAGTCCGGACTACTTCGACGAGAGCATCAGCGGGGCCTACAACGCCGCCCTGGCCCCCCGCCAACCGGGCAGCGCGCTCAAGCCGTTCACCTACGCCGCCGCCTTCGACCCGACCCGCGCCGATCCCTGGACGGCGGCCACCCTGACCCTGGACGTGGAGACGCCTTTCGTCACCGAACGGCTGGAGAGCTATACCCCCGGCAACTTCGGGCTGGTGGAGCACGGCCCGGTGCGGGTCCGGGAGGCGCTGGCCTCGTCGTACAACATCCCGGCGGTGGTCGCGCTGGATTCGATCGGCGTCGATAGCCTGGTGCGCCTGATGACCAATCTGGGGGTGACCACCCTGGCCGGCAACGACAAGGTCGATCTGGCGGTCACGCTCGGCGGCGGCGAGGTGCGCCTGCTGGAGCTGACCCAGGCCTACGCCGCCCTAGCCAACGGCGGGTACGCCGTCCCGGCGGTGCTGATCCAGCGCGTGGAGGACGCCGGGGGAAACGTGCTCTACGACTGGCAGGCCGCGCCGCTGACCCACCGCGTGCTGGATGAGCGCGTGGCCTGGCTGATCACGGACATCCTGAGCGACAACAACGCCCGCATCCCGGCCTTCGGCCCGGCCTCGGCCCTGCAGATCGGGCGGCCCGCCGCCGCCAAGACCGGCACGACCACGGACTACCACGACAACTGGACGATGGGCTATACCCCCGACCTGGTGGTCGGGGTATGGGTCGGCAACGCCGACAACAGCGCCATGCGCAACACGACCGGGGTCAGCGGCGCCGGGCCGATCTGGCACGACTTCCTGCGGGAAGTCCTGCGCGGCCGGCCGGAGCTGGCATTCAGCCGGCCGGACGGGCTGGTGCGGGTGGAAGTCTGCGCTCTGAGCGGACTGCTGCCCACCCCGGCCTGCGCCAACCGCGTCCAGGAATGGTTCATCGAGGGCACCCAGCCCACCGAGTACGATACCTTCCACCAGGTCTTCACCCTCGACCGGCGCACCGGCCTGCTGGCCGACGCCAACACCCCGCCCCAGGATCGGGTCGATCAGGTCTTCGTGATCCTGCCCCAGGAGGCACGCGACTGGGCCGCGCGGGAAGGGCTGCCCCAACCCCCGCTGGGCGCGGAAACACGCAACACCGACCAGAAATCCGGCCTGCGCCTGCTGGAACCAGACCCGTACACGATCTTCCGGCTGACCAACGCCCGGCCGGTCGACAGCCAGCGCCTGCGCCTGACGGTCGGGGTCTCGCCCGGCACGACTCGCGTCACCTACCTGCTGGACGGCGCGGAGATCGGCCACGCGGACGAAGCGCCCTGGGTCGTGTGGTGGGCGCTGGAGCCAGGCAGGCATGAGCTGGTCGCCATGGCGACCCTGGCCGACGGCCGCACCGAAACCAGCGAGCCGGTGCCCTTCACGGTGACGGTCGAGATCGCGCCCGACGCGCGTCCCACCAGCGGCACGCTGCCGTGAAATGCGGAGGCAGGAGACAAGAGGCAGAGCGGCAAGAGAAAGCGAGTCCAGACAGCGCGCCGCTTTGCTGCGCCGGGGCCAGGAGGCCAGCGAAAGCAAAAACGAGCGTCGAAGCGCCCAGGCGGCAAGCGAAAAGCGGGAACCTGCCGGGGACGCCTTTTGCCTTTGGCTGATCGCTGACGGCTGAAGGCTGCCCGCCTTTTCCGTGCAGAGCAACCATAGACCACCGTGGCTAATTCCCTTATGATGAAGGTCGATTGCGTCGTACACAGAACATCTCAAGGGGGGAATACCACATGCAGGCATTGATCGCGTACGATACCCAGTCCGGCCATACCCGCCAGGCGGCCCAGGCCATCGCGGAAGCGGTGCGCGCCCAGGGCGGCGAGGCCAACGTCAAATACGTCCGGCAGGTCGAAGCGGCGGACGTCCAGGCGGCCGACGTGCTGTTCGTCGGCACCTGGGCGCACGGCCTGTTCGTGATCAACGTCCATCCGGCCGGGGCCGCGGACTGGGTACCCACGCTCCCGCCGCTGACGAACAAGCCGGTGGGAGTCTTCTGCACGTACCTGCTCACCCCGCGCGGCTTGCTGAAGGACCTCGGCAAGATGCTGGAAGGGCGCGGAGCCGTGGTCAAAGGCGCGCGGAAATTCCACCAGAACCAGCCCGGCAAAAACGCCGAGGCCTTCGTCCGGGAGGTGTTGAGCGCGGCGGGTCTGGCAGGCAAGTAACCTCGCATCAATCGCACCGCCGGCCGGGAGCAGGACGCCTCCCGACCGGCGGCTTCGAATCTTTCCCACGTAGTCAGCAAACCCGTACACGAAGATCACCCTGCCAGCACGGTGCTGCCCCTGGTTCTTTATCTGCATACGCTTCTCACTTGGTCCCACCGCAGAACATACGCTCGCTTTCAGTTGACAAAATCTTCAATTTATATTAAAATGTAAACTGCCAGCAAGAACCGAAGCCATTGGCTTCACGAAAACAGACCGACCAAGCAGAGAGCAAACGAAAGAGGGCGGCTATGCCTATTGGCGAACGAATCAAGATAGCCCGCCATGCCGCAGGATTGAGCCTGCGGGATTTAGGAAAGGAGGTGGGAGTTAGTGCACAGGCGATCTCTAAATACGAGCGCGACCTGGACATGCCAAGCTCCGGCATCTTAATCAAGATCGCGGCGGCGCTTGGCGTCCGAGTTGATTTTTTGCTCCGGCACACGTCGATCCCGGAGATCAAACCGATCTACCGCAAGCGTGTCTCGCAGAGCAAAAAAGCCGAACAAGCGGTGATCAGCCACATCCAGGACTGGCTGGAACGCTACCTGATCGTCGAGGGATTCTTCCCCAACGACAGAATGGCCGAGTTTGCCTACCCGGCCGGTTTTCCACATCCGGTCGCAACCCTGGATCAGGTCGAAGCAGCAGCGGATGCGCTGCGCGCGGCCTGGAATCTGGCTGATATACCGATCGAGAATCTGACGGAACTCCTGGAAGACAAGGGGATCAAAGTTGGCCTGATCGATGGCGACGACAAATTCGACGCCTGCACCTTTTGGGCCAATGACGTGATGCCCGTCATCGCGATCAAGCGGAATCTGCCAGGGGATCGACAGCGTTTCAACCTTGCCCACGAGCTGGGCCATTTCATGCTGGAACCGCAGGGCGACCTGTCCGATGAAAAGGCCGCAAATCGCTTTGCCGGGGCATTTCTGGTTCCGGCCTCAGCGGCAAGATATGAAGTCGGAAATGAGCGCAGTAACTTGGATGAGTTTGAGCTTCATCTGCTCAAACACAAATACGGCATGAGCATGCAGGGATGGATTTACCGGGCTAAGGATTTGGAAATTCTGAGTGAATCCACCGCCAACGAACACTTCAAACGGTTTCGGGTCAAAGGCTGGCACCTTCGTGAGCCGGGAGATCAGGTTCCATTCGAACAACCAGAGCGCATGACGCGCCTCATTCTTCGAGCACTAGCCGAAGAACTTATGACGGAATCACGCGCTGCGGAACTCCTGGGCCAACCTTTGTCTCATTTTTTGAAACAAAGGTCAGATCAACATGCCGGATTCCCTATCAAGCTTTGTAGTTGATGCCAACATTTTCATCGATCTGCGCACTGGTGATGTGTTGGAGGACTTCTTTAGGCTACCACACGCCATTGTCACCCCGGACATCATTTGTACGGAATTGCTTGTCCCGCCTTGCGATCACCTGCTGGCGTTAGGGCTGCGCACGGTCTCCCTTCCCGGCGACCAGATGCAGGAAGCCGCTCAGCTTCAGCAGGAGAAATATCGAGGGCTTTCCATCGCCGATCTCTCGGTGCTCTTTCTAGCACGCGGCATGAATACCATCCTGCTAACCGGCGATGGATTGCTTCGGAAAATTGCCGCGTCAAACGGAGTTGTTGTACACGGCACGTTATGGATACTTGAGCACATGATCGCGCACAGTGTTCTCACCTACAAGAAGGCTGCCCAGGCTCTCCGCCAGATGATTGCCCAGGATTGCCATCTTCCCATCGAAACAGCCCATCAATACTTAGCGGTCTGGGAAATGCACATAGAAGAATGAGGCTTCTGGCCTCGCTGCGTGTGGTATGCTTGAATCGAGACCAACCACAGGGAGAGAAACCCATGCGCGGGCCACGCTGGTATGAACGGCTGCGATTCCTGGTGCCGATCCTGGGCTTCGATGCGGCCATGGCGCTGATGCTGGCGATCATCTGCGCCCTGGGCGGCTGGCTGACCGTGCGCGGCTATGGCATCGCCCTGCTGCTGGGCGGCGCGCCCCTGATGGGGATCGGCCTGGCCGGGCTGCTCTTCGGCTGGCAGAACACCCGCAATTTCAATTACCAGTTCGGGATGAGCGCCAGCGGACAGACCCAGCGCGCCCTGGCCGAACAGGAGATCGCCGACGTCAACGCGGGAACCGGCCTGATCGTGCGCCTGTTTGGGCTGGGCCTGCTGCCCGCCTTCGCCGGGATGGCCCTG
>JARKOQ010000113.1 GCA_029976005.1 Aggregatilineales bacterium | reverse complement strand
GCTCGCCAGCCGGCCCACCCATCCGACTTGTCGCGCAGGATAGCATGATCATGCCCGCCTGGAAAGCCTACCACACCCCTTCGACCGTTGATGAAGCCCTGGCCCTGCTGGCCTCGTATGGTGGCGCGGCCCAGATCATCGGCGGCGGCACCGACCTGCTGATCGACCTCCAGCACGGCGGCCAGGAGCCGACCCGGGCCGCCCTGGTGGACGTGACCCGCATCCCGGCCCTGGGCGAGATCACCAGCGAGGGCGAGTCGGTGATCGTCGGCGCGGCGGTGACGCATACCGCCATCACCCGCTCGGCCCTGCTGGAAGCGCGCGCCACCTGCCTGGTGGAAAGCTGCGGCGTGGTCGGCGGGCCGCAGGTGCGCAATGTGGGCACCCTGGGCGGCAACGTGGCCCACGCCCTGCCCGCCGGGGATGGCACGACCTCGCTGGTCGCGCTCGACGCCGAGGCCGAGGTCGCCTGGGGCGACGGGCGGCGCGAATGGCTGCCGATCCTGAAGCTGTTCAAGGGGCCGGGAGTCTCCGCCCTGGATAGCCACCGCGACGTGCTGGTGCGCTTCCGGTTTCGGCTGGCGGGGGAGGGTGAAGGCTCCGCCTTCCGGCGCGTGATGCGTCCCCAGGGCGTGGCCCTGCCCGTGCTGGGCTGCGCGATCTGGGTGCGGCTGGACGAAGCCCGCGCGACCTACGCGGACGCCCGAATCTGCATCGGCCCGGTGGAGCGCACCCCCGCCCTGGCGAGCGCCGTGCAGGAGGCTCTGCGCGGCCGGCCGGTTGGCCCGGAGGCGCTGGAAGCGGCGGTCGCCGCCGCGCATGCCTCGCTCCACCCGCGTACCAGCAAGTACCGCGCCACGGCTGAATATCGCCAGCACATGGTCGAAACGCTGCTGCGCGGCGCATTGCCGCTGGCGACTCGCCGCGCCCGGACCGGCCAGGCGGTCGCCGAGGGGCTGGGTCTGGCCTGACCTGACCCGGCGGCGCGATTTGATGTACACTGAAAAAATGGAGGCAGGTGGCAGGAGGCAAGAAAAAGCGCCGAAGCGGCAAGCGTCAAAGCGCACAGCGGATAGGCCGCTGAGGACCTCCATGACTGAACAACCCGCCGCCTGCTTTTGCCTTTACTGACAACTGAAAACTGTCTACTGATTACCGCTTTTCCAGGAGAACAACCCGTCCATGTCCCAGGATGATCTCCAGCGTTTACAGCAGTTGATCGGCGCGGGCCGCTTCGACGAGGCCCGCGCGCTGGTGCAGTCGCTTGACCGGCCGGAAGCCGCCCAACTGCTGGCCCTGATCGATCAGATGGAGCAGACGGCCCGGCAGGCCGCGGCCTCGGCCCCGGCGGCCGCCGGGGCCACCCCGCTGGTTACGCTGCCCTCGGAGGAAGGCGACCTGCTCTCTCGGTTGGAGCAGGAAGCCGCGGCCGAACCGGCCGAAACCCCGCCGCAGGTCACTTTGCCCCAGGCGTCAAGCAAACCCCCGTCGGGCGGCAAACCGCCGTCCGGGCGCAAACCGCCGCGCGAGGAGGGCGGGCGACGCATCCACGACGAGGGCACCTACCAGATGCTGTGGGACTGCCAGTACTGCGACACCAAGAAGCTGCTGGGCACCACCCACCGTTTTTGCCCCAACTGCGGCGCGGCCCAGAATCCCGCCGCGCGCTACTTCCCGGCGGAGGGCGAATACGTCGCGGTCGAGGATCACGAGTATGTCGGGGCGGACAAGACCTGTCCAAGCTGCAACGGCCTCAACAGCGCCAAAGCCGAATTCTGCACGGCCTGCGGCGCGCCGCTGAGCGAAGCCGCCCAGGCCCAGACCCTGGGCGCCCAGGTCCGTCCCGAAGGCCAGACTTTCGCCTCCAGCGGCTCGCGGGACGTGGTTCAAGAGCGCTTCGACGCGGAGATGGAGCGCGTGGGTGTCAGGCCCAAGGCCGAGGCCGGCAAGGGCGGCATGCCGCGCTGGCTGATCGCCGTGATCGTGCTCGGCGTGCTGGTGTGCATTGGCGCGCTCGTGAGCCTGTTCTGGACCAAGGACGCCCCGGCGACTCTGCTGGCCCATTCCTGGCAGCGCGAGGTCACGATCGAGCAGTACGGGCCGCAGCCGGGCAGCGCCTGGTGCGACAGCGTGCCGCTGGGGGCTTACAACCTCAGCCGCCGCCAGGAGGTGCGCTCCTATCGCCAGATTCCGGACGGCGAGGAATGCGAGACGCAGCGCATCGATCAGGGCGATGGCACCTTTCGCCAGGAGCGGGTGTGCCATACCGTCTACCGCGACGAGCCGGTCTACGACGACAAGTGCTACTTCACGATCAACACCTGGAGCTATGCGCGCAGTGTGCCCGCCTCCGGCGAGAGCGTGAACGACGCGCCTTACTGGCCGCGAGTCAACCTGTCCTGCGAGGGGCAGGCCAGCATCGGCTGCGAGCGGATCGGCAGCCGCAGCGAGACGTACCTGCTGCACCTGCGTACCGGTGACGGCAAGGACTTTCAGTGCGGCGTATCCCAGGCGGACTGGCAGGCCGCGGCCCTCGAATCGCATTGGAACGTCCAGGTGGGGGTGATCGACGGCAGCCCGCGCTGCGACACGCTTCAACCGGCGGGATAACTCGCCAGGAGATCGCCGGGGTCAAGGGATGGAGGCTTCAGGGTTTCCCGACCTCGCCGGGCAGCGTTACGTGTGCCTGATCACGTTCCGCCACGATGGCCGCCCGGCCCGCAAACCGGTCTGGTTCGCCGAAGTGGGCGGCCGGCTGTACGTCCGCGCGGCGAGCACGTCCGACATTGCGCGCCACGTCCGCCGCAACCCGGCCGTCCGGGTCGTCGCCTGCACGGTGCATGGGGACGCCTGCGGCCCAACATACGAGGGCACGGCCCGGCTGGTGGACGAGACCGAGCCGGTCGCGGCGGCGGCCGACGCGACGCTGGAGGCCAGGTACGGCACGCCCCACGTCCAGAAAACCGCCGAGTGGCTGGCGCAGGGCATCCCGTCCGTGCTGGTGGAGATCGCGCCAGCCCTGCCGGAAACCGATCTTGCCGCTGGCCGACCGGCCAGCGAGTGAAAGTGCCAGGTGGACATGCCCTCTGAGTCTAAAGTCTCATTTCCCAACCTCGCCGGACACCAGTTCATGAACCTGACCACCTTCCGCAAAAGCGGAGTCGGGGTGGCAACCCCGGTCTGGTTCGTGGACGTGGGCGACCGGGTGATCTTCACCACCGAGCCGAAGGCGGGCAAGGCCAAGCGCCTGCGCAACAACGGCCGGGTCACGGTCGCGCCGTGCAAGTTCAACGGCGCGCTGCTCGGACCCACCGTCGAAGGCCAGGCCCGCTTCCTGGCCGAGTCCGAATTCGAGGCGGCCAAACAGGCTTTCCAGCGCAAATACGGCCTGCAATACCGCTTCTTCAACCTGGTGGAGCGCCTGCGCGGCGGGAAAGGGCCGGGCCGCATCTTCATCGAAGTCAAGCCCGCCGGGTGACGGGTGGCGAGCGTCCAGGCGTCGAAGCAGCAAGCGAATAACGGAGGCAGACGCGGTGATCTCGCCGAATGATACAAGCGCCCGCTGCCTGTGTCTTGAACTGACGACTGTACACTGTCAACTGTGAGCTGCGTATGTCCGAATCGCCAACCCTGACCTTCAAACCCGTTACCACCGCCGAGTGGGATGATCTGCAAGCCCTGTTCGAGGAGCTTGGCTCGCTCAAGGGCTGCTGGTGCATGTGGTGGCGGCAAACGCGAGCGGAGACCCAACGCCAGTTCGGCGAGGGCAACCGCCAGGCCATGCAGCGGATCATCGAGTCGGGGGAAGTGCCCGGCATCCTGGCCTACGACGGCGGCCGCCCGGTCGGCTGGTGCTCGATCGGGCCGCGCGAGTCCTTCCCGGTGCTGGATCGCTCTCCGGTGGCCAGGCGGGTGGATGACCGCCCGGTGTGGTCGATCGTGTGCTTCATGGTCGCCAAAGCCTACCGGGGCCAGGGCATGATGACCGCGCTGATCCGGGCCGCGGTCGACTATGCCCGCGCCCAGGGGGCGCAGATCGTCGAAGCCTACCCGATCCTGCCGGAGGAGAGCAACGACCCGCGCTGGCTGGTCTTCAGCGGGGTGCGCTCGGCTTTCGAGCGGGCCGGGTTCGTGGAGGTCGCCCGCCGCTCCAAGATGCGCTGCATCATGCGCCTGGAACTCGACCGCCTGTGCTCACACGAGGGATAGGGGCCGGCATGCCACCACAGGAGCAACCTGCAAGGGGGCCAAGCGGCCGCGTCACCTGGGAGGATGCCGGGCAGACGGTGATTCGAGTCGATCTCAGCCCGGCCAACGGCATCCCCGCGGAGCCTGAGGAACGATTTGACGCGCTCATGGAGGCGGGTAACCTGGCCGGGACGGTGCCCCATCGCGTCGATTTTCTGATCGATGTGCGCCAGTCAGGCGGCGGCGCCATTCGGGGAAACTGGCTGGAATTCCTCCGGCGAATCAACGAACGTCTCCCGGACAATGCCGGATTGTTTGTCGTGGCTGGCTCCCGCGCGCCACGCCTGTTCGAAAACGTGCTCCGCATGCTGGGCCGCTTTCAATCCATGCGGATCACGGCGGTTTTCGTGCCCACTCTGGAAGAAGCGCGGGCCGTGCTCGACGCATGCCAAACCGAGCGGCGTGTTGCCCAATCAAGTCCATCCGAACACTGAGCCATCGAGGACGACACCATGACCCACCTCCACCTGACCGTTAACGGCACCGCGCACACCCTCGACGTGCCCGAATCGCGCACGCTGGCCCAGGTCTTGCGCTACGACCTGGGCCTGACCGGGACCAAGATCGGCTGCGAGGAGGCCGAGTGCGGCATCTGCACCGTCCACGTGGACGGTCTGCCGGTCAACTCCTGCATCTACCCGGCTTTCAAGGCCCAGGGGCGGAGCGTGATCACGGTCGAAGGGCTGGCCGAAGGCGGCCGCCTGCACCCGATCCAGCAGGCGTTCCTCGATCACGGCGCGGTGCAGTGTGGCTTCTGCACCCCCGGCCTGCTGATGACCGCCGCCGCGCTGCTGGCCCATAACACCGACCCCTCCGACCACGACATCAAGGTCGCGCTCAAGGACACCTACTGCCGCTGCACGGGCTATGCCAGCGTCAAGCGCGCCATCCAGTCGGCGGGGCGGGTGATGCGCGGGCTGGAACCGATCCCCCCGGCCGAGCCGGCGATCGACGAGCCGCTGCATCACGTCAGCGTCAGCGAGCCGGTGCCGGACGTGGCCGACCGCGTCACGGGCAAGGCCAAATACGCCGATGACTTCACCTTCCCCGGCATGCTGCACGGCGCGACCCTGCGCGCGGCCTATCCCCACGCCCGCGTCCTGAGCATCGACACCAGCCGGGCCAAGGCCCTGCCCGGCGTGCGGGCCGTCCTGACCGCCGCCGATGTGCCCGGCGAGAACATCCACGGGCTGGTCTACCTGGACTGGCCGGTGCTGTGCGCGGTGGGGGACAAGGTGCGCTACATGGGCGACGCCGTGGCGATCGTCGCGGCGGATACGCTGGAGATCGCCCGCGAGGCGCTTGGGCTGATCGCGGTCGGCTACGAGCCGCTGCCGGTCGTCGGCGACCCGGTCAGCGCCCACCGGCCGGACGCCCCGCGCGTCCACGACGGGCACGAGCACGGCAACCTGCTCAAGCACATCAAGGTCCGCCACGGCGACCTGGAGCGCGGCTTCGCCGAGGCCGATGTGATCGTGGAGCGCACCTACCACACCCCGACCATCGAGCATGCCTTCCTGGAGCCGGAGTGCAGCATCGGCGTCCCGGCGGGTTACGATTCCGAGCACGACAAGCTGACCGTGTACGTCGGCTCGCAGATTCCCTACCAGGATCGCAGCCAGATCGCGCGGGCGATGGGCCTGCCGGAAGAAGAAGTCCGCGTGCGCGGCACGCTGATCGGCGGCGGCTTTGGCGGCAAGGAAGACATCATCAGCCAGATCCACGCCGCGCTGCTGGCGACCGCCACCGGCCGCCCGGTCAAGATTCTATTGACGCGCCAGGAGTCGCTGCTGGTGCATCCCAAGCGCCACGCGACCGTGATCCGGATCAAGACCGGGGCCAAAAAGGACGGCACGTTGACCGCCGTCGAGGCCGAACTGTACGGCGACGGCGGGGCCTACGCCAGCCTCTCTGACAAGGTCATGACCCGCGCCACGACCCACGCCACCGGGCCGTACGTGGTGCCCAACGCCAAAATCGACTGCTACGTGATGTACACCAACAACCCGCCGTCAGGGGCTTTCCGGGGCTTCGGCGTGACGCAGAGCGCCTTCGCGGTCGAGCAGAACATGGACCTCGTGGCCGAGGCGCTCGGCATGGACCCGGTCGAGTTGCGCCGCAAGAACGCCCAGACGGTGGGCGTCACCACCGCGACCGGGCAGGTCCTGCGCGAGAGCGTGGGGCTGATCGAGACGATCGACACGGTCGAGAAAGACATGCGGGCCGCCGGGAACGGGCACGGCTTCCGCTGGGGCTGGCGCGAGGGGGATATCGCCTGGGGCTGGGGGATCGCCTGCGCCTACAAGAACACCGGGCTGGGCGGCGGCGCGCCCGACCGGGCCGACGCCGAGGTCGAGGCCTTCGACGACGGCACGATCGAGGTGCGCACCTCGTCGGCGGACATGGGCCAGGGCCTGCGGGCCGTGCTGGCCCAGATCGCGGCGGAGGAGCTGGGTCTGCGCTACGAGCAGGTGCGGGTGCTGCTGTCGGATACCGACCTCACCCCCAACGGCGGCCCGACCACGGCCAGCCGCCAGACCTACATGAGCGGCAACGCGGTACGCCATGCCGCCACCGACCTGCGCGAGGCCCTGATCCGCGCCACCGCCGAGGAGCTGGACTGCCCGCCGGAGCGGGTGCGCTTCGAGGAGGGGCTGGTGCGCTACGACCGGCAGACCATCGCCTTTGGGGACGCGGTGCGCCTGATGCGCGAGTCCGGGCAGGAGCCGCGCGCCCTGCACGAGTACTGGGCGCCCAAGACCCAGCCGCTCGGCTCCGGCGGGGATATGCACTTCGGCTTCTCGTATGCGACCCAGGCCGCCCTGGTCAGCGTCGATACGACCACGGGCGAGGTCAGAGTCCACCGCGTGATCGCGGCCACGGACGTTGGCCGGGCGATCAACCCGCTGCTGCTCCAGGGCCAGATCGAGGGCGGGATCGTCATGGCGCTGGGCAACGCCCTGACCGAGAGCTACATCATCGAGGACGGTGTGCCGTGGAGCACGCTGCTGGCCCGCTACAAGATGCCCAGCATCAAGCACGCGCCGGAGATCACCAGCCACATCGTCGAGCACCGCCTTTCGAGCGGCCCCTACGGGGCCAAGGGCGTGGGCGAGATTCCGTCGATCAACACCATGCCAGCCATCGCCAACGCGGTCTACCACGCGGTCGGGGTGCGGGTCTTCAGCGTCCCGGTCGACCAGGACGCCCTGCTGCGTGCCCTGCGCCACGGGGAAACCGAGCTGCACACGTCGTGGCAGGATGTGAAGTAGGAGTCCAGAGGCCAGAGAAAAGCGTTGAGGCGGCAGGCGTCCAGGCGATGTAGGCGCGGTTCGCGTCGATGCGAAGCATCGCCCCTACACGAATCTGAACAAGAGAGATATCGTGCCCCAGTTCGGCCTGCCCGTCGAACGGATCAACTGTAGGGGCGGTTCGCGAACCGCCCAATCTGCGTCAAGATAAGGAAAGGGAGGTAATCTCCAGGGAGTGATCCCCATCACATCCAAGGAGAAAACCTCCCATGACAACAGTAGCGCACGTGACAGACCGGATGCAAGCTTTGATGA
>JARKOQ010000095.1 GCA_029976005.1 Aggregatilineales bacterium | reverse complement strand
CTCCAGCGGCGGCACATTCACGTGGATGGCGTGGTGCAGGGCGTGGGCTTCCGGCCGTTCATCTACGGACTGGCGATGCGCTACGGGCTGACCGGCTGGGTGCTCAACTCCTCCTCCGGGGTAGACATCGAGGCCCAGGCTCCCGCCGGGGTGCTGGATGCCTTCCAGGCCGCGATCAGCGCCGAAGCGCCGCCGCTGGCCCGCATCGACCGGGTGACCGCCCGGCCGCTGCCGGTCGATGGCGCGGACGCCGGCTTCGCGATCCACCACAGCGCGGCGGACGGCGGCACGTCGCTGATCTCTCCGGACGTGGCGACCTGCCCGGACTGCCTGCGCGAGCTGCTCGATCCGGCCGACCGGCGCTACCGCTACCCGTTCACCAACTGCACCAATTGCGGCCCGCGCTACACGATCATCCAGGCGATGCCCTACGACCGCCCGATGACCACGATGTCCGGGTTTCCGATGTGTCCGGATTGCCGGGCCGAATACGATAATCCGCTCAACCGGCGCTTCCACGCCCAGCCCAACGCCTGCCCGGTATGCGGCCCGCGCGTGGAACTGGTCGCTTCCGAAGCGGTGCGGGCCGCCCTGCGGGGCGACGAGGTGGACGACATCGCCCGCGCGGCGGCCCTGTTGCGGGCCGGGTCCATTCTGGCGATCAAAGGACTGGGCGGCTTTCACCTGGCCTGCGACGCCACCAACCCCGACGCGGTGGCCCGCCTGCGCGAGCGCAAGGCCCGCCCGGCCAAACCCTTCGCGGTCATGATCGCCACCCTGGACGAGGTGCGTGCTCACTGCGTGGTCAACGCGGACGAGGCCGCGCTGCTGGGCGCGGTCAGCGCGCCGATCGTGCTGCTCTACACCCGCCCGGAATCGACCCTGGCGACCAACGTCGCGCCGGACAACCCCATGCTGGGCGTGATGCTGCCCTACACGCCGCTGCATCATCTGCTGCTGCGCGACGCGGGTTTGCCGCTGGTGATGACCAGCGGCAACCTGAGCGACATGCCGGTGATCGCCGACAATGCCGAGGCCCTTGACAAACTCGCCCCCATCGCGGACGCCTTCCTGCTGCACGATCGCCCGATCCACATGCGCTGCGACGACGCGGTGTGGTGGGTCGATCGCTTTGCCGGGGAGGGTGACGCGGTTTTGCAGCCGCTGCGTCGCTCGCGGGGGGACGCGCCCTATCCGATCCGGCTGGCCTGGAAAAGCCCCGCCCATCTGCTGGCGACCGGGGCCGAGATGAAAAACGCCCTATGCCTGGTGCGGGATGGCGACGCCTTCCTGAGCCAGCACATCGGCGAGGTCGATTCGCTCGAATCGCTGGCCTATTTCCGCCAGGCGCTCGATCATCTGAGCGGGCTGTTCAAGGTCAGACCGGAGGTGATCGCCCATGATCTGCACCCCGGCTACCTGACCACGCGCCTGGCGCAGGACCTGGCGGCGGAGCGCGGCCTGCCCCGGATCGAGGTCCAGCACCACCACGCCCACATCGCCGCCGTGCTGGCCGAGCATGGCCGCCAAGGGCCGGTCATCGGCCTCGCCCTGGATGGCACCGGCTACGGGCCGGACGGCACGATCTGGGGCGGGGAGGTTCTGATCGCCAGTGTGCGGGATTCTCAGCGGATATCCCACCTGGAAGCCCTGCCGCTGCCCGGCGGAGAGGCCGCTATCCGGCGGCCTTACCGGATCGCGTGGGGATACCTGTGGGAAACGCTGGGCGAAATCCCGCAGATACCCACGTTATCCCGCATATCCAGCATTAACCCACAGGAACAGGCGATCGTTATCCAACAGGTGCGCCGCCGCCTGAATACCCCGCTGACTTCCAGCGCCGGACGGTTGTTCGATGCCGTCTCGGCCTTATTGGGCCTGTGTCCGGTGACGACGTTCGAGGCGCAGGCCGCGATCGCGCTGGAGCTGGCGGCGCGCGAAGCCGAGATCGACCGGCTGCGGCCCTATCCGTTCGCGGTTGGCGGGGATGGGTTGCTCCGGGTGGGCGATCTGTTGCGCGGGATCGTGGCCGATCTCCAACGCGGGCGGGCGGTGAGTGCGATCGCGGCAGCGTTTCACCTGTCGCTGGCGGAGATGATGGTCGCGGCGGTGGATCAGGCGCGCGCCGGAACCGGGCTGGCAACCGTGGCGCTGTCGGGTGGGGTGTTCCAGAACCGGCTGTTCCTGCGGCTGGTGCGCGAGCGGTTGCGCGCGGTGGGCTTCGAGGTGCTGACCCACCAGCAGGTTCCGGCCAACGACGGGGGACTCAGTCTGGGGCAGGCGTGCGTGGCTTTGCACGCTTTGCGCTGACCGCCGGGTGGGTCGGAGTGGCGACCAGCCATTGGCTGGGATTCTGAATCACGGCGTTGTGAATCCGGGCCGCGCCGCCCATCACCGTCGCGTCGGCGGAGTGCTCGGAGATGGCGATCGTGGTCTGCGACCAGGGCCGGCTCATGGCGTGCTGGCGGGCGACATCCAGGATGACCGGCATCAGGAAGGCGTGCGCCAGGGCCAGCGATCCGGCCAGGATCACATACTCCGGGTTGAAGATATTGACCAGGTTGGCGATCCCGATTCCCAGCCAGCGTCCGGTCTCTTCCAGGCAGGCGCAAGCCAGCCGGTCGCCCTGTTCCGCGGCCTGAACGATCAGCGGGATGGAGAGGTGGGCCATGTCCCCGCCGGTCATGTCTTGCAGCAGCGAAGCCTGGCCGCCCTCGATCGCGCGCTCCACCCGCCGGAAGACCGCGCTCTCGGCGGCCACGGTTTCCCAGCAGCCGGTATTGCCGCAGTTGCAGCGCTCTCCGCCGACCGGGACGATGGTCATGTGCCCGATCTCCCCGGCGAAGCCCCCAATGCCCATTTCCAGTTGGTGTTTGAGCATGAGTCCGCCGCCGATGCCCATGTCGGCCACGACGCAGATCAGTGACGTGCTGTTGCAGTACGGTCCCAGGTAGGTCTCGCCCTGGGCGGCCAGGTTGGCTTCGTTTTCGACGAAGATGTAGGGCAGGTCGAAGGTTTGCTCCAGCATGGGTTTGATCGAGACATCCCGCCAGCCCAGGTTCGGTGCGAAGACCAACGTGCCGTCGGCGCTGACCAGACCCGGCACGCCCAGACTCAGACCGAAGATCGGCCGGCCAGTGACCTGGGCTTCCGCCTGAATCTCCTTGAATAGCTCGATGATGCGCCGCAGACAGGCGTCCAGGGTGTGCAGGTGCTGGACGCGCTCGTAGCGGCGCGTGATGATCTCCAGGGCGAAGTTGGTCGCCACGACAGAGATGCTCCCGACCCCCAGCTCGCCGCTCAGGATCGTCCCGGCCTGCGAGTCGAGAACCAGGCTGACGGAGGGGCGGCCGACTTCCGTGGAGAGACTGGCCCCGGTTTCCAGCACGAAGTGGTTGTCGAGCAGGGTGCGGATGATGCTGGAGACGGTGGTCTTGTTCAGGCCGCTGCGCGCCGCGATCTCGGCGCGCGAAATGGGCGCGTGCAGGCGCAACGTATTGAGCACGAGGGCGGTATTCATCTCGTGCATGGTCGCGTGGTTTACGGATGCGAGCGTCATCGGGTTTTGTTGTTATTGCACACTAAATCTGCGCATAGTCTAGCCCTGATTCCAACCGTCTGTCAACTATGTCCAGTTCTAGGATGGGCAAGTAGCCGTTCCGCCTTGAATATCTTGTTGACATTGACCAGGAGTGATTATATACTGACAATGTATTTGTCCATAATGCACACAAATTATCGCCCATTGCAGCTACCTCCTGGCCGAAATCGATTCGTCTTATGGGTGTCATGCATCCATGATGCGTTCGTTCGATCACATGTGCCCAGTATCCTTGTCTCTCCTTGTTGTTCATCCCGAGTTTGAGTTGTGCTGGTAGCTAATCCAAGCGGGGTCTCAGTACGGCGCGCAGGCGTGTGCCGCCGTTGAGATAGTCAGCGAAAAGATTCTCATTTGTCACCTGGAGGAGGTTCGCCCGAATGAAGAAGGTCTTTCGCCTGATCATGTTGGTTTCCCTGCTCGTGATGGCTGTCGCGCCCCTGAGCGTGTCAGCGCAGGGAGGTCTCGAAGACGGGACTTTCACCATCGCCTGGATTCCGAAGTCGCTCAACAACCCGGTGTTCGAACTGGGACGTGACGGCTGCTTTGCCGCCGCGGCTGAGTTGACCGCTGCCGGTCCGTACACGGTCGAGTGCCTGTACCTGGGCTCGGTCGCGTCGGACATGGCCGAGCAGGCGCGCGTGATCGCCGACGCGGTGGCGCAGGGCGTGGACGCGATCGGCGTCTCCTGCAACAGCGACGCGGGTTGTGTCGAGCCGATCAACGCCGCGATCGCGGCCGGCATCCCGGTCATGACCTGGGACTCCGACTCGCCTGATTCGCAGCGCTTCACCTATCTGGGCGTCAGCAACTACGAAGGCGGCCGCGCCGCCGGCGAGCTGCTCGTCCGCGAGATGGGCGAAGAAGGCAAGGTCGCGCTGCTGACGGGCGTGCCCGGCGCGCCGAACCTGGAAGAGCGCATCCGCGGTTTCCAGGACTACGTGGCCGCTTACCCCGGCATCGAAATCGTGACGACCGTGGCCTGCAACGACGACATCAACCTGGGCGTCCAGGTGGTGGAAGAGACGATGCAGACCTATCCGGACCTGGATGGCTGGTTCTTCGTGGGC
>JARKOQ010000255.1 GCA_029976005.1 Aggregatilineales bacterium | reverse complement strand
TTTTTGCGAGGTCACGGATGAGCAACTGGTGGGGTTCACGCAACAATGTCTCCGCGCGTCTGCGGATCGAGGTCGAAGCCATGCGCGCCACGTTCGGCGAGACGTTCCGCCTGATCGTGCCGCGCGAGGGCCTGCTGCATTGGGTGGGCGAGGTCGACATCACCATGACCAACGTGCCGCGCCGCGCGCACATGCTCAAGATTATCTACCCGGCCGAGTATCCTCTCCGGCCCCCGGAGGCCTACGTGCTGGAGCCGTATATCTACAGTCCCAAGCACCAGTTCGAGGACGGCCAGCTTTGCCTGTTCAACCCCAAGGACGGCACGACCTACGGCTGGAATCCATCTCGCTCGACGGCCGTCACCGTGGCCGGCTGGGCGATCCAGTGGCTGTACGCCTACTACACCTGGCTCGACCTCAAAATCTGGCCGGGCGAGGAGGAACAGGTGCGTAAGTCTCCGTTTGGCGGCCAGCGCCGCGGCTGGGAGGGCTAAATGGTCCACCGCGTGAAGAATGCGCTGAACGGCCCCAGCCGCCCGCCGCGCGTGATCGTGGCCGAGCGGGTGATCCGCAAGATGGCGCGGGGCGCCTCCCTTTATATGGACGAGGAGACGGCCGAAGCTCTGGTCGGGCTGGTCGCGCCCAATCAGGAGGGCGAGCCGGATTTGTACGTGCTGGACACCATCGCTCCCGACCAGGGCGCGATCGACCGCGCGGATTACATGGTCGCCCAGGGCGACGACCTCCAGGACGAGATCATGTACTCGCTGGCGATCAACTGGCGGCGCTTTCAGGAACTGCGCAGCCACAGCTACGGCAACGCTCTGGCGGGCAAGTGGGATTTGCCGCTGCGCTACCTGGGGGACTGGCACAAACAGCCGGGCGATATGTTCTGGCCCAGCGGCGGCGACCTCCAGACCGCGCTGGAGATCGTGCGTGACGAGCGCAACGACATGCCACAAATCCTGGCCCCGATCGTGACCATCGCCCCCGCCTGGGACCCGGCCAGCGGCCCGCCCGGCGACGATTT
Organism: Aggregatilineales bacterium; assembly: GCA_029976005.1. Taxonomy (GTDB): domain Bacteria; phylum Chloroflexota; class Anaerolineae; order Aggregatilineales; family Ch27; genus JARKOQ01. The sequence goes on along the minus strand of JARKOQ010000255.1, from coordinate 7,266 downwards.
CGACGTTTACGCCACCCAGGAAGACGGCCCCAACCTGCGGATCAACTTCTGGTATCTCAGCCGCCGGATGCGCCAGTTCGTGGCGGCCAAACCGGAGATTCTGCCGGACGACCAGCTTCCGGCCCTGCCGCCGCTTAACTGGCACCTGCGCGATCACGCCCGCTTTCACCGCGAGACGGACGCGCTCCAGGCCGACGGCCTGGCGGTCAGCGTGACCGAGTGGGACGCCGACGACCAGCCGCCGATGGAGCTGTGCTTCATGGTCGGGCGGATGGGCGGGGCGGAGGTGCTGATCCTGATCACCGGGCGTGACTTCCCGGCGCAGGCCCCGGAAGTGCGCGTCGCGCCGATGCTCAAGATCGGCAAGGATGAGGACATGTTCGCGCGGCTGTGGGCCGAATCGAAGCCGCTGCCCGCCGAGCGGATGCCCGCCCGGCCCTGGTCTCCGGAGGATCGTCTGGTCGATCTGGTGCATGCCATCGAGGGGCAGGCCGCCCGGCCGGCCCCGGATCAAGGAAACCCGCATGAGTGAGACCCTGTCCGCGCTGCCCGCCTTCGACCTCGAACTGGGAGCGCTGCTCAACTTCACTGCCGAAGACCTGGCCGCCAACGTCGCCGGGCAGCTTTCCGAGCCGCAGGCGGCGCGCCTGCTGGCCCAGGCGCGGGCGGACCTCCGCAACCGCGTCCTGATGGGGATTTTCTTCGTCGCGATCGGCGTGGTGTTCGGGATCGCCGTACACGACCCGCTCAACATCATCCTGTTTGTCCTGCTGATCGCGAGCCTGGTCTGGCTGACCGTGCGCGGCTGGCGCGATTGCCGGGCCGACCTCGCGGCGGGCACGGTCGAGCACGTGGAAGGCCGGATCGGCCAGCCCAACCGGCGCGGCTTCAACGGCCTGTTCCTGATGGCCTCGGAAGTGGTGATCGGCGGGCAGCGCTGCCAGCTCGCGGTCAACACCCAGCGCAAGCTGGACCTGGCGCAGGGATACCGGGCGTACTACACCCCCCACACCGGCAGTGTGGTCGCCCTGGAGGCGATCGATTTGCCGGCGGCGGATGAAGAAGCGGCGGAGGCAGACGACTCGGAGATGGATGAGGGCGACCCGGTGGCGGTCGATCGGCCGGAAGCGGACTGAGCGCCGGACGTGCTCCGCGAGACGCGACTTTTGCCCGGCGCGGACGTATTACAGAGTAGGCTTCATCCGGAAGTGGCGGTGTCTGGCTCCCCGGTTCAGGGGTAGCAGCACGCAAACAAGGGGCTTAAGCCCCTTGTTCAAGAGAAGGGTATGCCTGTCTCCACGTGGGAGCCTGACTCTTTCGCGGATGGTTCACGGCCAAGGGCTGCATGGCTTTTTTGAAATGGAGCAGCAGCAATGACTTCCTGGGAACGGATTGAGCAACTGCTGGGCAAGGACGCGCTGGATCACCTGAGCCGCCAGACGGTGGCCGTGGTGGGCCTGGGTTCCGGCGGCGGGTTCGTGGCCGAAAGCCTCGCCATGAGCGGGGTGGGCGGCTTTGTGCTGATCGACGACGATGTGCTGGAGGCGGGTAATGTGGTCCGCCACGTGGGCGACTTGCGCGACGTGGGCCGCCCTAAAGTGGACGTGGTGGCCGACCTGATCCGCGCCCGTAACCCCGGCGCGCGGGTGACCACCGTGCGCGGCCGGATCGAGGATCACCTGGACGCGCTGGCAGGCGTCAGCCTGGTTGTGGTCGGCGTGGACGGCGAGCAGGCCAAGTACCTGATCAACCGCCTGTGCCTGGCCCAGGGCCTCACGGCCGTCTATGCCGGGGTCTACGAACGCGGCGAAGGCGGTGACGTGGTGGTGATCAACCCCAGCGATCCGGCCAGCCCGTGTTATGCCTGCTGGGCGGACGACCTGCGCGACGGCATCCAGGACCCCGGCGCAAACGAGCTGGATTATGGTATGATCGGCCCGGAAGGCACCCTGGAAGCCGAGCCGGGGCTGTGGCTGCATGTGGTCCGGGTGGCCGCCGCCCAGGCGGACCTGGCCCTCAACGAGCTGCTGCGCGGTCGGGAAGCCTACCGCCGCATGCCGGCCAACACCGTGATCCTGGCCAACCGGCCGCTGGAGATTTTCGACGGGCGGGTCACGCCGCCCTACGGGGCCGAGTGGGTCGAGATCGCGCGCGACCCCGACTGCCTGGAGTGCGGCCAGCGCGACCGGCTGAGCGAGCAGGCCGCCGAGGACAATGTAAGCCTGGAACAACTCCTGAGCGATTCGGGAATTGTTTATGAAGACGAGGACACCGAGAACGGAGACAGGTAGCGTGGCTGACAACCCGACCCCCACCCCCCCGGCCGCCAACCCGCCGGAGGATGCCAACAAAGATCTTTTCCCACCCCAGGGTGAGACACCAGCGCCGCCCTCGGCTGAGCCAGCGCCTCAACCGGCCGCAACCCAGCCGCCGCCGGCCGAACCCGCCATCCAACCGGAGCCTGAGACCAAGGACCGGATGGCGGAGCGCCTGGAACGGCTGGGGGGCGAACCGGCTCCGGCCATCTCGCCGGAGGAATTCGCCCGGCTCCAGCAGGCGGGCCAGATTCACATCGACTCTCAGGGCCGCGTGCGGACGACCCGCCGCGAGCAGACCGACGCCGGCATGAGCCTGCGCAAGCGCCGCGCCTGGTATGGCGGGGAGGGCGTTGAGAAAGGACGTTCAGTTGAACGTCCATTTGGTGTCAAGTTATGCATTTTGGCGGGACATGAAGCGAGGCAATGAGGGCGCGGCGGGCACACCGGGGACTCAAGTCCCCGGCTACGGACACGAAGTCCGCTGAAGCGGACTGGGGGATTGGGCATCTTGTGAGTCCACTTTCAGTGGACTTGGTATCCCTAGCCCGCGACCTGAGTCGCGGGCGGTCCAACGGCCGCCAGCTCAAAATCAGATCGGGCATCTTATCTTGACGCATATTGGACGTTCAGTTGAACGTCCCTACCGGCGGGCGGATCGGTATGTAGAGGAAGTGAGCATGGAAGAACGGCGTGCGGCGCTGGTCGCCGAGCTTGAAGAAAGAGGCATCCCCCTGGCGGAGCCGGTGCGCCGGGCGCTCCTGAGCGTGCCGCGCCACCTGTTCGTGCCGGGCGTCTACCTGGACGCGGTCTACCGCGACACGCTGATCGTCACCCGGCGCGACCGGAACGGCGATCCGATCAGCGGTTCCGGCCAGCCCAGCGTGCTGGCGTCCATGTTCAGCCCGCTGGCGCTCGGACCGGGCCAGCGCGTGCTGGAGATCGGGGCCGGCACCGGGTACAGCGCGGCCCTGCTGGCCGAGATCGTGGGCGAAGGCGGGCAGGTGACGGCCATCGAGATCGATGACGAGATCGCCGCCGCCGCCGTGGCTCATCTGGAGCGGGCGGGCTATGGCCGGGTGCGGGTCGTGCATGGGGATGGCGCGGGAGGCGCGGCGGAGAATGCCCCCTATGACCGGATCGCGGCCGCGGCCGCCGTCTGGGATTTGCCCGCCGCCTGGGTGAAGCAGCTTGCGCCGGGTGGTCTGCTGGGGGTCTCGTTCATGTTCGGCGGCCTCCAGGTGGGCGCGGTGCTGGCTCCCCAGCCGGACGGATCGCTGCACAGCCGGGCCGTGTTCCCGCTGACCCTGCTGCCCCTGCGCGGCGAGGCCGCCGGGCCGGAGCATACCATTCGCCTGCCGGGATCGTCCCTGCGCATCGTGCTGCAAGAAGGCTGTGCCCTGGACGAGGCCGGAGTCCACACCTTGCTGTCCGAGGATCAGGACCTTGCCCAGCTCCCGGTGGAACTCGACCGGCGCAACCTGGGCCTGTTCAGCTACTATCTGCTGTTCCACCAGCCGCCCGCCTACCATCTGGCGACCTACCAGGTGGAGGAGGGCCAGATCGCCTACGGCCTGACCGGGATCGGGTGGGGCATCCTCAGCTCGACCACGGCCTGTCTGGTGCCGTTCGGCGACCAGCGCGTGGTGCATATATACGGCGGGGTGGACAGCTACCTGGAGATGGTGCGCCTCTCCCAGTCCTGGAGCGAGTGCGGCCAGCCCGGCCTGGAGCGCGCCCACCTGGTCATCACCCCGGCAGGGCGGCCGGCCTTCCAGCCGCCGGACGGGGCCGTGCAGCGCGTGTTTGCCCGCCCGGCCCATACCTATACCCTGTGGATCGACCCGCCGGACGAGCCGGACGAGACCCCCGATCCGGCATGAGCCTCTGCCTGACGCTGGAGCACGTGCGGGCCGCGCTGGCGCTGCCCGATTTCGACGTGGACGCCGCCTGGCGGCCCATGCACCTGCGCCCCAATCCGCGCCCGCGCTTTCCTCCGCCGGATGCCCGGACTCGCGAGGCCGGGGTGCTGGTGGCGGTTTACCCCACCGGGGCGGGCCTGACCACGCTCCTGATCCAGCGAGCGCCCGATCCGGGCGTCCATTCCGGCCAGGTGGCTTTCCCCGGCGGCGGGCGCGAACCGGAGGATTCCGATCCGGTCGCCACCGCGCTGCGCGAGGCCAGCGAGGAAGTCGGCCTGTGCCGGGCGGACGTGACCGTGCTCGGCCGGCTCACCCAGCTTTATATCCCGCCCAGCGGCTACCTGGTCTGGCCGGTGGTGGGGGCGCTGGATGCCCGTCCGGTCTGGCGGCCCGATCCGCGCGAGGTGGCCGGTCTGCTGGAGCTTCCCCTGGCGGCCCTGCTGGACGACGGGATCAAACACGAGCGCGACTGGGAGCTGGGCGGGATGAGCTTCCGCGTGCCGTATTACGACGTGCAGGGGCAGGTGGTGTGGGGCGCGACGGCGCTGATGCTCAGCGAGTTCGAGGCCCGGTTGCGGGCGGTCGCGGCGCTGTCCTGATTGTCCCCATGACCTACGGTGGATTTTCGCGGCGCGTGAATTCACGTACAATGAACTCAATACGACGTTAGCCGGTTCGGGTCAGTGGATGGACAAACGGCATGGGTCTGGTTTCGTCAACGGGCACGCTGCTGCCCCTGGATGAAGTGATCGCTTACAAGAAGATGGAGGTCGCCCAGCAACAGGTGCTGACCCCCCTCGACAGCCTGCGCGCACTGGCCAAGATGCAGGAGCGCCCGCTGGACATCAGCAGTCACGTGCGCATCAACCGCGTGGCGCTGCTGGTTCAGCTCGCCAATCCGGCCGCCGAGCCGGACAACAGCCAGCGCGATCTGACCTATGACCCGGTCGCCCTGGCCCGGCGCATGGTGCGCCAGGGCGCGCAGGGGCTGGTCGTGCCCACCGATCCGCGCTATTTCGGCGGCGGCCTGGTCCACCTGACCCTGGTCGCCAACGCGGTCGAGGTGCCGGTGATCCGCCGCGATTTCATCCTGGACGAATACCAGGTGGTGGAAACGCGCGCCGCCGGGGCGGACGGCCTGCTCCTGATGACGCCGTTCATCGGCCCGCCGATGGCCCGCCGCCTGACCTCGGCCACCCAGCGCAACCTGATGACCGCCGTCGTGGAAGTCCACGATGAAACCGCGCTGGAGGCCGTGCTGACCTTCGAGCCGCGCGTGATCGCCATCAACAACCGCGATCCCCTGACCGGCGAAGTCGACCTCGGCACTACATCGCGCCTGGTGGAGCGCGTGCCGGGCCACATCACCGTGATCACGATGGGCGGGCTGCACACCCCTTACGACGTGGCCCGCGTGATCAGCGGCGTGGACGGGGTGATCGTCCCCCAGCACATGCTGCTCGACCCGGCCACGGCCCTGGCCCTGCGCCACGTCCTGGGCATCCCCAGCGACTCGATCATCCCCAACTCGGATCCGCCCCAGGCCATCTAGCCAGCCGGTCGTCACTGGTTTCTGCTCATCGGTAAGCGCATAAGGTCTTCGCAGCCAGGCCGTGTGGGGTAGGCGCCGGTGGCATGGCGCACCGCGGGGGCATCTGGGCAACAGACGCTCATTTTGGGGTGGATTTTTGAGAACATTTGTGCTATCATTCCAGGTCCAAATCATGCTTTGACAGGGTCACGCTCCTCCTGTAGGATTGGGTTTGTCTTAGGGAGTTGAAGGAGAACCGGATATGTACCAGTACACGGTGATTGTGGGCAATGTGGGCCGCGATCCTGAGATGCGCTATACCCAGGGCGGGACGGCCGTGTGCGATTTCTCGGTCGCGGTCAGCCGCCGCTGGACGGACAAGCAGTCCAACGAGCAGCGCGAGAAGACGACCTGGTTCCGCGTCTCGGCCTGGAACCGCCTGGGGGAGACCTGCAACCAGTACGTCAAGAAGGGCATGCGCATCCTGGTCACGGGCGAGGTTGACGCCTCGGCCTGGGTCGGGCAGGACGGCGAGGCCCGTGCCACGCTGGAACTGCGCGCCAACGACGTCAAGTTCCTCAGCCGCAAGGACGAGGACACGGGTTACAGCGGCGACAGCGGCCCGGCCTCGGACCTGCACGACATTCCTTTCTAAAGTCTATTCTCTTCTTTCCGTACCGATCGGATTCGCGCCGGGCTGTTTTGGCTGGCCCGCGGCGCGGCCTGTAGAAAGCGACTCATGAACCACGATACGCCCAACCCGGCGGCCAACCAGCCGGGTCGCCGCCAGGTCAAGCTGGAAGTCCCGCCTGACCTGCGCGCGCTGTACGTCAATTTCGCCATGATCACCAACACCCAGTCCGAGGTGGTGTTCGACTTCGCCCAGGTCCTGCCCAACATGCCCAAGGTCGAAATTCTGGACCGGCTGCTGCTCAGCCCGACCAGCGCCAAGCAGTTCCACAAGGCCCTGGGAGACATGCTGGCCAAGTACGAATCGACCTATGGCGAGATCAAGGTCCCGCCGACCCTGGCCGATCGCCTGTTCCAGGCTTCGCGCTTCTCCTCCACCGGGGAGGAACCCGAAGGCGAGGGCGGCAATGAACAATCTTGACGCCCTGGCGGACGCGATCCGCGCTGAATTTGAAGCGATCAACGCCCAGCGCGAGGCCGCGCTGGCCTGCTCGCGGACGCTGATCCGCCACTGCTCGGACATGATCAAGGCCGTCCACCGCAACCAGTGGGAGCTGGTGGCCGAGCGCGAGGCGGTCATGCGCGGCGCGGTGGAGAACCTGCGCGCCGCCGTGCGCGACTATCCCCAGCTCGAATACACCGGCTATACCCAGGACGCCCTCAAGGAATACGTCGAGGCCATGCTGACCTCCAGCATGGTGCGCGGCGAGGCCGAGCTGCCGACCCCGGAGGCGTTGGGAGTCCATCCGGACACCTACCTCAACGGGCTGGCCGAGGCTGCCTCTGAACTGCGGCGCTACATCCTGGA
>JARKOQ010000081.1 GCA_029976005.1 Aggregatilineales bacterium | reverse complement strand
AACCTTCATCCAATCCCCGATGGCCCCACGCCGCCGGATCTGTCCTGGTTTTGGGCTGATGGCTGTCCGCTGAAAGCTGACCGCTTTTTCCAAGGAATTGTCCCATGTCGCCTGTGGTGATCCGCCCCGCCGATCCGGTCGTCGATTATCCGGCCGTCGCGACCCTGTTGAGCGCCGTCTCGCCATCGCCGGTCACGGCCGATCAGATTCGGGCCTGGGATGACCGCGACGCCGATAGCCGCGACGCGGACGGCGTGATCCGCCGCCGGGCGGTGGCCGACCTGGACGGCCAGGTGGTCGCTTACAGCCTCGTCTACCGCGAACCGTTCGACCCGCCGGGCAGCTTCTACCTGTGGGTCACGGTGGCGGATGGCCGGCGCGGGCAGGGGGTGGGCGGCTTCGTCTACGAGGAGGCGCTGGCCTTCGCCCGGTCGCACGGGGCGACCGCGCTGCGCAGCGAGGTCCAGGAAGCGGCCCCCGATGCCCTGGCCTGGGCGACCCGGCGCGGCTTCACGATCGAACGCCACACCTACGAATCCACCCTCGATCTGGCGAGCTTCGACGAAACGCCCTTCGCGGGCCTGCTCGACCGGGTGGCCGGGGCGGGAATCCGCCTCTTTTCCCTGGCGGAAGGCGGCAACACCCCGGAGCTGCGCCGCCAGCTCTACGAGGCCAATTACCGGGGCGTGCTGGACGATCCCGGCTACACCGGCCGGGCCTGGCTGAGCTACGCCCAGTTCAGCCACTTTTTCACCGAGCGCTGGTTCCAGCCGGAGGGGCAGTTCCTGGCGGCGGACGGGGACGCCGTGATCGGGTTGAGCGCGATCACCTGCAACGCGGAGACGGGCGAAGCGACCCAGATGATCACCGCCGTGGACGCGCCTTACCGGGGGCAGGGCATCGCCCAGGCCCTCAAGCTGCGCGCCGTGTTGTACGCTCGCTCGCGCGGGGCGCGGCTGATCCGCACGAATAACGACTCGACCAACGCGCCGATGCTGGCGATCAACCGCAAACTGGGCTTCCGCCCGGAGCCGGGTCTCTACCGCCTGATCCGCGCGCTGCCGGAGGCCGGGGAGGACTAGCGGCCCGCCGCCCACGCCCGGCGGGTCTTGGCTTGGGTCGGCCTTGCCTCAGGCGATGTTCAGCCAGTAGCCGCGCCCGCGCACGTTGTGGATGATCTCGACTGCCTGCCCGGTCAGTCCGGCGGTCAGGCGCTGCTGCAAGCGGTTGATCAGCTTGCGCACGGTCACGTCTTCCACCTCGCCGTTGTAGACCTCTTTTTTGATGTCGGCCATCGAGACGATGGCCGGGGCGCGGCGGTAGAGCGTCTTGAACAGGCGGTATTCCTTGGCGGTCAGCGGCGGGAAGAGCCGCGCGCCCTGCACGAAAATCTGGCCCTCGTCGTCCATGTAGACCAGCCCGCCTTCCGAGACGCGCGGGTTGGCGGGGACGGCCTCCGGCTGGGTGGAGTCGTCCAGGGGGGCGGCCCCGGCGGGGAGGCTGGCCTGGGCCTGCGCCTGGGCGAAATTGATCAGGGTTTGCCCGATGTCGTAGGTGTCAATCAGGCTGAAGGGGCTGCCGTCGCGGCTGTGCTCGACGTGGTATTCGAGCAGGTGGTGGCAGAGCTGGAGCAGGCGGCGCGGCGAGCGGTCGCTGGCCTCGATCAGGCGCTCCATGACGCGCGCGCCCGCCCCCGGCCGGCAAAGCTGGCTGAGGTCGGAGAAGCGCCCGCCGCTGTAGTGGGACAGCCGCTGCCGGATCACTTCCTCCAGGCTGTGCTCGTCCCAGTCGATGTTCTCGACGCGCACCCGGTCGCGGCGCAGGGCGGTCTCGCGCAGCAGGGCGTAGCCCTCGTGCCGGGGCAGGAAGAACTTGAAGGCCAGGTTCTTCATCTGCACCAGGGGGCCTTCCGCCACCAGCGGCCGGAGCAGGGCGACCACGGCATCACGGCCGGCCGGGGTCTCGTCCACCCGGTCGACCAGCACATACAGGCTGCGGTAGGTTTCCCCCGGCGCCTGGCCCAGCTTGCAGACCAGATCGGCCAGCATCTGGACGATCTCGCGGGGGGAGAGGCGCTCGAAGTCCAGCCCGTCCAGCGGCGGATCGGCGACGATCCGGCTCAGCCGCAGCAGGGACATCCCGTCGCCAAAGGTCTCGATGTACAGGCGCAACAGGGCGCGATCCTGGGGCGAATCGAGCACGTCGAAGTAGGTGGCGGGCACGTCCTCGGCCAGGGCCTTGACGATGGCCCGCGCCACGCCATAGGCGTAATCGCGCGCGGTCAGGCGGGCCGGATCGAGGTCGACCCGTTCCAGCAGCGGCGCGAAGTCGTCCAGCCGGACGGCCAGGGTCTGACCGTAGAACTCGCCGCCGGGGGCGCAGAGCATCACCAGGTATTCCAGGGTGGCGGTCTTGCCCTCGCCCGGCCCGGCCAGCACGAACGTGGTTTCGGGCACGCTCGGATTGCCGGCCACGGCCTTGAAATACGGCCGGTCGACGAACAGGTGCGCGAGCAGGCTCAATCCCTCCCGCCCGGCTTCGGAATGGGCGAACGGATTGTCCGTGAAGCGCCAGTCTTCCAGCCAGCGATACAGGGAGTGTTTGTCGCCTCCCCTGGAGAATCGATCGGGCATGCCGGCCTTCCCGCGCGCAGAACCGCAGGCGTGTCACACAATTGTCACAAGTATAGCACAGGTGCCGGGGGCCGGATGGGGTTGGTCGCCGGGCCGCGCGCCAAAGGCAGGATGAACCGCCAGATCGCCAGGCAGAAAGGCAAACAGGGAGTAAAGAAGGATGCATTTCTGATTGGGGGCAGTCAAAAAAACTTTGAACACGGATTTTCCTATTGGCTCTACGGTAAAAGTCGTGCGTACTGGTTTGAACAAGGGGTTTAAACCCCTTGTTTGCACTCGTTCTACCGTAGAGCCTTCCT
>JARKOQ010000253.1 GCA_029976005.1 Aggregatilineales bacterium | reverse complement strand
CCGTGGGTAACCGGGAATAGACGCCTATGCTGTAGTCGCGGCCGACGGCCCGGCCGACCGACCACCACAGCCGGAACTGGATCGTTTCGCCCTCGTGGTAGACCGGCCCTTCCGGCCCGGCAAGCTGGCGATCGATGGTCATCCCGTGATAGCGGATGCCGTTGGCGAACAGGATGCCGGTGGGATCGGGCGGCCCTTCGTAGAGCCGCGCCAGGAATCCCGGCGGGCCGATGTACTTCCCGGCGACGCGCCCTTCGGCCACGCGGGCCCGCATGGCTTCGTCCTTGTCCCAATCGCGGGAGATGTACCAGACCCGGGCATGGCCTTCGGGACTGTCGGTAAAGGGCAGGCCGGTCGGGAAGTGCAGCCGCATGTAGTAGTCCCAGGCTTCGACCGGCGCGCAGTCGCATTTGGGATCGACCACGATCACGTCGCCCGGCTTCAGGACGCGCTCAAGCTCCGTGAACACGTAGTCGATCGGCTGGAAGGTGGCCCCGTATTCCTGAATCTGGTAGTCCTCGAAATCGATCGGGATCAGCATGATCCCCAGGGCGAGGGCCGCCAGCAGGTGAGTCTGGCGGGGCAGCGCCGCCAGCCCGATCCCGGTCAGCAGGGTCAGGCCGGGCAGGACCCACCACAGGTAGCGGGCGTCCTGAAACAGGCCAAGCTGGCTGTGAAACACGTAAGCCGCCAGGGGGGAGGCCGCCCAGAGCAGGATGGGGGCCGCCTGGCGGCGCGGTTTCCATAGAATCAGCAGGCCGAGCGCGGCGGCGACCAGCGCCAGCAGGCCCCAGGTCGATCCGGCCAGGAAGCCGTACAGGCCGGCCAGGGCCTTGGGCAGGGGCGAAAGCTCCAGTTGCCGGTTGTAGCCGGTCCGGTTCAGGAACACGTCGAGCTTGGGCAGCACTTCCAGCAGGCCGGCTGCGGCGACCATCCCCGCCGGCAGCCACCAGCGCCAGAGCTGCCGGCGATGGGTGAACAGGGTCAGCAGCCCCAGCAGGGCGTAGATAAAGGCGGCGGTGTAATGGACGAGGAACATCGCCGCCAGGCACAGCCCCAGGATCAGCCCGCGCCGCAGGGTGGGCCGCCTGAAGTAGCGCGCCGTCAGCCATACGGCCAGCATGGACAGTGTGAGCAGCAGCGCGTAGGCGCGCACCAGCAGGCTGAGGAACTGCGCGAAGCCCAGCGCCGTGAAGGCGAACGCCGCGAAGAAGGCGGCGGCGTGGTCGCCGGTCATCTCCAGGACGGCCCGGTAGGTGATCGGGATGCCGGGCATGAAGACCAGCAGCGACAGGGCGTGCAGCACGAAAGGCGTGATCCCGGCCAGCGATTGCCAGACGTTGACGGACAGGAAGTAGAGGGGCGGCCAGTCCGAGGGCGTCCAGCGGTAGGTCTGCTCGAAGCTGCCCAGCGACTGCCAGATCGACCAGACCTCGTCCCAGTTCAGCGGGACGTCGTTCAGGGAGGGGATGCGGGTCAGGGCGGTCAACAGCAGCAGGAGCGTGACGAGGAACAACACGAACTGCTTCCGGGAAAAAAGTCGGTTCGGCAGGGTGAGGTAAAACAAGGTGGGATGTATCCTGGGGCGATCCCCAACCGTCCAAATCCAGCCAGCATGGCCAGACCGGAGCCAGAATCCGGAAAGGCGCCCCCCATGTGCCTGTCGAGGCCAGACTCTACCCCAAACTCAATGGGTGTCGAGGAAATCCCATGTGGAGTTTCTGTGGAATTTTGCGCTCCCCGGCGGACATGGAATTGCCCGCCCATGCCCGTCCGGCCCCGCCCCCGTTACTTAAGACGCACCCCGTTCGTTATCGTAGCGGCCATCTTCCTCGGCCAGCTCCACGAGGAGGCGCATCTTCCACGGTTCCACGCGCGGCGCGACCGAGCAGGCCGAGCTGAGAATATACCCCCCGCCGGGCTTGCCCGCCGCCAGCGCGGCCCGCGCCCGCGCCTCCACCTGCTCGCGCGTATCGGTCAGCAGCGCGACCGAGTTCAGGTTGCCCTTGATGAACAGCCGGTCGCCGATGCGGGCCTTGGCGTCGGCCAGCTCGGTGTTGCCCAGCGGCGGCGGGTCGAGCGTGTCCACGCCCTGGGTGTGCGACTCGATCATCAGCTCCAGCCGGTCGCCCAGCCTGCCGCAGGTATGGGTATAGACCGGCATCTGTGGGTAGTCGGCATGAATCGCGTCCACGACCTGGCGCTCGTAGGGCACCACGAACCGGGCGTACATCTCCGGGGAGATGAAGCCGCCCCCGGCGAAGGCCGAGGAGATCAGCACGGCGTCCACCCCGCGCCCGGCCTGGGCCTTGCCCCAACCGACGCTGGCCTCGACCAGCCGCTCCAGGATGGCCGCCGCCCGGCCGGGGTCCATCACCAGCAGCATCAGGGCGTTCTGGTAGCCGAACAGCTCCATCAGGTGGGTGAAGGGCGAGAACACCTCGCCGTGCACGGAAACCGTCTCGCCCACCGCCGCCAGCACCAGATCGAGCGTGTTGAAGAAGTAGTCCGGCGGGTGAAAGAGCAGGCCCGGCTCCTTGCCGGTCAGGTGCGGGGTGTGGTAGATGCCCCAGGTGTAGCGCGGCCAGGCGTCGATCCGCTCGAAATCGCGGTCGGGGTCGAAGTCCATGAAGTCCGGCGCGGGGGCGGCAGCCGGATCGTCCGGCTCCAACAGGGCGTTGTCGTCCCAGGGCACCAGCGCGCGCAGCCCGTCCCGGAAGGTGATCACCTCGCCGCGCGGCGTCTCCTCGATGGCGCGCACCTGCTCGCGCCAGGCCGGGTCGCGGCCGGGGATGTTGATCAGGATGCCGTCGAAGCCGTAGCGCTCGCGGAGGGCCAGCAGCGCCTCGGCGAAGCCTTCGCTGCTGAACCAGATTTCGTGCGGCTTGAGGCGATCCTTGAGGTTGAGGAAATAATGCCCCAGGGTGAGCTGGCACATGACCGGCACCCGGTCGGGCAATTCAAAGCGCATGGCGCGCGCGATGCGTTCTTTACCGTTCATCGGTGAGTCCTTATAGGGACGGGTCACGGCGATGTCTCACATCGCAACCCGTCCGCGGGTCGGGCAACGCCCGCCCTGGATGGAATGTGAGCAACAATCGATTGGCAGGGGCGTGCCCGCGTTGTAGGGTTGGGCAATCGACGCGGCATCCGGACAGGTCAGTGACCTGTCCCTACAAAGCCCTGCCCGCCTTTGCCTTTCAATTCAACCTTAAACATTCAAAATTCAACATTGTCATCCTTTGATCGCGCCCGCCGTCAGGCCCTTGATGAACTGGCTGGACATCAGCAGGTACGTGATCAGCACCGGGATGGCGGCCATCGACAGGGCGCTGAGCGCCCGCGTCCAGTCGGTCTGGTACTGCCCGAACAGAAGCGACACGCCCAGCGTGACCGTGCGCGCCTGCTGGTCGCGGATGAAGATCAGCGGGAACCACAGGTCGTTCCAGATCGGCAGCAGGTTGAAGATGGTCACGGTCGCCAGGGCGGGCCGGATCAGGGGCAGGATCACCGACCAGTACACCCGCCACTCGCTGGCCCCGTCGATGCGGGCCGCGTCGTTCAGCTCGCCCGGCACCGACCGGATGAAGGTCGTCAGCACGAAGGTGGCGATCGGCAGGCCCATCGCCACGTAGACCGGGATCAGGCCCAGCAGGCTGTCGTTCCAGCCCAGGCTGATGATGATCTGCAACAGGTTGATCGTGCCCAGCCGGATCGGGATCATCAACCCGGCGATGAAATAGATATAGAGGATGTTCGAGAGGCGCGAGCGCCAGTTGGCCAGGGCGTAGGCCGCCAGCGACCCCAGGAACAGGATCAGCAGCAGCGAGACGATGCTCACGATCAGGCTGTTGCGGAAGTACAGGTCGAAGCGCCCGGCCGTCCAGGCGTCCACGTAGCCTTCGAAGGTGAATTCCGAGGGCAGCCCAAACGGGTTGCGGAAAATCTCGCGCTTGGGCTTGACCGAGTTGATCAACATCGTCCAGACCGGGATCAGAACGACCAGCGACCAGCCCAGCAGGACGAGGTGCGAGGCAATTGAACTGGCGGAGAGACGTCGAGTCATGGGATGGGCCTCCTAGCCTGCCAGGGATTCTTCGCTGCCGCGCCCGAACTTCAGCCACAGCGAGACGCCCACCAGCAGGATCAGGAACGTGCAGGTCGCCACGGCCGCGCCGACGCCCATGTTGGGCTGGGCGACCGGGTGCTCCCCGGCGATGGCCGT
>JARKOQ010000044.1 GCA_029976005.1 Aggregatilineales bacterium | reverse complement strand
AAATCCCAGGCGCGGACGGCCAGCGTCCGGTCTTCGACCACTTCGAGGATATGCCCGTCCCGGAAGCGCACCTCGATGAAGTTGTGGCACGTGTTCAGGTCGCAGCCGTAATCGAAGAACGGCACACGCTGCTCGATGGCCGCCGGCAGGGTCGCCAGGTCCCACACGCGGACGTTGTTGGCGCGGGCCACGGCCAGGTAGCGGGCGTCCGGGCTGAGGGTGATGATCGGATCGATCAGGGAAATCAGCGACCCGGCGTTGAGGTGGATCGCCTGCATCGTGTCGCGGTTCCAGACGGAGAGGCCGTAGGGCGGCTCGGTCGTCCACACGCTGCCGTAGACCACGATCCGGCTGCCATCTCCGGACAGCACCCAGTGGACGGCGGTCGCGGTCGGGGCGGTGTGGTACAGGGCGAGCTGGCCCCCGGTGCGCAGGTCGTAGGCGGCGACCGTGTTCTGGGCGCGCGAAGGCACGACCAGCACCTGGGCGCGTCCCAGGTCCCAGCCGACGCGCACAAACGGCCCGCTCTGGACGATCAACGGCGTGTAGACGCCATGCCGGGTATCCCAGATCAAGGCCTGGCCGCCGTCGATGGTCATCAGGACGTAAGCCCCGTCCGGCGACCACACGAAGCGCGTGTTGCCGGTCGGGCCGCCATCCGAGCGGGCCAGCACCGGCAGGATCGCCACGCGGGCGCCGGTCAGCACGTCCCACACGACCGTGCCCACCCCACCCACCTCGGCCACGAGGTAGCGGCAGTCCGGGGAACGGTTGACCGCCTCGAAGCTGGGCGTCTCCAGGGAGCTTTCCACCACGCGCACGACCTCGCCGCTCGCCCAACTCACCAGCACGACGCGCTGGTTGCGCCACTCGTAGCGGGCGAACAGGTCGGCGTGGCCGTCGATCTCGCACAGATTGCCCGATGGCGCCGCCTGGGCGATGGCCGCCCCCGGCAAGCCGATCAGTCCCAGCAGCAGCCCCACCAGCCCCAGCACCACGATCCCCCTGCGCATGGTCTCCCTCCCTCGCTGAGCAGCCTGTTCTGTTTCCAGTCTAGCCGGGGAGGGAAACGCCCCGCTTGACCCCTGGCTGACGGCTGCCCGCCGCGAATCCACCGGGAATCAAAAACGCCGCCCGGTGGGGGCGGCGTTCGGGGTTGCTCCGGGAGAAACCTAGAGCTTCACGACCGCGCTGGCCTGGAGGCCCTTCGGGCCTTTGGTGATTTCGAATTCGACGCGGTCGCCTTCTTCGAGGTTGCGGAAGCCGCCGCCGGTGATGGCCGAGTAGTGGACGAAGACATCCTCGCCACCCTCACGCTCGATGAAGCCGAAGCCCTTGGTGCCATTGAACCACTTGACGGTACCCTGCACACGTTGTTCAGCCATTGTCATGCTCCTTGATGCATCTAGACTGGTTTTCGCTTATAGGGTGACATGCAAATGACTGATGCCGTGCTCGCAAAAAAAAGACGCCCGGAAGGGCGTCGTTTGGTTTTGCGTGATGCAATCAACTTCTGCCTGTATCCTATGCGCGCTAGAGTACCACCCCAGGATGCTGATGTCAATAGTCGGTTTTTGGGATGGGCGTGGCCGTCGGATTTCCTTCCGATTCAACACGATAGAACGGATGGCACGGATTTTCACGGATCAACGATGGATCGGTGCTCTTGCTGTAGCGGCCCCCAATCGAGTGCTATACTGAGTCCCGTGCACGTTCCGCCGGGAGGAGAGGCCGATGAGCCACAATCCGATCAATCTCGCGTTGCGCTTTGTCCTGGAGCTGGTGGCGCTGTTCGCCATCGGGTACTGGGGCTGGACCCAACACACGGGGATTTTGCAGCCCTTGCTGGGGATCGGCCTGCCCCTGCTGGCGGCGGCCGCCTGGGGGACGTTCCGCGTGCCGGACGATCCCGGCAAGCCGCCGGTGGCCGTGCCGGGCTGGGTGCGCCTGCTGCTGGAGGTTGTCTACTTCGGCGGCGCGGTGATCGGGCTGGCGGCGGCCAGCCAGCCCACTGCGGCCCTGATCCTGGGGATCGTGCTCGTCGTCCACTACGCGCTCTCCTACGACCGGATTCGCTGGCTGCTCACCGGGCGGCGGTAGCGGCCGTTCGAGGGTCTTTCAATTCAACACGGATTCAACGGATAGGAAGGATTCTCACGGTTAGAAGCCGTGAAAATCTGTGTCATGCGTTCTATCTGTGTTGAATTGAAAGGAAATCCAGCCCCCAAATAGCCCCCCTTTCCCGCCTGTGCTACACTGTGGGCACGCCGCGTGCGGCTTTCGAGGGTGGTCTGAGGATGGGAAGCATGGTCAAGCGCGCCCTGGTGATTTGCCTGTCTGTTCTGATCCTGATCGGGCTGGGTCTGCCCGGTCTGACGCCCGTCGCGGGCCAGGGGACGGTCACCGTGACCCCCAACCGCGATTACATCAACGTCCGGCGGCTGCCCGCCCTGGGTGCGCCGGTCATCGGCGACATGCAGCCGGGCGATGTCCGCACCGCGACCGGGCGCACCGGCAGCGGGGAGTGGATCCGGATCGACTTCGACGGCTACGAAGGCTGGGTCGCGGCCCTGGTCGTGACCGTGTCCGGCGACCTGAACAGCCTGCCCCTGGCCGATCCGCGCAACATCCCCTACAACAGCCTGAGCAATCCCAGCGCCGGCGGCGAGGTCGGCGCCAGTTCGGTCGGGCCGCTGAGCGCCCGCCTGGAATACAGCGGCGCGCGCCTGCGCAGCGGGCCGGGCCTCGGCTATCTGATCCTGGGCAATATCCCACGCTACGCCGAGGTCAGCGTCACCGGCCGCACCGAGAGCGGCAACTGGGTCCAGGTTACCTACGCCGGACTGATCGGCTGGGTGACCCTGGACGCGATCGTGCTCTACGCGCCGACCGGCGTGACCATCAACGACCTGCCGGTTATCCCGCCCGGCGCGGATACCGGCGTGCGCCTGACCGATTCCAACGCCCGCGACCGCTTCCTGCTGGTGGACGAAATCCGCCGCTCGCTGGAAAGCGCCGGCGCAACCCTGGGCGTGATCGAGGCGACCTGGGCCAGCGTGGCCGGCGGGGCGTGGCCCTCGGTCTGCTCCGCGCCGCCCGTGATCGAGGATTTCTGGATGAACGCGGTCGAGCGCAACGACTTCCCCGACCTGGTGCAGGCCGTCGCCCGGTTCAACCAGGGCATCCATGACGTCAACAACGCCATCACGTCCTGGCTGGACGTCTGCCTGACCGGGCAGGCCGCGCTCACCGGCGCGGCCGTGGGCGAGGGCCAGGCGGCGAGCATCCGCGCCCATTCCGCCTTCGATGACGTGCTGTTCCGGATCACGGCCAGCAAGGCGGTCGAGGTCACGGCCATCCATGCCCACATCAACTACGCCCAGTCCCAGTTCGAGCGGATCGAGGCGATCTGGCTCGATGTGCGCCTGGGGGTGACCGGCGAGCCGCCGTGTCTCAATCTGCCCGCCGCGCCGGGTGAATACGTCCTGACCGAGTGGGAGCGTACTACCTATCCGGAGCTGATCCCCCTGGTCGACCGGCTCAACCTGGCCCTGGTGCCGCTGCGCCAGAGCATCCAGACCTGGACCGACCAGTGCCGGGGCTATACGACCATCCCCGGCTACACCATGCCGGCCGACGCCGGGATCACCGGTTACAACCTGATGCTCCAGGCCCGCTCGGAAATGAACGCCGTGCGCGAACTGCTCAACGCGGTCTACGCCAGCGGCGGGATCGTCGTGCCCGCGCCGACCAGCACTCCCGACCCGACCATCCAGGCCATCCTGCACGCGCCCTACACGCCGACCTTCACCCTGACGCCCACGCCCAGCTTCCGTTACACGGTCAGCGGGGCGACTCGCGCCGCCAGCGCCTATCACCCCGGCTGCGCGTGGTACGGCATCGCGGGCGAGGTGCGCAACGCGGACGGCTCCCCGCGCCCGGCGACGCTGCTGCACGTCACCGGCCCCGGTTACTTCGACCTGCGCCTGCTGAGCGGCAGCGACACGCGCTACGGGGCGGCGGGCTTCGAGGTGCAATTGCCGCCTGACGCCGCGCCCTCCAACACCTACACGATCCGGATCGAGGACGGCTTCGGCAACCCGCTCTCGCCGGACCAGAACGTGACCTTCTCCGGCGACTGCCGGCTCAACGTGGCGAT
>JARKOQ010000029.1 GCA_029976005.1 Aggregatilineales bacterium | reverse complement strand
CTCGCGCAGGCCGGTCATGTGGCCGTAGAACTCGGCGGTGAAGAAGCCTACCCGGCGCATCTCGCCGTCGGTGAGGATGTCCACCCCGGCTTCTTCCTGGTCGCGCACGGCCAGGTCGACGGCGTCGTCCTGCGTCTCGCGCAGGTCATCCACGCCCAGGCGGCCCATCCGGGCGGCTTCCAGAGCCAGGTGCAGCCAGCCCGGCCAGGCGTAAGACCCGATCACGCTGGTCGGCAGCAAAGGGAGGGACTCGGCCATCCCAGCCATCCTTTCACAGGAACATGTATTGGCAACAATGTCCAAAGGTTCGGACATTTATACTCTGATTATACCGCGGAATTGGGCGGCCTGGATATACTAGGCGCGGCGGCGCGGGCGGAAAAACGGGGGAACCGCCAAGACGCCAAGAGCGCCAAGGAAATGCAGAGAGAAGAACTACAGTTTTTTCCTCTGCGTCCCTGGCGTCTTGGCGGTTCGATTTGTCTTTCGTGAGTGGGAGCACACAGGGGGTCAAGGTGGACTTCTCGGACTATCAGGCGCAGGCCCATACTACGGCGGTTTACCCGGCCGAGGATGCGGTCACGTATACCACGCTGGGGTTGGTGGGCGAGGCGGGCGAGATCGCCAACAAGGTCAAGAAGGCGATCCGCGACGACGGCGGGCAGATGTCCGCCGAGCGCCGCGCGGCGGTGCTGGACGAGCTGGGCGACGTGCTGTGGTACGCCGCCGAGTTGTGCACGGTGCTGGGGGCCGACCTGGGCGAGGTCGCCGCGGCCAATGTGGCCAAGCTGCGCTCCCGCCAGGCGCGCGGCGCGATTCACGGCGATGGTGATCGCAGGTGACAAAGGCTGTGATTGGTCATGCGGCCAGATGGTTTTTGGTTTGAACCACCCACCACCAACCATGAACCACTCACTATAGTTCCAGAATAATGTCGTCCAGGGCGCGCTTGGGCACGTGGTGGACGGCCTCGGAGTCGCGCCAGTACTTGACGCTGCCTTCCGGCTCCAGCGGCTCGATCGTGACCTGCTCCACCGGATAGCCGAGCGCAATCACGAGCATGATCCGGTACTGCTCCGGGATGTGGAGCGCCGCGCGCACCTCGGTGCGCTTGACCGAGCCCAGGATGCAGCCGCCCAGCCCGCGCTCCACCGCGCCGAGCAGGATGCTCTGGGCGGCGATGCCGTGGTCGCAGTCGATCGACTCGCTGATGGCGCAGTCGCCCAGAATCATGATGTACGCCGCCGGACGCTCGCCCTCGACCGGGCCGGGCCAGTCGGGCAGGTAGCCGGCCCAGGCTAACTGCTCGAAGATCAGGGCGTTTTTCTCCGGCGTGTTGGACAGCAGGTATTTGAGCGGCTGTTTGTTGGCGGCGGACGGCGACAGCCGGGCCAGGTCGACCAGCGCGCGCAGCGTCTCGGTGCTGACGGCCCGGCTCTGGTCAAAACGGCGGATGCTGCGGTTGCGACGGATCAGGTCTTCGAGCATGGCTCCCCCCTCGTGTGGCTGATGGCTGCCCCTAGTGTAACCCTGCGTGGGGCGCGGCTCAAGCCGGAATCCGGGGCTTGCGCCGCTGGAGTTGCCACGCCCGCCACTGGTGGGCCAGCTCGCGCAGGCGGGCCTGGCTGGCCGGGGAGAGCAGGAGCGTCATCCCAAAGCCGATCAGGAGGTTGGTCATCAGGAAGAAGATCATCTCCTCGATCGGCAGCACGCCCAGTTTGATCCCCGTGGTCTGGGCCGGATCGATCGTCCAGGTGCCCCAGCCGATCGCCAGGAAGTCCACCAGCCACAGGTAGAGGGTGGGCAGGCCCACCGCGGCCAGCAGCAGCCGCCCGCGCGCCAGCAGGATATCCGCCCCGTAGGCAAGCTGGAGCAGGATCGGGATCAGCGCCCAGGACAGGATCAGACTCAGGTAGCGGCCGGGCATCCAGCCGGAAAGCAGCATCACGGTCGAGGCCAGCCAGATCGCCCCCACGACGCCCAGCGCGATCCGGCGCACCCCCGGCCGGAGCTTCAACGAGGCCCCTTCCGGATAGCGGCGTACCAGGGTCAGCGTCCACAGGCCGGTCAGCAGGGTTTGGACCACGAAGAAGGTGTATTCCTCGATCGGCACGTAGCCAATCGTATGCCCGGTCACCAGGGCCGGGTCATACCACCACACCCCGCTGGCGACCAGGTAATTGTCCCAGGGAGTCGTATAAATCAGGGCCAGACCGACGTGGACCAGGATCGCCAGGTAAGGCAGCCAGTTCACGCGGGCCGGATCGCCGCGCAGCCGCCGCCACAGGTCGCGTGGAACGAGGATCGCCAGGGCCAGCAGCGGCGGCACGATAAAGGTCGCCAGAACGCCAAAGTAGGTCATCGTCACCCTCGCCTCACCCACGGACCTGGTTCCAGGCGCGCAGGGCCAGACGGGCCTTGCCCCAGCGCGTGGCCCCGGCCTTGCGGCTGAATACGTCGTAGCCGTGGCGGCGGATGTCGGGCAGGATCGCCCGGTAGATTTCCAGGGCGCTCATGATCGCCCAGCGGGCATGGCGCAGCCGGGTCACGCCGGTCCGGGCGTGGGCGTAATACTGCTCGGTGCGTTCGAACTCGAACTCCAGCAGGCGCACGAATTCGGGCGTGATGCGCCGCGCGGCGATGTCTTCCTCGCGGACGCCGAAGCGATCCAGGTCTTCCTGCGGCAGGTAGATGCGCTGGTCGCGCCGGTAGTCCTCGCCGATGTCGCGCCAGAAGTTGCTGAGCTGCATGGCGACCGACAGGCTGTCGGCGGCGGGCAGGGTGTCGTGCATCCGGTAAGGGGAGCGCACGCCGACGATGTAGGTCATGGCCCGTCCCACCGGGATCGCGCTGCCGTCCATGTAGTGCATCAGGTCGGCGAAGGTCGGGAAGCGCTTGATGGTCAGGTCTTCCTTCATCGAGCGGAAGTAGGCCTGCATCGTGTCGCGCGGGATGCCGCACTCGATGGCCGTGTGCAGGTAGGCGCGCATGACCGGGTGAGGGCTGGTCCCGGTCTCGAAGGCGCGGTGGTACTGCCACTCCCAGTTCTCAATGGCCGCTAACGGCGAGCCAAAACCTGGATGGGCCACGTCCACGCGGTCGTCGCCGACGCGCAGCAGGGCATACAGCGCTTCCACATGATGAAGTTTGTCTTTGGGCAAAAAGTCGCTGGCAAAAGAATAGTTCTGGCTGGCCGAGCGCATGATGTCCCGGCAGGCCGCGTAATCGGAAACCGAGGCAATCCCCAGCTTGATGGCCGGGTGGGTCAGGGTGGCGAAGGCTGCACGCTCATTTATGACCATTCCTGCACGATCCTTTCCGTAACCAGTTTCGACGAAATCTGAACCATGGGCATCCCGATGCCCGGATAGGTGCCCTGGCCGACGAAGTACAGGCCGTCGATGTCGCGGGCCTTGTTGTGCGGGCGGAAGTAGGACGACTGGAAGAAGCCCTGCGCCAGCGAGCCGAAGGCTGTGCCGTGCATGGCGTTGATGTCGGTCACCCAGTCGGTCGGGCGGTAGTCGCGCTCCCAGACGATGTGCTGGCGCAGCTCCGGATCGACGATCTTTTCCAATTGGGTCAGCAGTTGTTCGCGCACAACCGGCGCGGCCTCGTCCCAGTTGACGTTGCCTTGCAGGTTGGGCATCGGGGCCAGCACGTAGAGCAGGCTGTGCCCGGCCGGGGCAAGGCTGGGATCGGTGATGGTCGGGTTATTCAGGTGGAAGGACGGCTCGGCGGGCAGGGTGCGCGTCTTGAAGATCGCGTCCAGGTTGGCCCGGTAATCCTCCGAGAAGTACAGCGCCTGGTGGCGCATGTGGGGATAGGTGCGATCCACGCCCAGGTAGAGCAGGTAGCCGGAGCAGGCGTATTCCATCTGCTGCAAGCGCTCGTCGGGGTAGGCGCGGCGGTGCTGGCCGTCGATCAGCTTCGTGTAGGTGTAGGGCAGGTCGGCGTTGGAGATCACGATGTCGGCCCGGACTTCTTCGCCGGACTGCAAGCGTACACCGGTCGCCCGGCCGTTTTCGATGGTGATTTTCTCCACCGGGGCGTTGGTGCGCAGGGTCACGCCCATCTCGTTCGCCAGGGCGACCATGTCCTCGATGATGCTGTAGATGCCGCCCATTGGGTACCACATCCCCAGGGCCAAGTCGGCGTAGGTGATCAGGCTGTACATCGCCAGGGCGTCGAAGGGCGAAAGGCCCAGGAACATCGAATGGAAGGAGAAGGCCTTGGCCAGCTTGTCGTTGCCGTTGAAGTAGCGCGCCACCTGGCGATAGAGATTCTGGTGGGCCTGGGTCTGGAGCAGGCGCACCCCGGCTTTGGGATTGGCCAGGTCGGTGATCCGGTCGAAGTTGCGGTCGACGAAGTCCATGCCCAGGGCGTACTTGCGGGCGCTGTCCCCGATGAAGCGAAACAGACGCGCGGCGGAGCCGGCTTCGATCCGCTCGACTTCCTCGGCCAGCTTCGCCATGTTGCCGTACAGGTCCAGGTGGGTGCCGTCGTGGTAGTAGATGCGGTAGTTCGGGTCGAGCTGGACGAGCTTGAGGCGCTGGTTGAAGTCCTGGCCGATGGCGCGGTAGGTGTCCTCGAAGGTGTCCTTCATGACCAGCAGGGTCGGGCCGATATCCACGCGGAAGCCGCCGTCCTCGATGACGTTGCTGCGCCCGCCGGGCCGGGCCTGCTTTTCCAGCACGGTCACGTCGAAGCCCTGTTTGCGAAGGCGCAGGGCGGTCGCCAGTCCGCCCATGCCCGCGCCGATGATCACCACGTTTTTCATCCGAACTCATCTTTCGTGTAAAGCGAGATAATCAGTCGCATTCGTCTATATAATGTACAGTAATTGTTCAACTATTGCAAGGGTTTGAGGCAGCCAAAAGCCATCGTTCGAGCATTTTCTTATGCTTTTCTTACCAAAGAGGCAGTTGGGTTGGTTGGTCGGTGGCCTCGGGTCCGGCCGAATCGCCGGTATCGGGAGGTTCCAGGTGGCTCACCGGGCAGCCGGTCGCCTCCGCCAGCAGGACGGCCACCGCCGTGCGGTGACACTCGGCCGGGTCGGCGCAGCCGCACAGCAGGATCACGCTGCATTCGGCCAGGATCGGCGCGACCTGGGCCAGCCCGGCCTGCGGGTCGTGCAGGCGCAGCCCGCCCTCCTGGTACGCCTCGTTGCCGAAGGCCTCGACCCAGCGGTAGCGCCGGCCGAGGAGGGCTTCCAGCGCCTCCCGCGACCAGCCCTTGAAGCTGGTATACGGCTTGAGGCGCACATCGATCACGATCGCGTCCAGCTCGCCGGCCAGGGCCAGCAGGCGATCCGGATCGCGCAGGCGGCTGTACCCGGCGGTGTAGATCGCAGGCATGGCAGCGTCCCCCCATGGTCCTCATGATATTTACGCAGGAGAGCGACTGGCGGTTGCTCTCCTGCGTGGGGTTCGGGCGGTCGGTTAGTTGGCGGTGTGATGCGGGCAGGCCGGGGTGGAGGCGTCCGAGGCTGTGTGGGTGTCTGGTGGAACAATCGGGGCCAGGCCCGCCTTGCGCTGGTAACGAATCCGGCTGGGGCCGGGGCGGGTCGCGCCCAGGCCATAGAGCGGTCTCACCTCCGGGGTGAGCAGCTCCAGGTCGAACTGCTGCAAGAGCAGCGCGGCGATGATCGTCATCTCGTTGTTGGCGAAGTTCATGCCCGCGCACTTGTGAACGCCGCCGCCGAAGCCGATGATCGCGAAGCGGTGCTGGCGATCTTCCTCGCGGCCAGGGGCGAAGCGCTGTGGGTCATAACGATCCGGCTCGGCGAACACGTCCGGCAGGAAGTGGGCCATCCCCGGCGCGATCAGGGTCATCCAGCCGGCCGGGATGCGGTAGTCCCCGACCTCGATCTCCTCGGCGGTGTAGCGCATCAGGATGTCGGCCGAGGGGTGCATCCGGGTCGTTTCCAGCACGGCCCAGCCGATCTGCTCCAGGGAGGGGATCAGGCTCAGGTTGATCGGCGCGCCGTAGGGCACCTTCTCGGCGATCTCCTGCTGGACGCGGGCCAGATCGTCCGGGTGCTGGAGGAGCTGGATCACCGTCCAGGCCGCCTGGCCGACGGTCGTCTCGTGCCCGGCGAACATCAAGGCCAGCAAAAGCTGGACGATCAACTCGTCGCTGACCTCGCCCCCACTCTTGAGGCGGGTGTTGACGAACTCCTGCAGGAAGTCGTCCTGGCCGTCCGCCTGATCGCGGCGCGCCAGGATGATCGGGGTCAGGATTTCCCGCAGGCGCCGGGCGGCCTGGTCGCGGCGGCGGAACTTGGGCAGGGGCAGATTGGGCGGCAGGAGGGGGTCCATCCCCTTGGACAGGGTGGCGTACAGCGCCCAGAACTCGCTCCCGGCCTGCTCGCGGAAGGCGCGGCCCATCAGGGTGTGGGCGGCCACGTTCTGGACGACGGTCGTCAGTTCGGCCGTGAGGTCCATCTCGCCGGAGTCGCCCAGCGAGTCGAGCCAGCGCTGGACTTCCTCGTGCATGATCTGGACATAGCGGGCCATCTTTTCGCGCTTGAACGGCGCGTGCAGGACGGGGCGCTGGTCGTAGTAGACTTCGGGCGAGGCGGTGAAGGCCACCGCCCCGAACATGGCGCGCAGGAAGCCGTAGGCCTTGTCCATGTTCAGGCGCTTGTCGGTCTGCTCGAAGAAGACCTGGTGATAGTCCGGCCCCAGCAGGACGGCGGCGGGCTTGGGGCCGAGGTGAACGGTGAAGATCGGGCCGAGGCTTTCATAGCCTTTTTTGAAGAGCGTCTGGCGGTCGCGTTGGAAGTCCAGGGCGTTGCCCAGCAGGGGCAGGCCGGGCAGCGCGGGTGGGGTGGGTTTCATACCGGTGATTCTCCTTCGTGCGTCACGATCGTCTCAGTATGAATAAATCTTACCAATTAAATCAGATTGGTAGACCATCCCCGCCTGTTTCTAATGATTTTCACATGCGCCCGGCCCGGCGCGGACCGATCCGCCGGGGCTAGCGTCCCTCCTGCCGGCTCAGGTAGACCAGGCGCAGCAGCCTCAGCTCGTCGTAGTCGACCGTCCCGTTCAACTGCTCGAAAACCGGCTTGAGGTACAGCGTCCCCAGGCTGGCGAACGCTTCCAGCGCGGCGGCCTGCTGGTCGGGGGAGGCGTTCGACAGGGCCAGCAGATCGTCGGCGGGGCGGAGGCGGTTGCCTCCCAGGGCGTAGTGAGAGAGGTGGTTCAGGATCGTGCCGACCTGCACCTGGAACTGATCGGCCACCTGCTGGAGCGTCCGCCCGGCGTTGTAGGCTTCCGCGACGGCCAGCTCCTTGCCGCTGGGGATGGATCGGGTTGCCGGGCGTGGCTCCGGGGGACGGGTGGGCCACTGCTCGTGCAGGCCGCGCGGCTCGCAGTAGGCATGGATGACGTCCAGGAAATCCGCGCCGTAACGCTCCAGTTTGACCTGCCCCACGCCGTTGATGCGCAGCAGGCTCTCCGCCGATTGGGGGTAGTAGGCCGCCATCTCGACCAGGGTGCGGTCGGAGAAGATCACGTAGGGCGGCACGCCCGCCTCGTCCGCCAGGGCCTTGCGTTGTTCGCGGAGCAGCTCGAACAGCGCCGCGTCGTGCGCGATGGCCCCCACCGCGCCGGCCGCCTGGCGGGCCTGAAGCCGGGCCTCCCTGGGATCGGCGGGCCATACGCCCTGGATCGGCTCCCGGTTTTTGAGGATGGTGTAAGCCTGAGGGGTGAGGCGCAGATGTTGGGAGGTTCCATGCGCGGTCAGCAGCCCCTTGCGGATCAACTGGAGGGCAAGGAGCCGCCACTGCTCGCGCTTCAGCTCCGTGCCGATCCCGTAGGTGGACAGCCGGTCGTGGCCGCGCGCCAGGAGCGTCTTGCGC
>JARKOQ010000020.1 GCA_029976005.1 Aggregatilineales bacterium | reverse complement strand
GATGGATGTGCCTACCCGCCAATCGTATATCATGGCTGTCGTGGACGCGGACGAGCGATCCGCGGCGGCGGGGGTCACCACGATCGCGCGCACGGTCGGAAGTGCGGTATCGCCGCTATTGACCGGGGTGCTGCTCAGCGCGTCGCTGCTCAGTTTGCCCTTCGTGTTGGCCGGCGGGCTGAAGATCATCTATGACCTGAGTCTGTACCGCAGCTTCCGATCCCTCAAACCCCCTGAGGAGACAGCAGCGGGAAACCCGGTGGAGTCGCCAGGTTCCTGACTCTGCCCGGCGATCACCGTCTGGCTGCCCGCGCTCGGGATGAGTACGGTGGCGCGGCGGACGAATTAGGCGGGCATTCCCCCTTCGGGTCGATACGCAGCATCGCACCCCCCTCCTCTTTCCATTTCCACAAAGAACGCGCTTCGCACGCCATAGCGCTATCGCTGAGATTCCTTGCCTGATCCAGTTTGCGCCACTTGATGTAAAAGATACTTGACATTATGTCTGGTTTATGATACTCTATGCAAGGTAAATTTGACGTTGAGTAAAACTCAGCAGACACAAGGGGGATGAGATGTCCTTTCAAGAACGGCGCAGCCTCATGAGCATGGTCAGCACGGTGCTGATCGTGGTCGTCTACTCCGCGCTCATGATCCAGCGCTACCCGCAGGCGGACGCCTACGCGCCGGAGGTCTTTCACTTCTGGGGCGCGTTCTTCCTGATCCTGATCCCGGTGACGGTCGCCGCCAAGATCGTCCTCACCATCGTCTTCTACATCGCGAACGCGATCGCCACGCGGGAGGAAGGCCCCGAAATCACCGACGAGCGCGACAGGCTGATCGAGCTGAAAGCCACGAGCCGGTCGCTGTACGTGTTTTCGGCGGGCTTCATCCTGGCGATGGCCGCGCTGGTGCTGTCCCAGCCGCCGGCGGTGATGTTCGTCATCCTGATCTGCGCCGGGGTGGTCTCCGAAATCGTGAGCGAGCTGTCCCAGTTCTATTTCTACCGGCGGGGGTTCTGAGATGACCGAAACTCGGATCAGCAACAACATCCGGACACTGCGCTTCCATCACGGGGAAATGACCCAGCAGGCGCTGGCCGACAAAGTCGGAGTGACGCGCCAGACGATCGTCGCCATCGAAGCCGCCAAGTACTCCCCGTCGCTGGAACTGGCCTTTCGCATCGCCCACGTTTTCGGCGTGCCGCTGGAAGACGTGTTCACCTACGATCCCGAATAACGAGTCGCGCCGAATTGTTTACGCCGGCCTGAACAGGCCGCATCCGGTCAAATGAAGAGGAAACTCATGAAAGCCATTGTGTACACCCAGTATGGATCGCCCGATGTCCTTCAGCTCCAGGAAGTCACCAGGCCCGCGCCGAAGGCCGATGAACTCCTGATCCGCATTTCCGCGACGTCCGTGTGTTTTGGGGACGTCCTGGCCCGCAAGTTCAACACAACCACGCCGCGCACTTTTTCGATGCCCGCCCTGTTCTGGCTGCTTTCGCGCCTGGAATTTGGCTGGCGCAAGCCGCGCAAGCCGATCCTGGGCAGCGCGTTCGCCGGGGAAGTGGCAGCGGTCGGGGGCGCGGTCACGCGCTTCAAGCCCGGCGACGCGGTGTTCGGCTATCGCGGCCCCAGCTTCGGCGCGTATGCCGAGTACCTGTGCATGCCGGAGACCGGGATGGTCGCGCTCCAGCCGTCCAACCTGAGCGCCGAGGAAGCCGCCAGCGTGCCCTACGGGGCCTTGACCGCGCTGAGTCTCCTCAAGAAAGCGGACATCCAGCCCGGCCAGAAGGTGCTGATCAACGGCGCTTCGGGCGCGATCGGCTCGGCGGCGCTCCAGCTCGCCAAATATTACGGTGCGCACGTGACCGGGGTGTGCGGCACGGCGCGTCTGGCGATGGTCAAGGCCCTGGGGGCGGACGCGGTCATCGACTACACCCAGGAAGACTTCACCCGCAACGGGCAGACCTACGACCTGATCTTCGACGTCCTGGGCAAGACTTCCTTCTCCCGCTGCAAGAACTCGCTGACGCCCAACGGCCGCTATCTGCTGGCCAGCTTCAAGATGAAGCAGCTCTTTCAGATGCTGTGGACGTCGAGAGTCGGCGGAAAGAAAGTCATCTGCGCCCTGTCCTCCGAGACGCAGGCCGACCTGGAGCAAATCCGGGATCTGGTCGAGGCGGGCGTGATCTCCACGGTCGTCGACCGCGCTTATCCCCTGGCCCAGGCCGCCGAGGCGCACCGTTACGTCGAGGCCGGGCAGCGGACGGGCCACGTCGTCCTCACGGTCGCATAAGCCGCTCAAACCCAACCTTTGCCAGCCGCGCGATCCGCGCCTGGTTGTCACTCTGCGATTAGACATTTGCCGCCTGGACGCTGCCAGCGCCAGGTTCAGCACGGGGGGAATACGCATGAAAGCGATTGTCTACACTCACTACGGCGCGCCGGAAGTGCTCCGGCTCCAGGACGTGCCTAAACCCACGCCCAGGGACAACGAAGTCCTGGTGAAGGTTCACGCGACGACCGCGACCATCGGCGATGTGCGCATGCGCAGCTTCATTGTCCCGCGCGCGATGTGGCTGGGCGCGCGGCTGTACCTGGGTCTGTTCCAGCCGAGGCGGAAAATCCTGGGGATGGAGCTGGCCGGGGAGGTCGAAGCGGTGGGCCGGGCGGTCACCCGCTTCAAGCCCGGCGACGCGGTCTTTGGCTCGACCTTCGCCGCGAATTTCGGGGGCTATGCCGAATACAAGTGCCTGCCGGAGGATGGGGCGCTGGCCCTCAAACCGGCCAACCTGACCTATGAGGAAGCCGCTGCCGTCCCTGGCGCGGGGATGACCGCGCTGCGCATCCTGCGCAAGGCCCAGATTCAGCCCGGCCAGAAGGTGTTGATCTACGGCGCGTCGGGGGCGGTCGGCACGAATGCCGTCCAACTGGCTCGCAACCACTTCGGGGCGGAAGTGACCGCCGTGTGCAGCACCGCCAACCTGGAATGGGTCGAAGCCCTGGGCGCGGATCGGGTCATCGACTACACCCGCGAGGATTTCACCGCGCGCGCCGGGGAATACGATGTCATCTTCGACGCGGTGGGCAAGCTGCCCGCCGCGCAGCGCCACAAGGCCCAGAAGATGACCCGCTGCTATCTGGACGTGCACCGCGATTCCAGCGGCGGCGGCGAGCGGCGCGACGACCTGCTGCTTCTCAAGACGCTGATCGAGGTGGGCAAGCTGAAGCCGGTTATCGATCGCTGCTATCCGCTGGAACAGGCCGTCGAGGCGCACCGCTACGTCCAGGCCGGGCACAAAAAGGGCAATGTGGTCCTCAGCGTGGCGCCCGCCGCCGGCGCTGTCCGCGCGTGACTGGAGAGCGAGACATGGATCGATCGGTCAGGTTTTGGGACAGGGCGGCCGCGTCCTACGATCGGGAAGAAGCGCAGGACGAGCCGGTCATCGTGGCCGCGATCGACAAGGCGAGGGCCTACCTCGCCGGTGGGGATGTCGTGCTCGATGTCGGGTGTGGGACGGGCCGCATCGCCCATGCGATCGCCGGGGATGTGGTGCGGGTTCACGCACTGGATACCTCGCCCCGGATGATCGCGCTCGCGCAGGCGAAGGCTGCCGGGCGCGGCATCACCAACGTCGACTACGCCCAGGCCAGCCTGTTCGACGCGCGCTACCGGGAAGGCTCCTTCGACGCCGTCCTGGCCTTCTACGTGCTGCACCTGGTGGAGGACGCGGAGCAGGCGCTGGCGCGGATCCATGCGCTGCTGAAGCCGGGAGGATGGCTGATCTCCGTCACGCCCTGCATGGGAGAGCAGAAGCTATCGAGCGCGTTATTGTCGCTCGTGAGCAGGACCGGGCTGATTCCCAGGGTACGGCCATTCAAACTGGCTGATCTCCGGGGGGCGATCACGCGGGAGAATTTCGAGATCGTAGAGGTGGCGGGCCTGGATGTACCTGCCCGGCAGTGTTTCATCGCCGCCAGGAAGAGGGAGCGTGTCTGATTCCGACCCGGAGGGTGGGCGCAGCGAGGCGTGGGGATGCTCCCCCACGCCTCGTTGGTTGTACCGTGGCGCTAGATCGCGACCGGGACCGTCTCTCCGGTGGCGCGGGTGGCGGAGTCGGTCGCCGGTTCTTCGGCGTCGAAGTCGGGCAGCTCGATTTCCACGCGGCGCACGGGCCGGATCGCGTAGCCGCTCAGGCACAGCAGCGTCCCGCCGAGGCAGGTGAACAGGAACATCAGGCCCATCCCCGCGCCGGGGCCGGTCCCCACCAGCCCGCCGAAGACTCTCGCCAGCGCCCCGCCGGGCAGCATGGCCGGCTCGAAGAGCCGGTCGGCCAGCGGCCCGGCCAGCAGGTAGCCGAGCGGCATCATGCCCATGCGGACCATGCTCTGCGCGGCGAAGACGCGCCCCTGCACCTCCGGCGGCACCTTGGTCTGCCAGATCGCGCGCTCCCCGGCCAGCAAAATCGGGATGAAGAACGAGGAGACGCAGGCCGCGACCACCCAGGCGGTCACATCCCGCCCAGCCGCGAACAGGAAGTCCCCCAGGAAGGAGATCGCCGTCGCGCCCAGCGCGGCATGGATGCGCCGCCTGGGCAGCCCGCCCAGGCTGACCACGATCCCGCCGATCACCCCGGCCGCGCCCAGCGCGCCCTGAACGCTCGCCAGGGCCAGCTCGTCACCGCCGCTGCGGGTCAGGATCATGGCGGGCAGCACGCCGAAGTAGGTCAGGGCTGCAAAGAGGTTGATGCAGGTGTAGATCAGCAGCAGCCCCAGCAGCCCCTTGCGCGCGAAGATGTAGCGGAAGCCAAAGGTGAGCTGGGCCTTCAGCCCAGGGCGGCTGGAGGCTTCCGCCGCGCGGACGGGCGGGGCGGGGAAGCGCACCACCAGCAGCGTGCCCAGCGCCGCGAAGAAGGTGATCACGTCCAGGGTCATGATGCCCTGGATGCCGATCAGGCCCAGCAGCAGCCCGGCGAAGGCGGGCGCGATCACGTCCGCCCCGTTGAGGGCCAGCGAGCGCAGGCCGCTGGCCCGGCCGTAGTGGGCCTTGGGGACGAGCAGGCTGCTGGCGGCGGTATAGGCCGGAGACTGGAAGGCCTCGAAGAAGCCGGACAGTCCTTCCGCCAGATACAGGTGCCAGATTTGAAGATTCCCCGTGGCGTACAGGATCAGCAGCCCGGCGGTGGTCAACGCCGATCCGCTGTCGGCCAGGATCATGATCTTGCGGCGATCCAGCCGGTCGACCCACACCCCGGCGAAGGGGCTGGCGAGCACGATCGGCAGGTAGCTGAAGAAGCCCAGCAGGGCCAGGGTGGTGGCGTCGCCGGTCTGCTGGTAAGCCCAGATAATCAGGGCGAAGCGCGTCATGCGCGAGCCGAGCAGCGAGACGAGCTGCCCGGCCCACACGATCAGGAAGGTGCGCATGGAGGTGAATACGTCTGGCAACTTCATGATGGTCTAGCCTTTCCGGGGTCTGTCCCGGTGCAAAGGTGGCGAGGCAAACAAAAAGGCTGCGGGGGACGCCCGCAGCCTGTGCTTGCCATGTCAGATTTATTAGCAAGTATATTACAGAACCGGGGGCGCACCTCTCCTGTCGGTGGGGAAGACATCCATATGCATATCGCACAGGAGAATCGCGCCGTACAGCAGGATCATGATTGCCTCGGTTTCTGTAACCGTGTCCATCCTAGCCGACAATCGCGGCGGTGGCAATGGCCGATCGGCCAGGTTTGGGAAAGACGGATTGAACCGCCAAGACGCCAAGAACGCCAAGGAAAAACAAGAGGAAAAACAGAAAAAGCAAAATCCTTGTATATCCCCTCCCCTGCTTTTCCTTTGCGTCCTTTGCGTCTTGGCGGTTCGTCTAGTTTTTGCCTGTAATGCAGCGGCGGGAGCAGCGCTGGCGTTGCTCCAAAGACCCCTGTCCCACCCTCGCGGATGACTGGCCGATCAGCACGTGGTGCTGACATTGCGCGGTGCCCGGTACGCGTGTCACAGTGCTGGGCATGCCCGGTGAGCGACGGGAATTGAACCCGGCTCGCATGGCCCCGCATGCGATTAGCGCCTTTCGGCGGCCATGTGCTGAACTTGCCCGGTCAGCGCGGGTTGTGCTCGCTCCGGCCAGAAACCCACTACCCACTATAGGCTATTGGCTATTCGCTGTTCGCTTTTAGCTAAAAGCCAACAGCCAAGAGCTAACAGCGTTTTTTTAGTCTTCGATCAAGTCCACCGCCCAGTTCATCGCCTGGATGCGCGTATCCAGCTCGCGGTAATCGCGGGCCAGATCATCGACTTGCTTCTGGAGCTGGCCCAGGTTGACGGTCGTGATCGAGCGCAGCTCCGAGCGCATGTAGCGGTTAACCGGCTGCGCGACCGACTGGATGGCGGAGGTCAGCACGCTGCGTTCGATGGCGAGCGCGTCACGCTCGGCCAGCGCGTCGGTCAGCGTGACTCCCGGCTCGAACGGCGTAGCCGCGTTGGTCTGGTTGATGCGCTTCACAAGGTCCGTGAACTCGCGCACCAGGCGCGGCAGTTCTTCCAGCAGGGCCTGGGGGTCTTCATGCGGGTCGCTGCCCTCCTGCACCTGGATGTTGGCCGCCAGGCGGTTGCGGAGCTGTTCGATCCGCTTGCGGATGTCGGCGCGCAGGATCAGCGCTTCGGCCAGTTTCATGGATACACCTCCAATACTCGATCGGGTGGTCGGGCCTATCCCCCGATCGACTGCAACTCGCGGGGGAAGGTGGTCAGCGACTCGGCGCCGTCGGGCGTGATCAGGACGTCGTCCTCGATGCGGATGCCGCCCACGTCGGGCAGGTAGATACCCGGCTCCACCGTGAAGACGTTGCCCACTTCCAGTAAGTCGGTATTGCCCTCGCGGATGTAGGGCGGCTCGTGGACGTCCATGCCCAGGCCGTGCCCGGTGCGGTGGGTGAAGTACTCCCCAAACCCGGCCTGGACGATCGCGGCGCGGGCGGCGCGGTCGACTTCCTGGGCGGGCACGCCCGGCCCGGCCGCCATGCGCCCGGCGGTGTTGGCGGCCAGGACGGCGGCGTAGGCGTCCTGCAACCGGGTCTCGCGCAGCTCCCCGAGGACGAAGGTGCGGGTGATGTCGGAATTGTAGCCGCCCAGGCTGGTGCCGTAGTCGAACAGGAGCAGCTCGCCTTCCATGACGGGGCGCGCTTCCGGCACGCCGTGGGGCAGGGCGCTGCGCGGCCCGCCGAGCACGATCGGCTCGAAGGGCAGGTTGCCCCCGCCGCCCTGCAGCATGGCGATCAGCAGCGCGTTGGCGATCTGCTGCTCGGTCTGGCCGGGGCGCACGGCGGCGATCGTCTGGCGCAGGGCCTCCTCGCTGACCTGGATGGCCCGCCGCATGGTCGCGACCTCGTCCGCGGCCTTGCACAGGCGCAGCGCGGCCAGCGGCCCGGTGGCATCCTCGAAGACGATCCCCGGCGCGTGGCGCTGGAGGAGCTGCATCTCGGCATAGCGCATGACCAACCCTTCCACCCCGGCCCGCTTGCCGGACAATCCGGCGGCGGCCAGCCCGGCCGCGTAGGCCGCCTCCGGGCCTTCGGTATCGGTGTAGGTGAAAATCTGGAGCGGGTAGGGCGGCGCGGCGAACTTGGCGATCTCCAGGGCGGGCAGCAGGATCACCGGGTCGCCCTCGCGCGGGAAGATGCCCACGGTGGGGCGCTCCATCAGGTGGAACTGCTGGCCGGTCACGTAGACCAGGTTGCGGCCGGGCAAGAGCAGGATGGCATCCAGGCCGGCATCGGCCGCGATCCGGCGCAGGGTGTTCAGGCGGGCAGCGTACATGGATGACCTCGCTCGGTGACGATCGGCAGGTGAATACGGTTTAGAGCCTATCAGGCGGCGGGACTTTCGGCAACCAGCGCGCGACGATCGCGGCCGGGCCAGGGGGAATGGCGGGCTGTGACCGGCATTCGATCGGGGGCGGGTTTGATACTCGCCTTCTGAAAAATGTGTGAAAAAGCTCACCAATCTGTTGCTCCTGAGTTAAGCTTGAAGTGGGAACGTGGATAACATCGGAACTTCTTGGCAGCGAAGGTGATGGGCGATGGGTGTGCAGGTAGGCTGGTACGGGCAGGTGATGCGGCTGAGTTACGAGGGGCGCTTTCGTTGGGAGGAACATGACGCAGCCGTCCAGGTCATGAACCAGTTGTTGAGCGGCGCGGACCGGCCGGTCGACCTGATCATCGACATCCGGCCGGGGGCCAAGCTGCCGCCCGGATCGCTCCAGAAGATCGGCCTGATCCTGCGCGGCCGCTACCCTAACTGGAGCCGGCGGGCCGTGGTTGTCAGCGGCAGCCAGATTCCACGGATGATCATCGAGCTGGCGCTGCGCGTCTTCAGCCGGGTGCTGGTCGGGCACGATTTCCAGTATGTGGCCGATCTGGAGGAGGCCTGTGCCGTGCTGGGCCTCGTGCCGGAGCAAGTCGCCCCGGAGATTCCCTAGTTTTCCGCCAGTTTACCCCTGAGGGCCATCGCCGCTCGCCGGGGGCGGCGTCCAGGCCGGCCCGGCGAAATAGGCCGCCTGCTCCGCGCGCAGGGCGTGCCCGATCCGCTCGCGCATGCGCGGGGGGAAGTCCATCGCGGCCAGGACCTGGCGCGGCTCGAAGTAGCGCAGCTCCAGCGATTCGCGCCCATCCGGTGAAAGCTCGCCTCCCACCACCCGGCATTCAAACATCTGACTGACGATTGAGACCCGGTCGCCGTTGGGGTAGGTCAGGTAGTAGTCCGCGCCGCCGTAGACTCCGATCAGGCGCACCGGCTCCACGAGCAGCCCGGTTTCCTCCCACGCCTCGCGCGCCACCGCGTCGGCGGGGGCTTCGTCGGGGTCCATCCCGCCGCCGATCAACCCCCATTGGCCGGTATCGCCGCGCCGCTGGAGCAGCACGCGCCCCGCGTCGTCGAGGATGATCGCCGCCGCTCCGGCGACCTGAAGCAGCTCGTGCCCGACTCTGGCCCGCAGATCGCGCATGTAGTCCGACATCCCGAACGAGCGGTGGCCGTCGGCGGGCGGCTGCCAGGTGGCCGGGGCGAAGTAGGCCCGCTCGCCGGACGCGATCAGCGCGCCCGCCACCCGCGCGAAGACCGGCGGCAGCGCCAGCCGGGCCGGGGCTTCGGCCGGGTCGACGTAGGCCAGCTCCGCCGATTCGATCCCGTCCGGCCGCAGC
This sequence comes from Aggregatilineales bacterium, assembly GCA_029976005.1. Lineage (GTDB taxonomy): Bacteria > Chloroflexota > Anaerolineae > Aggregatilineales > Ch27 > JARKOQ01. The sequence continues at coordinate 13,397 of JARKOQ010000020.1, read as the reverse complement.
GCGCCGCCGATGGCCCGGCACTCGAAGGCCAGCGTGATATTGGACAGCTCGTCGCCGTTCTCGAAGCGCGTGTGGAAGTCCGGCCCGCCCAGCACCCCGGCCACCCGCAGCGGCGCGACGTGCAGCCCGGTCTCCTCCCAGGCTTCGCGCACCAGGGCATCGGCCGGAGTCTCGCCCGGCTCGACCATGCCGCCGGGCAGGCCCCAGCGGCCGTTATCGACCCTGCATTGGAACAGGACGCGCCCGACCTCATCCCGGATCAGGGCGACGACGCCGACCGAGAGCAGGGTGGCCGGGCCGACCTGGGCGCGCAGACGGCGCATGAATTCGGACATGGGCATGGCGAAAACCCCTTGAAAGGCAGCAATCAGCAATTAGCTATCAGCGGTCAGTCAAAAGCAAAGGCGCGCAGACGGCGCGAGCGGCGCGTTGTCGGCCTGCGGTTCGCCTGCCGCTTCGACGCTGGGGCGCTCAGTCCTGCTCAGGCGGCTGCCAGGCGGGCGGGTCGAAGTCCGGGGCGGGATAACCTTCCAGGATGGGCCGCAGGCGGCGCACCCATTTGTCGGAGACGAGGCCCAGGGTCTCCTCCGGCGGGAAGTAGGCGACCTCGGTCGATTCGTGGCCGTCCGGGGTGGGCGCGCCGCCGACCGGCACGCCTTCCAGCACGATACTGAGCAGCGCGGCATGGTCGCCGCTGGAGATGTAGGTGAAGTGGTAGTCCGGGCCGCCGTAGATGCCGGTGATGCGCTTGACGTCGATCAGGACGCCGGTCTCTTCCCAGGTTTCGCGGCGGGCGGCATTGGCGGGAGTCTCCAGCGGGTCCATTGCCCCGGCAGGCAGCGCCCACAGGCCGTTATCCGCCCGGCGCTGGAGCAGAATCCGCCCGCCCTCGTCGCGCACGACCACCCCGACCGCCGGAGCCAGCACGCGCAGGTGGCCGATCTTGGCCCGCAGGCGGCGCTCGTATTCCGGCATGCCGTGGCTGCGGTAGCCGTCGGTGGGCGGCTCCCAGGTAGATGGGGCGAAGACCGCCGCCTGGCCGCGCAGGGTAGCGGTAGCCAGCAGCAGCCGGTCGGAGGGATACAGGGGCAGCCTCAGCGCATCTTCGATGGACAGGTAGGCGACCTCGGCGACCTCCTCTCCATCCAGGCGGAAGTCCTGGGAGTCCAGTCGGCACTCGAACACCACGTCCAGGATGGCGTCCTGGTCGCCGTTGGGGTGGGTGACGTGCCAGGCCGGGCCGGTGAAGACCCCGTGCAGGCGGGTGGGCATGGCCCGCACGCCCATCTCCTCCCAGATTTCGCGCACAACGCCCTCGGCGGGCGTTTCGTCCGGCTCCAGCCCGCCGCCAGGCAGAATCCACTTGCCGCTGGGACGGCGCTGGAGCAGCACGCGGCCCCGATCGTCGTAGATCAGGGCGACCGCGCCTGGGGAGATCAACAGGTCATGGCCGATCAACGCGCGAAGCTGGCGCTTGTGTTCCGAGAAAGGCATGGCTGCCTGCTTTCCGTGCGGGAGATTACCCGGCCTTGCGTTTGCCGGACCCGGACGCTTTTTTCCCGCCGCCTTTGGCGGGCGTTTTCCTGGGAGTCTTCTTCGGGGTTTTGCGGCCCTTGGCGCTGGCCTTGACCGCCTTGACCAGGGCGGCGGCCCGGTCGGCGTGCTCGATCAGCCCGCAGGCGACCAGCCGCTCGATCAGGTCCAGCCAGTGGACGCGGCGCGGATCGTCCGCCAGGGTCGCGGCCAGCAGTTCCCCGGCGGCCGGCACGTCGTCGTATTCGTCGGCCAGCGCGACCGCCTGCCAGAAGCCCGTCTCTTCCAGTTCCGGGGCCTCGTCGCGCGCGGCCTGCCACAGGGCCAGCGCCCGGTCGCGGTCGCCGCTCGCCAGGGCCGCGTAGCCGGCCTCGTCCGCGATCTGGGAATGGCGCAGCCGGACCAGGCGGGCCAGCTCGCTGACCGGGTTGGCGTGCTCGTCGACGCGCAGGTCGTAGTCGACTGCCCAGTCGCGCGCGGCCAGATCGGCGGGGACGACCTTGAGCGCGGCCGACTGCATGCCCCGGATATCGCCGCCTTCGGCTTGAGCTGCCTGGAGCGCGGCCAGCATCCGCTGGGCCAGATCGCCCTGGGCGGCTTCGTAGGTCTCGGCCATGGCCTTGACCACGGTCGGGTGGGTCATCATGTTGGCCTGGACGCTGTAGCCCTCGCCGGTGTGATGCCCGGCCTCGCGGATGCAGCCGATGCCGGTGAAGGCCGCCGCCCGGCCCTGGGCATCGACCACCGCCACCTGGCGCACTTCGGGCCGGTCGTCGGAGGCGACCAGCGCGGCGATGATCCGCTCCGGCGGGATGCCTTCGCGCAGCATGGCTCCGGCCATGGGCGCGTAACTGATGTTGGACAGGGATTGGGTGATCACCGCCCCCAGGCCGGGCCGCGCCCAGAGGATGCGGCTGCCGACGCACATCTGGTGGGTCTGCACGGCCACCCCAAGCTGGCCGGTGGCCGGGTCGCGGGCCACGATGCTGTACGTGCTGAACAGGCTCTGGCGCAGGCGCATGGCGCGGTTTCCCCCTCTGGCGGCTCAATTCCGAACAGCGTCCAGTATACTCGGCCGGACGCAAGCGGCCAATGCGGCGCGGGCAGGGCGATTGCATCGACCCGAAAAAGCATCTCACCGTAGAGGACGCAAAGAGCGCGGAGAGGAAATCGGGTTCTGATAGTCCCCCTCGACATTTTTCGTGCTTTCTACGGGAGCGTTTTTCTATATTTTGCCTTTCTTCGCGTTTTCCCTGGGCGTTTTTCGCGCGTTTCACGGTGAAATGTCTGGCGGACCTGACGCGGTCCGGTTTTGAGGCGGTGGGCTGCTTGCCTCCGGCCTCCTGACTCCGTTATACTTGCCGCTGGCCCGGCAGGATCGCCGGGCGACCGGATCGAAGTTGGGAGTGCCTGACTGTGCAACGGTGGTTCCTGGGGTTGTTGGCGGCGGTTTTGATCGGGATGCTGGCGAGCGGCGGGGTGATCCGCGCGCAGGGCAGCCAGACCGCCCATGAATTCGACGTCGTGCTGGACTTCGACGCGCTCAAACAGGGCAATACCGGCCTGCTGCACATCCAGGGGACGGATATCGCCGGGGCGCGCCTGTTGTTCCTCAACCGCCTGGTCGAGTGTTACCCGGCCGGTGGGGCCTGGCACGGCCTGCTCTCGGTCAACATGGAATACACTCCCGGCACGTATCCGCTGGAAGTGCTGGTCTGGTTCCAGGACGGGTCACGCTCCTCCTGGGAAGGGCAGGTCAGCGTGCTGGACGGCGGCTTCATGCGCCAGGATGTCACGATCGGCAGCGATCTCGGCTACCTGCTGGAGCCGGAGGTCGATCGCGAGGAACGCGCCCGGCTGCAGGCCATCTTCAACCAGGTCACCCAGCTGCGCTACTGGAACGGGCCGTTCGCCAAGCCGCTGGATGCCGAGTTTACCTCCCCCTTCGGCGCGTGGCGGCTGTACAACAGCGCCTTGTGGGGCCGCCATACCGGGGCCGATCTGCGCGGCCCGGCGGGGACTCCCCTGCTGGCGCCGGCGGCGGGCCGGGTGGTGCTGGCCGAACGGCTGGACGTGCGCGGCAACTACGTCCTGATCGATCACGGCTGGGGGGTCTACTCCGGCCTGGCCCACCTCTCCGAGATTCACGTCACGCGCGGGCAGATCGTGCAGGCCGGCCAGGTGGTGGGGATCAGCGGCAGCACCGGGCGCAGCAGCGGCCCGCATATCCACTGGGAAATCGCTGTGAATGGGGAGTGGGTCGACCCTTCACAGTTCATTGGCATTAATCTTCCCTGAGCCTATAATATCAATACTTCATCATCACGATTCCGTCTTGCGGCGGCCGGGCAATGCCGCGCGTTGGGCTGTCCGGACTTGCTGGAAAATCGGATTGTCCTCATGAGCAGGGAGGATGGCATGCCTTGTGAGACTGGCTGGGAGGTGGAGCCCCACCTGCTGTATTTCAAATTGAGTGGGACGGTGACTGCGGAGGAGTTTTCGGCGGCCATCGACCGGACCATCGCGCTGGCGAACAGCCATCCCGACAGCATGGTGCATACCCTGATCGATGCCGTGGAGGCCGGTCAACTGCCCAATCTGGCGCTGCTGGGGCGCGAGGTGAGGCGCGTGCTGACGGATTCGCCCAATCGCGGCACCAGCGCCGTATGCGGTCCCAGCCGCGTGGTGCGCCTGATTCTGGAGATGCTGATCAAGGTCACCGCGATGCGGATCCAGGTCTTCGAGAGCCGGACGGAAGCGCGCCAGTTTCTGCTGGCCCTGGCCGAACACGGCCAGCCGCCCCGGCAGGAGGCCGGGCCAACCCGATAGCAGAAGTGCATGGAGGCGGATTATGCCCTACGAAATTCGCTGGGAAGACAAACCGCACGTCGTGTATATGAAAGCGGTTGGCGTCGTGACAGAGGAAGAACTGGTGGCCGGGATCGATGAGGCCATCAGACTGGCTCTGGAGGTTCCCGATAGCCTGGTGCATACGCTGTTGGATTGTTCAGCCCTGGAACAGCTTCCTCCGGTCACGGTCACGGCCCGGGAATTCAGGCGTATGATGCAGGAATCGCCCAACCGGGCCACCAGTACGCTATCGGGGCTGAACCGGGTGATGCGCCTGGTGGTCGAGATGGTGATCAAAGTCACCGGGACCCACGTCCGGATTTTTGACACGCTGGAGGAAGCACGAACCTTCATCCATCAGATTGTGGCGAGCGAACGGCAGATCGCACAGCGTCGCGACGACATCGAATAGCCCGGTGGCCGGGCAGCGGTAGAACGCTCTCAGGCAGACTACGGAAGGTTGTTGAGCCATGCCCTATGAAGTCCGTTGGGAACAGAAACCCCACATCATCTTTTTCAAACTCGCCGGGATGGTCGGCGAGGAAGATGCTGTGAACGCCATTGACCAGGCCATTGCTCTGGCCCGCGAAGTCCCGGAGACCCATGTCCACACTCTGGTCGATGCGGCGGAAATCCAGCAGCTTCCCTCGCTGTCGGTGCTGGGCCGGGAGATTCGCCGCCTGCTGGCCGAATCGCCCAACCGCAGCACCAGTACGGTCTTCGGAGTCAGCCGCATGGTGCGGTTCATGCTGGAGATGCTCATGAAGGTCACGCCGCTGCGCATCAAGGTGTTTGACACGCGCCAGGAGGCGCTGGAATTCATCCAGCAAATGATCGCCAGCGAGCGCCAGATCGGTCAGGCTTCAGGCGATCCCACGGTATAGAGCGTGAACCAGGTTTGATCTGGGCTGGGATTGTCCCTGGTCGGTCGCCGGCCATGATAGCGCAGGAGGATGAGCCATGCCGTATGAAGTCCGGTGGGAGCAGAAACCCCACATCCGTTTTCTCAAGTTGTCCGGGATCGTGAGCGAGGCGGATTTTGCGGCGGCTGTCGACCAGATCATCGCCATGGAACGGGAAGTGCCAGGGCACGGGATTCATAGCCTGATCGACGCCCAGGACATCCAGCGGCTTCCCCCGCTGCTGGCGATGGGCCGCGAGATTCGCCGCCTCATGGCTGAAACGACCAATGACAGCCCCAGCACGATCTATGGCGTCAGTCGCATGGTGCGCTACATGATGGAGATGCTCATGAGGGTCACGCCCATGCGCGTCAGAGTCTTCGATACCCGCCAGGAGGCGCTGGACTTCATCCTTCAGATGCTCGCCGGCGAGCAGCAGGTCAATCAGAATCCGGATGACGATGCGGGATAACGACATTGGAGAGCCTGTGAATTCACATCCCTGGACGGTGCTGGCCCGCGAATCTCTGCTCGACCGCACGCCGTGGGTTTCGGTCTGGACGGAACGCGTCCAACTGGCCAACGGGGTCGTGATCGACGAGTATTTCCGGCTGGCCCTGCGCGATTGGGTGGCGGTCTTCGCCGTCACCGAGGACGGGCGCGTGCCGCTGGTGCGCCAGTACCGGCACGGCATCGGGGCCGACCTGCTGGAACTGCCGGCCGGGTACGTGGATGACGGCGAGTTGCCGCTGGAAGCCGCCCGGCGCGAGCTGCGCGAGGAAGTCGGCTGCACGGCGGAGTCGGTCGCCCTGCTTGGCGATTTTTCGATCCTGCCGGAGCGGAGCACGATGACCATGCACCTCGTTCTGGCGCGCGGTGCGTGCGTGGTAGACGCGCAGCAACTCGAAGAGACGGAGGCGATCACGGTCGAGTGGCTGACGCTGGACGAACTGGCCGCCGCCTGGCGGCGGGGGGCGATCACCGCCGCAGCGCACGCCCTGGCCGTCGCGCGCGGGCTGGCCGAGGTTGGCGCGCTCTAGGCGGCGCTGCCGCGCTGCCTTGTTCTTGTCTTTGGCTGACGGCCGAATGCTGATCGCTGACACCGCTTTTCGCCACGTTGGTTCGTTTCACCCATCGGAGATGTGATGACTCGGCAATCCCAGGATTCGATTGGCCAGATGTTGCATACCGCCCGGCTGTTTGAGAAGCTGGATGAGTCCGCCCTGAGCATTGTGGCCGGGTTGCTCGAAGTGAAGGAGTTTCAGCCTCAGCAATACCTGTTTCACGAGCGCGCCCCGCGCGAGTCGGTGATGGTCGTGGAGAGCGGCGAGGTCGTGGTCACGCACGGGATCGGCCAGCGCCCGATCACGCTGGCGACGCTCGGCCCCGGCGCGCTGCTGGGCGAACGGCTGCTGTTGGGCAGCCCGACCCACGTCGGCTCGGCTTACGCCCGGACGGCGGTGCGCGTGCTGTGCTTCTCGCGGGCGGTGCTCGATCAACTGGCCGGGCAGCACCCGGATATTTACCAGCAGCTCGTGGCCGCGGCGGCCCAGACGCTGAGCGAGCGGCTGACCTATTCGGCGGCCCAGCAGGCCGGCAGCGAGCCGACTCCGCTTTCCGGCCGCTACCGGACCGAGCACGATTCGCTGGGCGAGCGGCGTATCCCGGACGAGGCCTACTACGGCGTGCAGACCCTGCGGGCAGTGGAGAACTTCCCGATCTCGGACATGCCGATCCGCAATTACCCGTTCCTGATCGAGGCCCTGGGTTGCGTCAAGCAGGCCTCGGCCCTCGCCAACGCCGACCTGGGCCTGATCGAGCCGGCGGTCGCCGGGGTCATCATCTCGGCAGCGGAGGAAGTGCGGCAGGGGATGTGGACCAGCCAGTTCGTGGTGGACGTGATCCAGGGCGGGGCGGGCACGTCGACCAACATGAACGCCAACGAGGTGATCGCTAACCGGGCGCTGGAGTTGCTCGGCCACCCCAAGGGCGACTACGCGACCATCCATCCGCTCAACCATGTCAACCTGTCGCAGAGCACCAATGATGTCTATCCGACCGCGCTCAAGATCGCGCTCCATTTCGCGATTGACGGCCTGTTGCAGGCCATGCTGGAGCTGAAGGCCGGGTTCGAGGCCAAGGCGATCGAATTCGGCGACGTGATCAAGATGGGGCGCACCCAGCTTCAGGACGCGGTGCCGATGACCCTGGGCCAGGAATTCAGCACCTACGCCGTCATGCTGGAAGAGGACATGGCCCGTCTGCGCGAGGCGGCCCAGCTCATCGTCGAGATCAACATGGGCGCGACCGCGATCGGCACCGGGATCAACGCCCACCCGGAATTCGCCGCGCGGGTGTGCGGCCACCTGCGCAAGCTGACCGGAATCCCCCTGATCATCGCGCCCAACCTGGTCGAAGCCACCCAGGACACCGGGGTGTTCGTCCAGCTTTCCGGCGTGCTCAAGCGGATCGCGGTCAAGCTCTCCAAGACGGCCAACGACCTGCGCCTGCTCTCGTCAGGGCCGCGCACCGGCCTGGGTGAGATCAACCTGCCGCCGATGCAGCCCGGATCGTCGATCATGCCCGGCAAGGTCAACCCGGTCATCCCGGAAGTGGTCAACCAGGTGGCGTTCGAAGTGATCGGCAATGACACCACGGTGACGATGGCTGCCCAGGCCGGACAGCTTCAGCTCAACGTGATGGAGCCGGTGATTGCCTACGCCCTGTTCAACAGCCTGACCCACCTGCGCAACGCCTGCCGGGTGTTCCAGACGCGCTGCGTGGAAGGCATCACGGCCAACCGCGAGCACCTGCGCCGGATGGTCGAGAACTCGATCGGGATCGTGACTGCGCTCAACCCGTACATCGGCTACGACCAGTCGGCCGCGATCGCCAAGGAAGCCCTGGCCAGCGGGCGGGGCGTGGTCGAGCTGGTGCTGGAGCGCGGCCTGCTCACCCGCGCGCAGGTGGACGAAATCCTCAAGCCGGAGAACATGATCGCCCCGCGCTGGAAGCCGGAGGAATAGGTAAGAACAATAGGGCACGGATCACACGGAAAATGCACGGATAAAAATGGATAAGACAAAGCGAAAGTGGATGTCTCTGATCCGCGGTTATCCGTGTCCCATCCGTGTTATCCGTGACCCGTTTTTTGTCTTTAGCACGGATGAGCTATAATCTCCCCAAGCGCATCCGATTCAGCGGGAGTATCCCCTCATGGCCAAGACCCGAACCAAATACGTCTGCGAGAACTGCGGCCGCCAGTCGGCGCGGCTGATGGGCCGCTGCCCTAACTGCGGCGAGTTCAACACGATGGTCGAGGTGGTGGAGGAAGCGCCCGGTCGGGGGGCCATCGGCGGCGGCGCGGTGCCGCGCTCCCGCCCGCAGAAGCTGCGCGAGGTCAGCACCGAGGCGGGGATGCGCCTGCCGATGCCGATCGGGGAGTTCGCCCGCGTGCTGGGCGGCGGGATCGTCCCCGGCAGCGTGGTCCTGATCGGCGGTGATCCGGGGATCGGTAAATGCGTGACCGCCGCTACCCGAATCCTCGATGTAGACACCGGAGCGTATCGAAGCATAGAGGCGTTGAAGCACGATCCCGGTCAGGTGTTGGCGATTGATCCTGATACGCTGCGGATGGGGCCTCAGAACGTAACCGCGTTTTTCGAGCGAGGCACAAAGTTCATCGTGCGGATTAAGACCAAGCTAGGCCGGACATTGGAATGCACGCCGGAGCATCCATTGCTCACGATGGATGGCTGGCAACCGGCGGAAAGTCTTGGTCCAGGCACCCGAATTGCCGCGCCCCGAGAGCTTCCCTATTTTGGGGCGGAAGCCTTGCCGGAAAGCCATGTTAAGTTGATCGCTTATGTGCTGTCTGATGGTTCTGCACAGTCCCAGATTTCCATCACGAACCAGCTACCTGAGGTCGCCAGGGATGCCCAGGAACTCGCGGATGCTTTTGGAGTTGGGTTGGTAGTCTACGAGAAGCCGGGGAGCAAAGCACGCCAATTCCGTTTTACGGTATCCCATGCTGAGCGAGCAAAAGCACGTCAGGAATTTGCCCAGGCATTGCGTACAGCTCACCAGCAAACCGGGATTACCTGGATGGAATGGTCGCGTCGAGCAAAAGTCCATGATGCGCGACTGAATACATGGCGCTGCGCTGCGTGCGTGCCAACTCCTGAAGAATTGCACCGTCTCGCGGCTGTCGTCGAGATTCCGGTCGAATCACTGGCTCCTGAAGCCCGTGACCGTGCTGATTCTTGTACGACGATGGCGCGGTTTTTGGGTGAGATTGGCCTGCGCTACAAAACCGCATCCGAGAAGACGATTCCGGACTGTATCTTTCGTTTACCCCGCGAACAGTTGGCCCTTTTTCTGAAGATATTGTTCACCTGTGACGGTTCTGTGTTTGTCATCAACGGGGGGATGCCCGGAGTCTCTTACACGACCATCAGTCGTCGTCTGGCGGAAGACGTGCAGCATCTTCTGTTACGGTTCGGGTTGGTGGCGAAGCTGCGCACCAAGTCGAGCAAGGTCAACGGACAAGCCTACGAAGCGTATGAGGTGACTCTGCAGGGCGTCAGTGATGTGCGGCGTTTCCTGGACGAGATTGGGATCATGGGCCGAGAGACCGCCTGCGCGGAAGTGCTGTCCCGATCGCAACCTGAACGCCCATCAACTCAGCGGGATACGGTCCCGATCAACGCGCGGTTCTGGGATGCGTTGCGTGAAGCGACGGAAGGCGCGACCTTCGCGGAAATCTATCGGGCGGCGGGTGTAAAAATCAAGTATCGACGGCTGGACCGGCCGGTAACGCGCTATTTGATCGAACACCTTGTTGAACGGTACCCACATCCTTACCTCAACGCCCTGGGCACTGGAGATGTTTATTGGGATGAGATCGAGTCCATTGCTCCTGCGGGGGAAGCGCCAGTTTTTGATATCAGCGTGGCCCAGCATGCGAACTTTGTCGCCAACGATCTGGTGATTCACAATTCCACCCTGCTGCTTGACGCAGCGGCGAAGATGGCCGACAAGACCGGCCCGGTGCTGTACGTCAGCGGCGAGGAGTCGGCCCAGCAAATCCGGATGCGCGCCGACCGGCTGGGCCTCCACCCGGAGAACCTGTACCTCGTGACCGAAACCGGCCTGGAAGCCATCCTCGAACACGTGGGCGGGCTGAATCCCCAGGTGCTCGTGGTTGACTCGATCCAGACCACGTTCACCGAGGCGCTCGAATCCTCGGCGGGCAGCGTCAGCCAGGTGCGGGAGTGCGCCAACCGGCTGCGCGAGCTGGCCAAGAGCAGCGGGATCGCGGTCTTCGTGGTCGGCCACGTGACCAAGGAGGGCGCGATCGCCGGGCCGCGCGTGCTGGAGCACATCGTCGATACGGTGCTCTACCTGGAGGGCGACCCCTTCCAGGCGTACCGCCTGCTGCGCAGCGTCAAGAACCGCTTCGGTGCGACGAGCGAGGTGGGCGTCTTCGAGATGCGCGGCACCGGGCTGGCCGAGGTCAGCAACCCGTCGGAGGCCTTCCTGGCGGAGCGGGTGGTCAACGCTTCCGGGAGCGCGATCGCGGTCACGCTGGAAGGCACGCGCCCGCTGCTGGTGGAGGTCCAGGCTCTCAGCAGCCTGACGACCTTCGGCTACGCCCGGCGCACGGCCAACGGGATCGACTACAACCGCCTGCTGCTGCTGGCGGCGGTGCTCACCCGGCGGATGGGCTTCAAGCTGGCGGAGCAAGACCTGTTCGTGAACGTGATCGGCGGCCTCAAGATCGACGAGCCGGCCGCCGACCTGGCCGTCGCGGTGGCGATCGCGTCCAGCTACCTGGACCGGCCGGTGCCCGCCGACCTGGCGATCGTGGGCGAGATCGGCCTCAGCGGGGAACTGCGCGCCGTGAGCCAGCTTCCGCTGCGGCTCAATGAGGCGGCCAAGCTGGGTTTCAAGCGCATTCTGGTCCCGCGCACCCGGCGCAAGGACGACCTGCCGGGCGGGATCGAAATCCTGCCCGCGCGCAATATCGCCGAGGCGTTCAAGATCGCGCTGCCGGAGAAGTAGGGGCAGTTCACAGTGGACAGTTGTCAGTTTGCAGTGAAGCGCGGCCAATGTGCCGACTTACGTGGTCTAAGCCAGTGCCACTGAGTAATATGGGGGCGAAACTATGTCCCAAGAACTCGCTTCTTTGACTGCGAGTCGCAAGACAGGAAATGAGCCGTTTAACCGCTCGGATGGTCCCCTGGAAACCCGGCTGCTTGGTTTTTGGCAATGGGCCATGTCGAATTTGCTGGTAAACACGACACGCGGAATCTTGGCGGAATACCTTGTTGCTCTTGACATTGGACTGGCGGACGGCGTTCGTGGGGTGTGGGATGCCTTTGATCTCATGATGCCAGATGGCATCAAGATCGAGGTCAAGTCGGGAGCATATGTTCAGGACTGGAGCCAGACCCAGCTCTCCCGAATCGCATTTAGTATTGCCCCAGCTCGTCAGTATGACAACTCGATCAATGATTACGGCCCAGATCGTGTTCGGCCCGCGGATATTTATGTTTTTGCCTTGCTGAATCACCAGGACAAATTGACAGTAGACCCCCTCAATCTCGAACAATGGACGTTCTACGTGCTGGCCACACGTATCCTCGACGAAAAGTACCCCACTCAGGATACGATTGGTCTCGCCAGCCTGTTGTCCATGAATCCGATTGTTGCCCGTTTTGGAGAGATTGGACAGGCTGTCTACAGAGTACTTGCAGCCTAGTTGTTGGTTGCCCGGTCGCCATCCGGCAACTGCCTCCTGTGCCGGGATCGGCTGGATTCTGCCCATTGTTGACCCTGCCCAATATGCTTATTGGAATGAGGCCCTCTATCGATGACCCTGGAAATCACCCGCCGCCGCCTTCACAACCAGCATTTGACCGGGGTTCGCTTCCAGCGTCCGGACGAGATCGTGCGCTGGCTGGGGGCCGTCCAGGCCCAGGAATACCTCGGCGCGCTGTGGGCGCTTGGATTGCGCCTGCCCGGTGCGACCGAAGCAGATATCGAGCAAGCCCTGGCCGACCGGCGTATCGTCCGGCTGTGGTTCATGCGCGGCACGCTGCACTTCCTGGCAGCGGAAGACCTGCGCTGGATGCGCGGCCTGATCGCGCCCAGGGTGCGCCGCCTGATTGACGGTATCGGCCGCTACCACAAGCTGGAACTGGACGAGTCCCTGTTTGCCCGCAGCAACGCGGCGATAGGCACGGCGCTGCATGGTGGCCATGCGCTCATTCGCTCCGAGCTGGCCGCCGTCCTGGCTCAAGTCGGGATCGCGGCGGAAGGGCTGCGGCTCTCGCTGATTCTCCAGCGGGCGCAGGCGGACGGGCTGATCTGTTACGCCGCGCGGCGCGGCAAGCAGGTGGCTTTCGCGCTGGCGGACGAGTGGATTCCTCCGGCTCCCGCCCTGGCCCGTGACGCGGCTTTGGCCGAATTCACCCGGCGTTATTTCACCAGCCACGGTCCGGCCACGCTTCAGGACTTCGGGATGTGGTCCGGGCTGGCCGCGGCCGAGGCGCGGGATGGACTGGACACGGTCGCCCCGCAGTTGGAGCGCGAGACCCTCGACGGCCAGACGTACTGGTTCCTGCCGGACGGTACATCCGCGCCGGAGCCGCTGCCGAGGGCCTGCCTGCTGCCGAATTTCGACGAATTCACGGTTGGCTACAAGGACCGGCGCGCCCTGTTCGACGGCCAGCGCGGCCCCCTCACCAATGCCCAGAACAGCGCTGCCCTGAGCAACATCCTGCTGCTGGATGGCCGGATGGTGGGCATCTGGAAGCGTGCGCTCAAAAAGAACGCCGTGGCCGTCGAACTGGCTCCCGACGCGCCCTTCGGCGCGGAAGAGGCCCGCCTCTTTGCGGAGGCGGCGGAGCGGTACGGCCGCTTCCTCGGCCTGCCGGTGAGACTGTCCGGCCCCGGCTGAGGGGCGGATCAATGTCCCCGGCGCTTCTGTCGGGTCTTCTCCCGGTGGAGCCGCCAGCGGCGATCTTGGTCGGCGGCGTGATTGGCCTGGCGATCATCCTGGCGAGTCTGCTTGTTCGCTTCGAGCTGGAGACGCAGGGCTTCCTGGGC
>JARKOQ010000003.1 GCA_029976005.1 Aggregatilineales bacterium | reverse complement strand
GCCAACGTGATCAGCGTGACTTCCGGGGGGCAGTTGAAGCGGACGTAGGGGGCGGTCATGCCGAGACCCCGGTTGACGTACAGCCGGAGGGGCGTGTTATCGGCCGGGCCTTCGGCGGGGGAGACGGTATAGAGGCCCATGTCGTATTTCTGGCCGAGGCGGGGCAGAATCAGCGCGCCTTTGACCGGCAGGCGGACCTGCCCGCCGTGGCTGTGCCCGGAAAGTTGCAGGCCGATCCGGCGCGTCTGCGCTACGTGATCGGCGAAATCCGGCTCGTGGGCCAGCAGGATCGTGGCCGCGTCCTCCGGCACGCCGTCCAGGGCGTGGCCGAGGTTGTGCTTCCGCTCCCACACGTCATCCACGCCGAGCACGTACAGCGCCGCCCCGCCGCGCCGGATCACGCTGTGGGCGTTGTTCAGCAGGGCAAAGCCGGCGGCCGTCACCGCCGCGCCGACCGTGTCCGGATCGGTCCAGTGGTCGTGGTTGCCCAGCACGGCATACAGCCCTTCCCGCGCGGTCAGCCCGCGCAGGCTGGCGGTGATTTCGCCGGGAGTCTGCGCCCACAGGCGGCTGACAAAGTCCCCGGTCGCGGCGACCACGTCCGCCCCCAGGCTGTTGATCCGCTCGATCAGGGACTCCATCTGGGCCTGGGTCATCCACGCGCCCAGGTGGATGTCGCTGATGTGGGCGATGGTCAGGCCGTCGAAGGCCGGATCGAGGCCGGGCAGGGGCACGGTCAGGTGGACGATCTCCAGGGCATATGGCTCGATCCGGGTGGCGTAGGCCGAACCGCCGATCCCGACCGCCCCCAGGCCCAGCGTGCCGCCCAGGGCGACCTTCAAGAAACGGCGGCGGGTCATTTTTTCGGTCATGGCTGCGTATCCTCCTGACTGAATCCGACGCGGCCACTGTCGAAATGGCTGACCTCAGTATATCCCCGGCCGGGTGCGGACCGGGCCAGCGTAGGGCAAACGCCGGTCAATCGTGGCCCAGGGCGGGCGCGGCCGCCAGGATCGGGGTCAGGCTGGCGCGCGCGGCGGGGATGGGGATGTCCGTCCGCTGGTGGCGGCGGAACACGCTGACCGTCCGGTGGCCGGCCGCTTCCAACAGGTCCAGGGCGCGCTCGAAATCCGCGCCGACCCGGCCCGGATCGTGCGAATCGGAGCCGAGCACCATTGGGATGCCGCGCGCCGCGATCTCGGCCAGGATGGCCGGGCCGGGCAGCATCTCCGGAATGCGTTTGTGCAGGCCGGAGGTGTTCAGCTCCATCGCGATCCCGGTGCGGGCGATCCGATCCAGCGCGGCGCGGATGTCGTCCAGGATGCGTTCGACCTGCCACTCGGCGGCGGTCTCGTTTTTCACGAGGTCGGGGTGGGTCAGGCAGTCGAACAGGCCGCTTTCGGCCGCGTCGGCCAGGTGGCCGAAGTAGGCCCGCTGAAGCTGGAGCGCGCCCTCACGGTCGTAAGGCGTGCCCTTGGCCCGGCCGTCGCCGTAAGCGGCCCGGTATTCCTCCGTGTCGGGGTGAACCGAGCCGAGGACGTAGTGGAAGTCGCCCCGCGCCAGGAGCCGGGTCAACCACGGTTCGTGGCCGGGGAAATAGTCGCACTCCAGGCCGAGCAGCACGTCCACCCGGCCGGCCCAGGCCCGGCTGGCGCGGTCCACCAGGGCCAGGTAGTCGTCGAACTGGGTTTCGCTCATCCGCCAGCGGAAGTCGTAGTTGTCGCCGGGATGCGGGCTGTGGCAGGTGATCACGATTCCGCGCAGGTTGCGTTTTTCGGCCACGGCGGCGTAGTCTTCCGGCTCGCCGCTGGCATGTTTGCAAAGCGGGGTGTGCATGTGGGAATCGTACAGCAAAGGCGTAAGCATGATGGCTCCGGGTTGATTGATCGATGAAACGGCATTCAGCCGGGGGATTGTAACAGAAGAGCGCCGAAGCGTCTAAGCGTCGAGCGGCAGGCGCAGGGCAATCGCATCAAAAACAAAATGAACCGCCAAAATGCCAGGAACACCAGGAAAAAACGCAGAGACAGGCGAAAATCAGGAGAATTTGCACCACTGAAGCCGCGAATCGAAAGCTGATGAACTGGTTTGCCCTCTGTGCCCTTCGTGTCCTCTGTGGTGAGATCGCCCTGGCGGCAGGCGAAAGATGGACCGGCCGCTTCGACACTGTCTCTTGCCTCCTGGCTCTTGTCTCTGTTTGCTGCTTCGACGCTGTAATTGCCGCTGGCGGGGGGGTGTGCTATGATGAACCGCGCGGGAAGGCTACCACTGCGCAAAGGTATTTTGCATATGAACCGACGGGCGTTGTTCGTTTTTGTCCTGCTGAATATTGTCATTTCGATCGGTGTGGCGCTGGCCGTGATCCTGGCCTACCAGACCTTCGTGCCCCAGGAGAACGCCGGGATGCCGGTCGTCCAGACCTTCGAGGTGATCATCACCGCCACGCCGGGGCCGACCCAGACTCCCTGGGTGGTGACGGTCCAGGCGGCCGCGCCGGCCGTGGGCGATGGGAGCGGCGGGGGCGGCGGCGAGCCGACCTTTGCTCCAACGCTCAACGCCGACATCCTGCCCGGCATCGCCACCGCCGCGGCCGAGACCCAGGTCGCGATCCAGGCCAGCGGCTCGCAGGAGCAGACCTACACCGTCCAGTCGGGGGACAGCCCGTCGATGATCGCCCAGAACCTGGGCGTTTCGCTGGCCGACTTGCTGTGCGCCAACGACCTGGGCACCATCGAGGACCCGGAGTACATCTTCCCCGGCCAGACCCTGATCGTGCCCGGCGCGGGTTTCGTGTGCGTGGCCAGCGCGCCCCCGCCGACCGAAGCTCCGACCGAGCGCGTGATTGAGGCCGCGGCCAACACCGCGGTCCCCACGGGCGGGCTGACCACCAGCAGCGGCACGCCGATCCCGACCGTGACCCTGGCCCCGACCGCCGAAAACGCCCAGGTGACGATCGTCCAGGTCGTGGCCGCCGGGGACGTGACCCGCGAGGGCGTGGAGATTCGCAACCAGGGCGGCTTGGTCGACCTGCGCGGCTGGACGCTGACCGACGCCGAGGGCACGGCCTACACCTTCCCGGACTACCGGCTGTTCTCCAACGCCGGGGTGACGGTCTTCAGCCGGGTGGGGGAGGATACGCCCGTGGCCCTGTTCTGGGGCCAGACGCGGGCCGTGTGGCAGGCGGGCGACGTGGTGACCCTGGCCAACGCCCGCGGCGAGGTGCAGTCCACCCTGCGCGTGGCCGCCGTCGTGCCGCGCTGACCTTCAGCCCCGATTGTGTGAAGCGACCTGTAGCGTCGGAATTGCAATTCCGACGCTACTTTTTTGCCCGCGCGGACTGACTCTGTCCGGTGAGTCCGGTTGCACTCCCGGCCTGCTGGCGGCACAATTGGGGCAGATCATCTCTGTGTGCCTGGGGCATCTTCCATGAGCAAGGTTTTCATCAGCTATCGCCGGATACCAAGCGCGATGCTGGCCCAACTGCTGGCCAAGGAACTCAAGCGGCGGCACATTGAAGCTTTCGTAGATACCCG
>JARKOQ010000038.1 GCA_029976005.1 Aggregatilineales bacterium | reverse complement strand
CCCGGCGTGCAGCCGACGGTGACCGTTGAAGCCGCCGTCGTGGTCGTCTGCCCGCTGATGGGCAGGCCGCTGATCGTATAGCCGCCGGTCAGCGAGACCTGGGCCACGTCCAGCAGCGACCCGGCCGGGCCGGTGTTGCTCACCGTGACGCTGGCCGTTTGCCCTACGCCGCCGGGGCCTGCCATCGCCAGCGGGCCGGTCGGCGCTGGACTGCCGCTGAAGGTCGGGAAAATCTGCGCGCAGGACAGGTTGTAGGTATAGCTGGGCGCGCCCGATTCGTTGGTCTGAATGACCAGCGTGCCGCTGGCGGGACTCGTCCCCGGCGTGCAGCCGACGGTGACCGTTGAAGCCGCCGTCGTGGTCGTCTGCCCGCTGATGGGCAGGCCGCTGATCGTATAGCCGCTGGTCAGCGAAACCTGGGCCACGTCCAGCAGCGAGCCGGCCATGCCGGTATTGCTCACGCTGAAGCTGGCGGTCTGTCCTACCCCACCGGGTCCGGCCATCGCCAGCGGGCCGGGCGCGGCCGGGCTGGCGCTCAGGGTCGGCACCAGCAGCGTACAGGACAGGTCGTAGGTATAGCTGGGCGCGCCGGATTCGTTGGTCTGGATCACCAGCGTGCCGCTGGCGGGACTCGTCCCCGGCGTGCAGCCGACGGTGACCGTCGAAGCCGCCGCCGTGGTGGTCTGGCTGGCGATGGGCAGGCCGCTGTCCAGCGTGTAGCCGGCCGTCAGCGAGACCTGGGTCACGGCCAGCAGCGAGCCGGCCATGCCGGTATTGCTCACGCTGAAGCTGGCCGACTGGGGCGTGCTGGCCGGGCTGGCCATCGCCAGCGGGCCGGGGGCGGCCGGACTGCCGCTGAAGGCCGGCAGCAGGGCCGCGCAGGACAGGTTGTAGGTATAGCTGGGCGTGCCGACTTCGTTGGTCTGGATCACCAGCGTCCCCGTGGCGGGACTCGTCCCCGGCGTGCAGCCGGCCGTGATCGTTCGCGCGGGGCCGGTGGTCCCCAGGCCGCTGATGGGCAGCCCGCTGACCGTGTAGCCGCCGGTCAGCGAGACCTGGGTCACATCCAGGGTCGTCCCGGCGGAGCCGGTGTTGGTCACGCTGATGCTGCTCGTCTGCGCCGCGCCGGTAGGCCCGTCCATCGTCAGCGGGCCGGGGGCGGCCGGGCTGCCGCTGAAGACCGCGACGAGCTGCGTGCAGGTCAGATTATAGGTATAGCTGGGGGCTCCAGGCTCGTTGGTCTGGACGACCAGCGTCCCGGTGGCGGGACTCGTCCCCGGCGTGCAGCCGGCCGTGACCGTTTGCGCGGCGGCGGTGGTTCCCAATCCACTGATGGGCAGCCCGCTGACCGTGTAGCCGCCGGTCAGCGAGACCTGAGTCACGTTCAGCAGCGAGCTTAGCGTGCCGGTGTTGGATACGCTGAAGCTGGTCGACTGCGCCACACCGGTGAGTCCGCCCATTGCCAGCGGGCCGGGGGCGGCCGGGCTGGCGCTGAAGGCCGGGTTGGCGACGCAGCCCAGGCTGCTGAACGTGCCCGAAGTCGCGTGGGGGGGCGTGCTGCCAGCGCCTTCGAAGCCATCCCCGTCGATATGCCAGGGGAAGCTCCACGGCGAGCCGGAACAGCTTGGCACGGACACGTTCACTGTGAAGTAGTGGTGCTGGCCGCCGCCGGTGCCCATCCAGGAACCGCAATTGGGGACGCTGCCGTAGATCGTGTCCCAGTAGACCAGTTGGCCCGTACGGCCTTGCGTCGAGGTCACGCCGGTGCAGGGCGGGTCGGAGTTGGGATTGGTGTGGGAAACACTGTTGATCGTCCAGGTGGCGGGCAGCGTGACCTCGAAGCGCTTCATGTATTCGCCGGAATAGAAACCGCCGGAATAGAACACGTCAAAGGTCAGGTTCAGCGACATGGAGGGCGACAGGGGATTGGGATTGATGGCCGAAATGCCGGAGGAGGGGTCCACCAGGGCCGATACCTCGACGCGCGGGGAGGTCAGCAGCAGACAGAGACCGACGACCAGGCACACGAAGGCGAGGCGAATCGTCGATTTAAACATGGGGTCCTCTGGATTGGGCAGGCGCGCCGTCGCCGCGTGGCCCGGTGGATTGGGGGCAGCGGATGGGGCGTGAAAGTAGCCAGATCAGTGCAGGATAAGTGACGAATTACACAAATGATTATACGGAAGCCTTACCAATCCTGCAATTGGGTGGTGTTGGATTTTGGGACAAGAAGCAGTTTCGAGGACGTGAGGATGCGCTCCGGCGCGGGGGGCGCTTCAGTCCGCCGCCACGCGCAGGCTCGCCGCCATGCCCAGGAAGCGCCCGACATCCTGCGCTTCCGCTTCCAGGCCGGGCCGCAGGACCGGATCGAGCCGCTCGAATGGGCTGACGGTGATCCGCGCCTCCTGTCTGGGGGTGTCGAGTTTCCAGGCGCCCACCGCCAGCCCATCCGCGAGGACGGTGGGCCGGATCACGCCGCCGCCGGGGTGGATGGACCGCGCGTGGTCGGGGGAGACCATGAAGTCCCGGCTGCGGTAGCCGAGCAGATAGGAGTCGTAACCGGGCAGCAGGCGCACCAGGGGGCCATCTGGCGCGGCATCCAGCCACGCCGCCTGACTCGCCAGCAACCAGACCGGCCCGGCGGCCGTCCTCGCCTCCACCAGCTCGCCCGCGATTGCCGCGAAGCCCGCCCGCGCCTGCCCGATCGGCATCCCGGCCCAGGCCGCCAGGTCGTCCGGCGCGGCGGGGCCATAGCCCGCCAGGTAGCGGCGGGCCAGCGCCGCCAGGACGTCATCCGGGGAAGCGGGTTCCCTGGGGGCCAGCCACGATTCCAACGCCACGAAGGTGGGTTTGCTTCCGTGCCGCGGACCGAAGCAGATCGCGCCTTCCAGGGCCGCCCCGCTGACCAGGTACGCGATCGCCTGGCCCGCGACGGGAATCCCCTGCCCGGCCAGGATCGCGGCCAGTTCCGGGCGGGTCAGCGGGCCACGCGCGGCCAGGGTCTCGCCCATGATCCGGGTCGCCCTGGCGCGGGTGGCGGCGTCGAGGCCCAGCTCCCGGAAGCGCCGCCCGAATCCGCCCAGCGCCAGCGGCCCGAAGAAATCCAGCAGCCAGCCCAGGTCGGCGGTCGGGACGAGGTGCAGCGTGCCGCGCATGGCCCAGGTGAGCACGATCGCGCGCGTGTCCTCGCGGGCGCGGCGGACGTCCTCGGCCCGCAGGCCGCGCGTCCGCGCCCGGAGGGCGAGCGTTGCCTGGGGCAGCTCCTGGGCCTGGATGCCCAGCAGGGCGCTCACCGCCGGGGCGGCATCGTCCAGGGCGGTGGCGGGGTGGAGGCGCTGGGCGCGCAGGCGGAGTAAACGGAGTTGGGTGGGAGAGAGGGTGTGCATCGCATGTCTCTCAGATGGCAGGGTTCGCGTGACTTCTTGCTTCTGCAGATTGCCGCCGTCAAAAAAGCGCCAGCCGGGGTGGGCTGGCGCTTGGGATCGACGCCGGGTTGGGTTATTCGACGCCGCGCATGCGCGGGTCGAGCGCGTCGCGCAGGCCGTCCCCCAGGAAGTTGAAGGCGAACATGATCAGGAACAGGGCAATCGCCGGGAAGATCGCCTGGTGCGGGTAGCTGGCGATCGCCCGCGAGCCGTCGGAGATCATCGACCCCCAGCTTGGCGTGGGCCGGTTGACCCCCAGTCCGATGAAGCTCAGGAAGGCTTCGTAACGGATGTAGGTCGGGATGGTCAGCGTCTCGGCCACGATCAGCGGCCCCAGGATGTTGGGCAGCACGTGGCGGAACATGATCCCGCGCTCCTTGGAGCCGATCGAGCGCGCCGCGATGACGTATTCGCGCTGGCGGGCGGAGAGCGCCTCGCCGCGCGTCAGGCGGGCCAGCCCCACCCACGAGGTCAGGGCGATGCCGATGAAGATGAACAGCATCCCGCCCATCGACCGGTCCGCCATGTACAGCGCGTAGCCGAACGTCCCCTGCGAGCTTGATTCGTTGAACGAGCCTCGGAAGTAGGCCATCATCAGGATGATGATCAGCAAGGTGGGGAAGGCGTAGAAGATGTCCACGACGCGCATGATGATGTTGTCGACGATCCCGCCAAAATAGCCCGCGATCAGGCCCATCACCAAGCCGATGATCAGGGCCAGGATCGGCCCCACGAAGGCCACGGCCAGGGAGATGCGGGTGCCGTAGATGATCCGGCTCAGGATGTCACGCCCCAGGTCGTCCGCCCCCAGGATGTAGTCATTGCTGACCGTGACGTATCCGCCGTCGGCCTTGGAGGTCATCACCGGGAACATATCGATGACCCACTGGGGGGCGGCGTTGTTGTCCGCCAGGACCTGCGCTTCGTAGCTCTTGGGCGCCAGTTGATCGGCGAAGACGGCGACCAGGATGAAGAAGATGATGATCACGACCCCCAGCACCGCCATGCGATTGCGGGCGAGCCGTTTCAGGCCGTCCATCCACAGGCTGTCGCCCTTGGGCCGGGCCTCGGAGAGGGATGCAATATCGGTTACGCTCATGGTTGTCGATTCCTGAGTGCGTGCGGATGCCTAATCATACTTGATGCGCGGGTCGAGCCAGACGTAGACGACGTCCACGATCAGATTGGCCACGATGACCAGGAAGCCCAGCAGCAGCGTGGTGCCCATGATCACCGGATAGTCCCGGTTGGTGATGCTGGTCACGAAGAACTTGCCCAGGCCTGGAATGCCAAAGACCAGCTCGGCCACGAAGCTGCCGGTGATCAGGAAGGCGAACAGCGGGCCGATCGTCGTCACCACGGGCAGCATCGCATTCTTGAGGGCGTGCAGGCCCACCACCACCCGTTCGGCCAAGCCTTTGGCCCGCGCGGTGCGAATGTAGTCCTCGTTGAGCACCTGGAGCAGGCTGGCGCGCGTCAGGCGGGCGAGCCGGGCCGACTCGGCGAAGCCCAGGGCGAAGGCGGGCATGATGATATGCTCGATCCCGCCCCATCCGGTGGGCGGCAGCCACTTCAACTGGACGCCGAACACGTAGCGCAGCACCGGGCCGAGCACGATCACGGGGATCGATACCCCCACGATCGACACGCCCATGGCGATATAATCCCAGCGGCTGTTGCGATTCAAGGCCGCGATGATACCGGCCGGCACCCCGATCACGAGCGCCACCAGCAGCGCCCCGATCCCCAGCGTCGCGGAGACCGGCAAGGTGTCCTTGATGATGCTGTTCACGGTCTGGCTGACCGATTTATACGAAGGGCCAAAGTTCATCCAGCGAAAAGTACGATCGACCACAGGAATATAAATATTGATCAAATAGTCGTTGAGAACGGAGTTTTCCAGGCGGTTTTCGGTGATGTGGGGGATGGCGATGTCGCCAATATAATGGATGTACTGCATCACCAGCGGTTCGTCCAGGTTGTATTTGGCTTCGAGCTGGGCCAGCGTGCGCGGCGGCAGGCTCTTTTCGGAGGAGAACGGCCCGCCTGGCACGGCCCGCATCACCACGAAAGTGAACAGCGAGATCACGAACAGCACGAGCAACATCTGGAGCATGCGCCGGACGATAAAGGCACCCATGTGACACCTCATTGGCCTGGCGGGCCGCCCGACCAGCGTGGCCGGCCACCTGAGCGGAGCAGCGAGCGAACCGAAAAGTCAAAGGGGGAGAGGAGGTAGCCCCCCTCTCCCCGCTGGCGATGCTAGGCGATTCGACTAGGGACGAGCCGAAAGATCAATGTCCCACTTCTCGAAGTATTCCTGACCAAACTGCGAGTGCGTACGCTGCACCCACGGCTGGGTCAGATTCAGCGACGTGTAGTAGTAGATCGGGATGATCGCCGCGTCCTTGTTGGTCAGCAGATTCTCGGCCTGGGCATACAGGTCGGTACGGGTCTGCATGTCGGGCTCGACCATGGCCTGCTCGACCAGCGAGTCGAACTCCGCCGCATCTTCGTTGTTCCAGTTGATGCCCAACTCGCGGACCTGGCTGTCGAACACGTCGAACAGGAAGTTATGGGCGTCGGGGTAGTCCAGGCACCAGCCGTAACGGAAGACCTGGGGCGCATCGTCGCTCTTGATGGTCTCCAGGTAGACGGCCCATTCCTGGGTCTGGATTTCGACGGTGATGCCCAGCGCTTCGGTCCACATCTGCTGGATGGCCTGGGCGATGCGCGCATGGCCTTCGCTCTCGTTGTGGGCCAGGGTGATCGGCTCCATCTGATCGAGGGTGATGCCGCGCTCGTCCAGGTAGGACTGGAGCAGTTCCCGCGCGACCTCGACATCCTCGCCAAGCACGTACTCAGGATAGTCTTCCTGGTGCGGGGCCGCGGCCAGGCTGGGCCGTGCGAAGAAGAAGGCCGGTTGCTGCCCGCCCTTGGTCACGTTATCGATCAGGGCCTGGCGGTTGATGGACATGGACAGCGCCTGGCGGACGCGCGCGTCATCCAGGGGCGGCTTGGCGGTGTTGATGCCGTAGATGTAGGTGCAGGAGCCGGGGCCAACATAGTAGGCTTCGGACAGCACGGGGTCGGCCTGGATGCGGTCGATGTCGGACAGCGGCACGATGCTCACGTCGGCAGCGCCGGCTTCGAAGTTGGCCAGGGCAGCGCTGGCTTCCAGGACCATCATCTTGACTTCATCCAGCGCCGGGACCGGGATGTTTTCGGTGCCAGGCCAGAAGGGGTTCTTGATGATGGTGATGCTTTCGCCATGGATCCATTCCTTCAGCGTGAACGGACCATAGCCCTGGAAGCTCTCCGGCTCGTACCAGAAGTCACCGTATTCTTCGATGACCCAGGCGGGCTGGGCATAGGCCTGCCACATGCCGAAGATGGTGGACAGGAACGCGGCCGGCTTGGAGGCCGTGATCTGGAGGGTATAGGTGTCCAGGACTTCGACACCCAGCTCTTCGACGGGCAGTTCGCCGGCATACACGGCGTCGCCGTTAACGACCCAGCTGGCCATGATGCCACCGTAGTAGCTGCCGAGCTGGCCGCCAATCGAGCGGCGGATACCATAGGCGAAGTCCTCGGCGGTCACGTAGCGGACGTTGCCGTTCTCATCCAGAACCTGCTCGACCGCGTCCGTTTCGGCGTTGTACTTCACCCAGGGGACTTCCGGCATGATCGAGAAGGTGTAGACCAGCCCGTCGTCGGACACGGTCCAGGTGGCCATGCTCGGCTCGGTCTCCAGGGTGACTTCATTGATGCGGGTCAGGCCCGGGTTGGTCTCGATGAGGACCTGGATCGAGCTGGTGTCGGTCGCCAGCGAGGGGTCCAGGGTCGGGACGTCGGACGCGCCAACGGCGTTGCCCGCGTCGACCAGGACTTTGCGATCGCCTTGGGCGCTCACCACGCCGACCATCAGGGCGAAAACCAGAAGCAGGGCGAGGAAGCGGCTATACTGAAGGGTTCTTCTCTTCACGGCCAAAAAACCTCCTATTTGGTTGGGACTTTGGGACGCCAAATGCACGGAGTGAACGGTGCAGCTACAGTCGTTATAACATAGATCGGACTCAATCACAACGAATCGCGGGGTTATGTTCACGACAACCGCGTTAAATTCAAAGAAATACCGTCCTTTGGACATGGCGGGAATAAACGCTGAAACCATGCCTCCCGAGGGCTTGCGCCTCGGAAAATGCGCCCCGCGCTCAGGGGCCAGCCCAAACAAAAGCGCCAGCCGGGGAGGCTGGCGCCTGGCATGGACGCCGGGTTATTCGATGCCGCGCATGCGCGGGTCGAGCGCGTCGCGCAGGCCGTCCCCCAGGAAATTGAAGGAGAACATCACCAGGAAGAGCGCCAGGGCCGGGAAGATGGCCTGGTTGGGATAGGTGCTGATCGCGCCCGCGCCCTCGGAGATCATCGCGCCCCAGCTTGGGGTGGGCGGGTTGACCCCCAGCCCGATGAAGCTCAGGAACGCCTCGAAGGAAATGTAGCGCGGGATGGTCAGCGTCTCGGCCACGACGATCGGCCCCAGGATGTTGGGCAGGATGTGGCGCGTCAGGATCGGCCAGGTGGGCGAGCCAATCGCGCGCGCGGCGGTGATGTACTCCTGCTCGCGCACGAAAAGCACCTGGCCGCGCGTCAGGCGCGCGGTCTGCATCCACGAAGTCAGGCCCACGCCAATAAAGATGAAGAGCATCCCGCCGCTGGCCCGATCCAGCTCACCGACCTGAAAGGCGAAGGTGCCCGGCTCCACGTTGCCCAGGCTGGAGCGGAAGAACGACATCAGCAGGATCACCAGCAGCAGGGTCGGGAAGGCATACATGATGTCCGTGAAGCGCATGATCACGTTATCAACCCAGCCGCCGACGTAGCCGGAAACCAGCCCCAGAGTCAGGCCCACGATCAGGGCGACCAGCGGCCCGACGAAGGCCACCATCAGCGACACCCGCGTGCCGTAGATGATGCGGCTGAACAGGTCGCGGCCCAGCCGGTCGGCCCCCAGCAGGTACGTCTCGTTGATCTTGACGTAGCCGCCGTCGTCGGCCGGGCGCATGACCGGGAAGACCTGAGTCACCCAGCGCGGCGCGGTATTCGCGTCGGAGAGCACCTGGGTCTTGTAATCCATCGGCGCGAGCTGGGGGGCGAACACGGCGACCAGGATGGTCAGCAGGATGATCGCCAGGCCGACCACGGCCGAGCGATTCCTGGTCAGGCGTTGGACGGAGGAGCGCCACAGGCTCTCCGGTTTGGTCTCGGCATTCAGGCCGGGGATGGCTGCCGCGGCCGTGCTGCGCTTGAGGTTGGAGGTCATGGTTGGCTTCTCCCGCTCAGGTATACCGGATGCGCGGGTCGATCCACGCATAGACGATGTCGACGATCAGGTTGGCGAAGACCAGGACGGCGGCGTACAGCAGCACCGTGCCCATGATGATGGTGTAGTCGCGGTTGATGATCGAGTTGACGAAGAACTTGCCCAGGCCGGGGATGCCGAAGATGATCTCCACCACGAAGGTGCCGGTCAGCAGGGCGGCGGCCAGCGGTCCCAGCACGGTCACGACCGGGATCAGGGCGTTTTTCAGCGCGTGGACGATGATCACCGTGCGGTTATGCAGCCCTTTGGCGCGGGCGGTGCGGATGTAGTCCTCGTTGAGCACCTGGAGCAGGCTGGCCCGTGTCAGGCGGGCGATCAGGGCCGACTGGGCGAAGCCCAGCGCGAAGGCGGGCATGATCACCTGGGCGAAGCTGCCCCAGCCGGTGACCGGCAGCCAGCCCAGCCCCACCCCGAACACATACTGGAGGATCGGCCCCAGGATGATCGCCGGGACGGATACCCCCAGGATGGCGACCCCCATCCCCACAAAGTCGCCCCAGGTGTTGCGCCGCAGGGCGGCGAAGATGCCCAGCGGCACGCCGATCAGCACGCCGACCAGCAGGGCCGCCGTGCCGAGCTGCATCGATACCGGCAGGGTATCGCTGATAATGGCGGTCACGGTCTGGCTGCGCCGGGTCAGCGACGGGCCGAAGTTCATCCAGCGCAGGGCCGTGCCTTCGCCCAGGAAATCGAGGGGGATGTTGATCAGGTAGTCTTCGGCCACGCTGCGGCGGAAGGAACTGTCCGTGATCCGGGGCAGGGCCAGCCCGGCCACGTAGTCCACGTACTGCTCGATCAGCGGCGCGTCGAGATTGTAGCGCCGTTCCAGGTTGGCGATGATCGCGGGCGGCACGCCCCGTTCGGTGTTGAACGGCCCGCCGGGCACCAGGCGCATCATGATGAAGGTGATGGCCGACACCACGAACAGGACCAGCACCAGCCAGAGCAGACGGCGAACGATGTACTTCCCCATAGACCCCCTCTTTCAAGCGCCCAATGCCCGGCGCCTGCCTGTCAAAACGAACCGGGCGGCAGCTTTCGGGTTCGGACGGCGCCGCGCGCCAGGCATCACTCAGGATCGGCGGCTGCCGGGGGAGCACCCCGGCAGCCTGGAAAACGTGATCGACCGTCTAGTTGGTGAAGCGCCACTTCTCGTAGCGCTCGCGGGTGATGACGGAATAGGTGCGCTCGATGCCGGGCTGAGTCAGGTCCTGGGTGGTGTAGAAGTAGATCGGCGCGATGGATGCGTCGGTGTTGACCAGGATATTCTCGGCCTGGGCATACAGATCGCGGCGCTCCTGGAGGTCGGTCGCCACGACGGCCTGCTCGACCAGGGCATCGTACTCCGGATTGTTGAAGTGGTTGTCCGGGTCGTTGGACGAGTGGAACACGTCGTACATGAAGTTATTGGCGTCCGGATAGTCGTAGCACCAGGCGGCGCGGTAGACATCCGCCTCGCGGCGCAGGTCGAGGTAGGTGCCAAAGTCCTGCGCGGCGATCTGGACGTTGACGCCCAGGGCTTCGGTCCACATCTGCTGGATGGCCTGGGCGACCGAGGCGTGCAGGTTGCTGGTGTTGTGCAGGATGGTGACGGTGATGTCGCTCGCGTTCTGGCCGGTTTCCGCCAGATACTCTGCAAACAGGGCCTTGGCCCCGTCGATGTCGGTCCCGATGCCGGTGCCGGGATAGTCGGCCTGCTGCGGGGCGGCATTCAGCGGCGGCAGGGTGAAGTAGCCGGCCGGAATCTCGCCGCGGCGGGTGACGTTGTCGACGATCGCCTGGCGGTCGATGGCCATCGAGAAGGCGCGCACGACGCGCGCGTCCTGGAACAGCGGCAGGGTGCGATTGAAGCCGTAGTAGTAGGTGCAGGTGCCGTAGGCGGTGTGCAGGGCCTGGCTCAGCGCCGGGTCGGCATGGATGCGGTCGATGGCGCTGGCGGGCACCTCGGAGACATCCAACTCACCGGCCTCGAAGGCCGCGAGCTGCGGGTCGAGGTCCAGGAACATGAACTGGACTTCCTGGATCGTGGGCTGCGGGATCACGTCGGTGCCGGGCCAGAAGGGGTTGGCGATCATGGTCAGGCTCTCGTCGTGGACCCAGTCCTTGACGGCGTAGGGGCCGTAGGTCTGGATGTTCTCCGGCTCGATCCAGAAGTCGCCGGCCTCGTCGAGCAGCCAGCCGGGGATCGCGGCGGTGATCCACATGCTGAAGATCATCTCGTTGACCGGCGTGGCGCGGGTCGAGGTGAACTGGAGGGTGTAGTCGTCCAGGGCCACGACGCCCAGGCCATCCAGCAAGGCCTGGCGCTCTTCGTCGCTGGCTTCGGGATCGCTGGTCATGAACTCAACCCCACCCGCGACCCACGGGGCCAGGACTCCGGCGTACTCGGTGCCCAGGCGCGGGTCGAGCGTGCGCTGGTAGCCGAGCACGAAGTCCGCGGCCGTCACGTAGCGAGGATTGCCGTTCTCGTCCATCACCTGCTCCACCTGGCCGCTGTCCATGTTGTAGTGGACCCAGGGGATTTCCGGCAGGATCGAGAAGGTGTAGACCAGACCGTCTTCCGAGACTTCCCAGGTCGCCATGCCCGGCTCAACGATCACCTGCTCTTCATGCAGCCGGCCGAGGGTCGGGAACAGGTGGTCGATCACCTGCACGGAGGGGACGTCCTGAGCTTGCGAGGGATCGAGGGTCGGCAGGTCGGAGGGGCCCATCTGGCGGCCGGTGCGCAGCACGCGCACGTCACCGCCCTGGGCGAAGGCGAAGCTGAACGTGCCCAGCATGATCGCCAGAGCCAGGGCCACGCTCATCAAACGGCGCAAGGCATTGCTCCTCATGGGATTGTCTTCTCCTCACACAAAAAACTATCCGAAACAAGTGAAGCACCCTCAGTATATGAGCAAAAAAGGGGCGAAAATCGGGGCCGCCGGGTTTATTTTTCCTGCTTATGGGGTTTATTTATCCGGTATAGCGGGGTATAGCGCCGCGGGCCGCCGCCGGGCGTAGCGCGGCGGGCTGGCGCGTTTCCGGCGGCGGCCCGCCAATCCACCCAAATTGCTCTCTTATCAAATGCTAATGCTCAGCCTACGCCGCCGCGCTAAACTGTTCGATTGGAGAGTCACGGGTGGCTCTCCGATCGCTTATTTGGCTCTCGTGTTGTGGAGGAGACGCCTTCATGATCAATGTGAGAGACCTGACCAAATCCTACGGCTCGATCGAGGCCTTGCGCGGGGTGAGTTTCGAGGTGCAGTCCGGCGAGATCGTGGGCCTGCTCGGCCCCAATGGCGCCGGGAAGTCGACCACCATCAAAATCCTGACGGGCTACCTGCATCCCGACAGCGGCACGGTGACGGTCGACGATCTGGACGTGCTGGCCCAGGCCAAGCAGGTCCAGGCCCGGATCGGGTACCTTTCGGAAAACACGCCCCTGTACCCCAGCCTGTCGATCCAGGCGTACCTTAAGTTCATGGCCGACATGCGCGGCGTCCCGGAGGCGCAGCAGCCCGCCCTGATCTCCGAGGCGATCGTCGCCACCGGCCTGGCGGATTACCGCGCCCGGCTGATCGGCCAGCTCAGTAAAGGCTTGCGCCAGCGCGTCGGCCTGGCCCAGGCCATCCTGCACAAGCCGCGCCTGCTGATCCTGGACGAGCCAACGATCGGCCTCGACCCGACCCAGATCGTGGAGATTCGCGGCCTGATCAAGCGCCTGTCGGCCAGCAGCACGATCCTGTTCTCGTCGCACATCCTCTCGGAAGTCGAGGCCCTGTGCGACCGGGTGGTGATCATCATCAACGGCCAGGTGCGGGCCGATGCTCGCCTGGACGAGCTGACCGCCTCCACCGACACCGTGCTCGTCTTGCAGGACGAAGCCCCCGGCGTGCGCGAGCGGCTGGCCGCCCTGCAGGGCGTCACCCGCGTGGAGCCGTTCCGCGCCCAGGGGCGTTACGCGGCCTTCCGCGTGGTGGGCGACTCCGACCTGGCTCCGGCCATCTACGAGGCTGCCCGCCATGAGGCCTGGGCCGTGCGCGAGCTGCGCCGGGATACACCCACCCTGGAAACAATCTTCAACCAGCTCGCCACCACCGCCTGATCCTGCTCGATCTCTGCCGTAATGCGCGTTTGATGGAGAAACCGGCCATGAAACAAGTTATCGCACTGGCGCGCAAGGAGCTGGACAGCTATTTCAGCTCTCCCATGGCGCTCATTTTCGTGGGTGTCTTTCTGGTAACCACCCTGTTCACCTTCTTCTGGGTGGATGGCTTCTTCGGCCGCGGGGTGGCGGACGTGCGCTCGTTGTTCCGCTGGCTGCCGATCCTGATGATCTTCCTCGTTGCGGCGCTGACCATGCGCCAGTGGAGCGAGGAGCAGCAGACCGGCACGCTGGAAATCCTGCTGACCATGCCCGTCAAACTGGCCCAACTCGTGCTGGGCAAGTTCCTGGCCGTGCTGGCCCTGGTCGCCGTGGCCCTGGCCCTGACCCTGTTCCTGCCGATCACGGTCGGCCTGATCGGGAACCTGGACGCCGGGCCGGTGATCGGCGGCTACCTGGCCGCCCTGCTGATGGCCGCCGCCTACATCGCCATCGGCCTGTTCGTCTCCTCCCGGACGGATAACCAGCTCGTGGCGCTGATCCTGACCGTGATCGTGTGCGGGTTGTTCCACCTGGTCGGCTCGTCGACCATCGTCGACCTGGTGCCCGCCTTCCTGGCCGACCTGCTGCGCGCGATCGGCACGGGCAGCCGCTTCGAAAGCATCGAGCGCGGCGTGATCGACCTGCGCGACCTGCTGTACTACGTCTCGCTGACGGTCATCTTCCTGGGCCTCAACGTCCTCTCGCTCGATAGCAAGCGCTGGAGCATTGGGGCCAACACCGAGTCCTACCGCCGCAACGCGACCCTGACGATCGGCCTGATCGCGGTCAACCTGGTGCTGTTCAACGCCCTGCTCTTCCCGGTGAACACCGTCCGCGCCGACCTGACCCAGGATGGCGAATACAGCCTCTCCCAGGCCACCCGCGACATCCTCCAGAACCTTCAGGAGCCGCTGCTGATCCGGGGGTACTTCAGCAAGGAGAACCATCCCTACCTGGCCCCCCTGATCCCCCGGATCGAGGACCTGCTGGAAGAATACAAGGTCGCGGCGGGCGATAACCTCCAGTTGGAGTTCCTGGACCCGATTGACGACCCGCAGCTCGAAGCCGAGGCCAACCAGATTTACGGCATCGAACCGTCGCCGCTCCAGGTCTCCGACCGCAGCGAGGTCTCGGTGCGCAATGTGTACTTCGACATCCTGATCCGCTACGGCGACCAGAATGTCGTGCTCAACTACAGCGACCTGATCGAGGTCAAGAGCTACGGTACGGATGTCGAGGTGTCGCTGCGCAACCTGGAATACGACCTGACCAGCGCCATCCAGCGCGTGGTCTTCGGCTTCCAGAGCGTGGACGCGGTGCTGGCCTCGCTGGACGAGCCGGCCCACCTGACGCTGTACTACACGCCCTCGACCCTGCCCAACTCGCTGGCCGAGGTGCCAACCACGATCCAGACCGTGGCCGATGACATCGCGTCCGGCTCGAACGGGCGCTTCGTCTTCCAGTCGGTGGATGTGGACGATCCCAACGACGACGTGACGCCGGAGTCGCTCTACAACCGGTACCAGCTCCAGCCGATCGCGGCCAGCTTCTTCTCCACCGATACCTACTACCTGCACATGATCCTCGAAGCCGGGGGCAAGGTGCAGGCCATCTATCCGAGCGGGGCGCTGAGCGAGGCGGACATCCGCGACGCGATCGAATCCGGCCTCAAGCGTGCCTCGTCGGGCTTCCTGACCGTGGTCGGGCTGTGGACTCCGCCCTCGACCGCCCAGACCGACATGTTCGGCCAGCAGATTCCCAACCTGGCCCAGTACACCCGGGTTTCCGAACTGCTGGGCGAGAACTACGAAGTGCGGACGGTCGATCTGAGCAGCGGCCAGGTGGACGCGGACATCGACGTGCTGATGGTCATCGCCCCGCAAAACCTGACCGACGGCGAGCTGTACGCCATCGACCAGTACCTGATGCGCGGCGGGCGGGTCTTCGTGGCGGCGGGCAACTACCAGCTCGCCTACGACTCGATGAACGGCAACCTCGGCCTGCAAGCCACCCAGGGCAACCTCAAGGAGATGCTGGCCTCCTACGGCATCACGGTGGGCGACTCGCTGGTGATGGATACCCAGAACGAGCCGTTCCCGGCCACGGTGCAGCGCAACGTCGGCGGGGCGGTCGTCAACGAGATTCAGGCCCTGGACTACCCCTTCTTCGTGGATGTGCGCGCCGACGGCATGGACTCCGAAAACCCGGTGACCAACAGTCTGCAAGCGATCACGCTCAACTGGGCCTCGCCCCTGACCGTGGACGAAACCCTCAACGCCGACCGGACGGTCACGCCGCTGCTCAGTTCCACCGGCCAGTCCTGGCTGACCACCGACACCAACATCCAGCCCAACACCAAGCTCTACCCGGAGTGGGGTTTCCCGGTGGGCAGCGAGCACGCCTCGCACCTGCTGGCCGTGGCCGTGCAGGGCAGCTTCGAGAGCTTCTTCAAGGGCCGCCAGTCGCCCTTCGAAACTGAACCCGCCGCAGCAGATGCATCTGCGGACGCTGCCGCCGCCGCGACTCCCAGCGCCGCCACGACCGGCACGCTGGAGGCTTCCCCGGCCAGCGCCCAGTTGATCGTGGTCGGCAGCAACGAATTCCTGAACGACATCGTGTTCAGCCTGTCGAACAGCCTGAGCGGCGAGCGCTACCTGAACTCGATCCAGTTCGTCCAGAACGCGGTGGACTGGTTCACCCAGGATTCGGCCCTGGCGGAAATCCGCACGCGGGGCACGACCGCCCGCCTGCTCAAGCCGCTTTCGGACCAGGAACAGTCGTTCTGGGAAGCACTCAACTACGTGCTGGCCCTGCTGGCCCTGGGGGCGCTGTACCTGATCTGGCGGATGCGCAAGCGCAGCGAGCAGCCGATGCCGCTCGTCCTGCCGGCGGGCGCTTCCGGCCCGGCCCGGCCCGACTCCCTGCCTGAGCAGCCGGTGAAATCCTAAAGGGAGGATGCCCACATGAACAGGACAAACCGTATTCTCTCCGTGCTGCTGGCCATCCAGCTCGTGCTGGCGCTGATCGTCTTCTTCCCGCGCCCCGCCGCGCAGGTTTCCGAAAGCGGCCCGCTGCTGGCCGGCTTCGACGCCGACAGCGTCACCCGGCTGACCATCACCGACAACCAGGATCACACCGTCACCCTGGCGCGTGATGACTCCGGCGGCTGGGTGCTGCCCGATTACGACAACTACCCGGCCAAGGGGGCCAGCGTGACCACCCTGCTCGGCCAGATCGCCGGCCTCCAGGCCGACCGGCTGATCGCCCGCAACGAGTCCAGCCAGGCCCGCCTGGAAGTCAAGGCGGACGCCTTCCAGCGCCGGATCGTCATCGAGCGCGGCGACCAGACCGATACCCTGTATCTGGGCAGCTCGTCCGGGTCGAATGCCGCCCATGCCCGCGTCAACGACGCGACCGAGATTTACCTGACCAGCGGTCTGACGGCCTGGTCGGTCGGCGCGCAGGTCACTTCCTGGATCGACACGACCTACGCCAGCGTGACCCAGGATGACGTGGTCGCCATCCACCTGGAGAACGCCAACGGCGCGTTCGATCTGGCCCGTGGCGAAGACAACGCCTGGACGTACAGCGGCCTGGCCGAGGGCGAGACGGTCGACCCGATCGCGCTCAGCAACCTGGCCCGCCAGGTCAGCACGGTGCGGATGACCGCGCCGCTCGGCCGCACGGCCGATCCGGCCTGGGGCATGGACGCCCCGCTGGCGACAATCGTCCTGACTGTGCGCGAGATCGTCACGCCGGAGCCGAGCGAGGCGCCGACGGCGACCCCCACCGCCGCCCCCACGCTGGAAGGCGATACGAGCGTGATGTCGCCGCTGCTGCCGGGTGAAACGCCGACCGGCGAAATCCCGGCGGAAATTCTCGCGCCGTCGCCCACGCCGGAGCCGGAGACAATCGAGCGCACGCTCACGCTCCAGATCGGCGCGGTCCTGGAAGACGGCAGCTATGTGGTCAAGTCGTCCGAGTCGGATTACTACGTCCGGGTCGCGGCCACGGTGGCGCAGAACTTCCTGAACGTCACCCACGACGGCCTGCTGATCCTGCCGGAGGAGATGACTCCCACGCCGACCCTGGAAGCTACCGCGACGCCGGAAGCCACGGCCACGCCGGAGGCGACGGCGACGGCCGTCCCGACCGCGACGGCCGTTCCGACCGAGACGCTGGAGCCGACCGATACGGCGGAGCCGACCGCAACCGCCCTCCCGACCGGCACGGCCGAACCCACCCAGGTCGAGCCGTCGCCCACGGCGGGCAGCTAAGCCCTTTGACCTGTCCCCGTGGGGCAGGCGGATACCTCAGCACGACGCGCCGGGCCAACCACGCCCGGCGCGTTGTGTGGGGCCGCGCCGTCCGGTGCACCTCCTCATGACAAAGCCTATCGTCAATGTGACATCCGTCATAAAGTCTCTGGCAATCCGACATTGACGACAGATTTAGTGATTGAAGTACAATGCAAAAGGTGGCTCAATCAGGCGGCACGCGCCCACTCCCTGCCCTTGATTTCTGCGGTAATCCCCTTGTGTCCCCGGCGCGCGTGGCCGCCCATCATTGGTTGTTTTGAGCCTTTCATTACTTACTGAGGAGGTAAACGTCTATATGGATGCTTTGACCCTCGCTCGCCTGCAATTTGCCATTACCACGGTCTACCACTTCTTTTTCGTCCCCCTCACGCTCGGCCTCTCAATCCTGGTTGCCCTGATGCAAACCGCCTACGTGCGCAGCGGGGACGAGACCTACAAGCAGATGGCCAAGTTCTGGGGCAAGCTGTTCGTGATCAACTTCGCCATGGGCGTGGTCACGGGCATCGTGCAGGAGTTCCAGTTCGGCATGAACTGGTCGGAGTACGCCCGCTTCATGGGCGACATCTTCGGCGCGCCGCTGGCGGTGGAGGCCTTGCTGGCCTTCTTCCTGGAATCGGTCTTCCTGGGGGTGTGGATCTTCGGCTGGGATCGCCTGCCCAAGCGCGTCCACCTCGGCTCGATCTGGGCCGTGGCGATTGGCTCCAACCTCTCGGCTCTGTGGATTCTGGTCGCCAACTCGTTCATGCAGCAGCCGGCCGGCTACGCCATCGAAAACGGCCGCGCCCTGATGACCGACTTCGGCGCGCTGCTGACCAACCCCAACGTCTGGGTCCAGTACCCGCACGTCCTGACCTCCGGCATGACCACCGCCGCGATGTTCGTGCTGGGCATCAGCGCCTGGCACTTGCTGCGCAAGCAGGGCGATTACCAGGAGTTGTTCCGGCGCTCGTTCCGCTGGGCGGCCGTCTACGGCGTGATCGGCACCCTGGCCGTGATGCTGGTCGGCCACAGCCAGATGCAGCACATGGTGCGCGTCCAGCCGATGAAGGTCGCCGCGGCCGAAGGCCTGTTCGAGAGCGAAAACCCGGCCGGCCTGTCGCTGCTGACCATCGGCAGCCTCGACCAGCAGAGCGAGGTCTTCTCGATCCGCATCCCGTACCTGCTCAGCCTGCTCTCCTACAACAGCCTGGAGGGCGAGGTGAAGGGCATCCGCGATCTGCAGGCCGAATACGAGGCGACCTACGGCGCGGGCAGGAACTATACCCCGTCGATCGTGCTCAACTACTGGAGCTTCCGGGCGATGGTCGGCGCGGGCATCCTGATGTTCCTGCTGGCGGCCTTCGCGCTGTGGAAGGTGTATAAGAACAACTTCGAGTCGTCCAACCGCCTGCTGAAGCTGCTGCCCTTCGCGATCCTGCTGCCCTACCTGGCGACCGCGACCGGCTGGCTGCTGACCGAGCTGGGCCGCCAGCCCTGGATCGTCTTCGGGCTGCTGCGCGTGGAGGACGCCGCCTCTCCCAACGTCACGACCGGGATGGTGCTCTTTTCGCTGATCGCCTTCACCGCGATCTACGCCGTGCTGATGGCCGCCGACATCTTCCTGCTGCGCTACTTCGCCCGCCAGCCGCAACACGTCTTCGCGTCCGAAGATGTCGAAGCCGCCAATCCTGAGATGGCCTTCTAGGAGAGACCGACGATGACCCTCAATGAACTGTGGTTCCTGTTGATTGCGGTGCTGTTCACGGGTTTCTTCATCCTGGAAGGCTTCGACTACGGCGTGGGGATGCTGCTGCCTTTCCTGGGCAAAAACGACCGCGAGCGCCGGGTGATCATCAACACGATCGGCCCGGTGTGGGATGGCAATGAGGTGTGGATGATCACGGCCGGCGGCGCGATGTTCGCGGCCTTCCCGCAGTGGTACGCCACCCTGTTCAGCGGCTTCTACCTGGCCCTGGTGCTGATGCTCCTGGCCCTGATCCTGCGCGGCGTGGCCTTCGAGTTCCGCAGCAAGCAGCCGGGCATCACCTGGCGGCGCTGGTGGGACCGGGCGATCTTCCTGGGCAGCTTCCTGCCGGCCCTGCTGTGGGGCGTGGCCCTGGCCAACTTCGTGCGCGGCGTGCCGATCGACGCCAACATGATGTTCACCGGCGACCTGCTGACCCTGCTCAACCCGTACGGGCTGCTGGGCGGCGTGGCGGCGGTGGCGATCTTCCTGACTCACGGCGCGATCTTCCTGGCGCTCAAGGTCGAAGGCCCCGTCCACGAGCGGGCGGAAGCGGCCATCCGGCGGATCGGCCCGGTGGCGACCGTGCTGGTGGCCGTCCTGATCGTCGCCACCTACCTGGCGACCGACATCATGACGACCCAGGGCGTCGTGCCGCCGATCACGGCCTTCGGGGCGGGCGGCGCGCTGCTGGCGACCGGCTGGTTCGTGCGCGAGAAGCGCTACGGCTGGAGCTTCGCCATGACCTCGCTGTACATCCTGCTGACGATCGTCACGGTCTTCCGCGGCCTGTTCCCGCGGGTGATGATCTCCACCACCGACGCGGCCTATAGCCTGACCGTGACCAACGCGGCGGCGAGCGACTACACGCTCTCGATCATGACCGTGGTAGCGCTGATCTTCGTGCCGATCGTGCTGCTCTACCAGGGCTGGACGTACTGGGTGTTCCGCAAGCGCTTGAGCACGGGGAGCAAGCTGGAGTACTAGCGGTCAGCGTTCAGCTATCAGCCAAGACAGGCCCGGCGGGTGCGAGATGCGTCCGCCGGGCTGTGTTTTTAATCGCCATCCTCAACGATACCACCACACAGAGCCGGGTTCAGGTCGCCAGAAATTGGGATGGTTAGGGTCGGTGAAGCGGGTCATGTCAGTGTCGGGAGTCCAGTAAGTACCATCTGGAAGCTCGGTATTTTCGCTGAACCAGGCCTCGCTCAATTCCACCTCTTGCAGATTAGCCTGTAGAAAACTCGCCCCTTGTAGGTTGGCTCGTTCTAGGTTCGCCCCTTTCAGGTTCGCAAGCCAAAATTCCGCCCTCTTCAGATCGGCATTCCAACAGTCCGCCCCTTGCAGGTTGGTACGTCCCAGCCTACCTTCTTGTAGGTCGACCTGGGCCAGGAGTGCCCCAAACAGGTTTGCACCGCCCAACACGACACCTTGTAGGTTGGCATTGATCAAGTTTGCCCCTTGCAGGTTGGCATCGATCAGGTTCACACCCTTCAACGAACCATCCCGCAGCCACCCCCGCTCCAGCAGTTCATCTGCTGCCGAAACTGCCGTGTCATTCACCCGGCTACCCATGCGCATAATCAAGTCGCGCTTCAACTGCTCAGTGGCTTCTTTAGTCTCTTGCGCCTTCTGCTCCTCCTGCTGACGTCTGCTGTAGGCAAACTCGAACAGCCAGAAGACAATTAGCGCGCCCATGATGTTGGGTGGCAACTCGGCCAGGAAGGCCCGCCAGTCGAATTGCTCATCGACCATGAAATCAATCGCCACGGAAAGCAGGATCAATCCAAGCGAGAGGACAATCGCCGTCTCGCGGGCGTTCCAGTGTGGTCGTGGCGGATGTACAAGAGCCTGTTGTTCATTCGTCGCCATGCTGAGCCTCCTCTGCCGGATACCATGGCACGGAGCCGGGTTCGGGCCGCCAGAAATCGGGATGGTTGGGGTCAGTGAAGCGATCTAGTTGGCTGTCCCCCAATGTGAGATCGTATTTTGTGTGATCGGGGAGCGTGGTGTCCTCGTCGAATTGGGCGTAGCTCAGGTCCGCCCCTTGCAGGTTCGCGTAGCTTAGCTCCACTCCTTGCAGCTTAGCATCGAACAGGTTCGCCCCTTGCAGGCTGGCTTCCCAAAAGCTTGCCCCTTGCAGTTTCGCGAAACGCAGATCCGCTTCTTGCAAGTCGGCATAGCTCAAATCCGCCTTCTGCAACTTGATCCTGTACAGGTTCGCCCTTTGCAATTTGGCGTACACAAGGCCCGCCCCTTGCAGGTTGGCTCTAAACAACTGCGCTTCTTGCAGGTTGGCATGGTACAGGTTCGCCCCTGGCAGCTTGGCTCTAACCAGTTTCGCCTTTTTCAGCGAACCATTCTGTAGCCAGCCATGCCGGCGCAAAGCTTCACTGGCGGGTACTGCAATTTCTCGTATGCTACTGCCCATCTTGAAGATCAGATCGCGTTTCTCCTCCAACCTTGTGCGCCGGTCTGCC
>JARKOQ010000224.1 GCA_029976005.1 Aggregatilineales bacterium | reverse complement strand
ATGGGGTTGCGCGCCGGTCCACCGCCGAGGACTCAAGTCCCCGGCTACACAGTCAAAAAAGCCTGCTGAAGCAGGCTCGTGGCCTGGCGCTTCGGGTCGTTGAGTCCGCTTCGGCGGACTTTGTGTCCCTAGCCCGCGACTTGAGTCGCGGGCGATCGGACGGTCGCTGCCTTCAATCACGATCAATGGGATTGCCGGATTATTTTATAAAGGTTCATAAATCCACGACTCAGAACAGGAAGTCCTCCGGACTAACAACAGTCCAGTCCGGAGGACTTGTTCTCCTGAGTCGGGGATTTCCAATCCCCGACGTCTCGCGCGGCCGACTCTCGAGCCGTTTCGAGGATCAATTGGCGCTAACTTGACGCATATTGGACGGTTCGCGAACCGCCCCTGCCAAGGCCCCATTCGTCGGGCGATCTGATCCAGGCGACGCTGCCCTGTCCTTCCCACGCCTTTGCACGACAGCGGGCCGCCATCCCTCAACCGCCCCAATTCAAAATTGAGAATTCAACATTCAACATTGCCTCTACACGCTCTCCCACACCAGCGCGCCCAGCGCGGCGGCGGCGATCCCCGCCACGACCAGCCCCACGACCGGCGACTCCGTGAGCAGCCCGGCCAGCATCGGCAGGCCGAAGGCGAGCAGCACCGCATGGGGATAGGTCAATCGCTCCGGCCAGGTGCGGATCGTCACGGCGCTCACGGCATGGCACAGCACCAGCAGCACCGCCGCCAGCGCCAGCCCGATCAGGCCAGGTAGCAGCAGGGCGGCGTCCGCCACGGCGATCCACAGCACCCAGCCGCCCAGCACCAGCAGGGCCAGCGGCAGGGCCGAATCGGCGGCCAGCAGGGCCAGGTTGTTGGCGCGCACGAACTGGCGCGGAAAGGGATTTTCCATGTCGGCCCGGAAGGTATCCACCACCCGCGAGGAGGGCGTGAACAGGACGAAAGCCAGGGCCGAGGCCCAGGCCGGGATGCTGGCCGCGCCGCTGGTCAGGCTGAGCACCAGCCCCAGCAGGGCCGCCATCAGCCCCCAGCCCAGGATCGGCAGCACGCCCAGCGGGGCGCGGGCGTAGGCCAGCAGTCCACGCGCCAGGAGCGTCCCCGCCGGGCCGAAGCGCCCCGGCAGCCGGAAGCGCACCCCGCGCGCCGCCATGCGCTCCTGGCGGCGGATGGCGCGCACCACGTCCTGGTTGGGCATGAAACCCAGCGCCCCGATCCGGGCCGCCGCGCGGCTGGCATCCGTGACCACGATCAGGTTCAGCGCGTGCCCCCCCCAGATCAGGGCGGCGACGGCCGCGCTCGATAGAGCGCCGAGGCCCAGCAGCAGGCCAAGCGGCGCTTCGCCCGCCGCGATGCGCTGCACGGCGATCCCCGGCCACAGGAATATGCCGGGCAATAGAACGGCGGCTCCGGCCAGCCCGATCAGGGCCAGCCAGCGCGGCCAGCGCGGCCACTCCGGGCGGAGGGCCGGGAGCAGCCCGCCGATCCAGGCCAGGGCCAGCCCGAACAGAGCCACCAGCGGCGCGGCCAGCAGGACGCCCAGCCCGGTCAATCCGGCGAAGTCCGCCCCGACCGGCCAGGTCACCGCCATCACGATCAGGGCGGCGGCCAGCCCGACCAGCGGCAGGATGATCAACGCCCGGCGCAGGAAAGCATCCGCGACCAGCGCCGCCCGCGAAACCGGCGACCCGGCCACGTAGGTCTGATCCTGCCAGCTCAGAGTCAATGGCAGGCCGCGCAGCGCCAGACCGATCAGGATCAGCAAGGCCGCGCCGATCACTCCCGGCAGGGCAGGCAGCAATCCTTCTCTTGCGGATGGCCCCAGCGCCATGCCGAAGTCCGCCGCCTGGTCGACCAGGAAGGCCCACATCATGACCATCCAGGCGATCCCCAGCCCGATCAGGTACAGGGCGTACTGCTTGTTGAAGACCGGCTTGAGGTCGCGGTCATAGGACATCAGCCACTGGCGGGCGGTGCGGCGCAACTGCCGGATGCGCAGCCAGAGCAGGGTGCCGAAATCGGCCAGGTCAGTCCGCATCGCCAGCCTCCCCGGCGGCTTGCGCGACCGGCTGGCCCGCTTCCTCCGCCGCGATTCGCCGCGCCGCGTCCGCGCCGAGGGCCGCGCCGAGCAGCGCCTCCAGTGTGAAGCCTCCCGACGGTGCGCCGAACATCTCCGGCACACCATCTGCGATCAGGCGGCCCTGCTCCATCACCAGGAAGCGATCCGGGCGGGCGGCGGGCGGCAGGCTGTGGCTGCTCAGCAGGACGGCCATCCCCCCGGCGCGGTGGGCGGCAAGCTGCGCCCACAGCTTCCCGGCGGCTTCCGGGTCGAGCGGGCCGAACGGTTCATCCAGCAGGAGCAGCGGCGGCCGGATCAGCAGGGCCAGCGCCAGGGCCAGCTTGTAGCGCATCCCGCGCGAGTAGGTGAAGGGCAGGGCGTCGCGCTGATCCCACAGGGCGGCCTCGCGCAGCAGGCCCTCGGCCCGCGCTGCCCAGTCGGGGACGCGGTTCAGCCGGGCCACGAGCTGCATGTGCTCCCAGGCGGTCAGCTCATCGTAGAAGGTGGGCATGTCCGGCACGAAGGCCAGCTTCTCGCGGGCCTGGCGCTCCACGCGGAAGACCGGCGCGCCATCGACGCGCACCTCGCCGCGATAGGCCCGCGTCCAGCCCGCCGCGCAGCGCAGGAGCGTGGTCTTGCCCGCCCCGTTGCGCCCGATCAGTGCCGCGATCTGGCCCCGGTCGATGGCAAACGATATATCGTGCAGCACGGCCGTCATCCCGTAGCGGTAGGAGACGTCGCGCACGTCCAGCAGCGGGGTGACCCGCTCCCCGGTGGTCATCATGGGAACTCCAGTCAGATAGGCATCAGAGGCCGCAATTGTACCGGACTCCTGTACGGCGGGGGTGAAGCCAGGGTTGCGCCTGGCGTGCCGGATATCGCGGTTTCTGATGCGAATCTGAGCGCGCTCACAGCCGCGCCGGTCTTTCGCCGGTCACGCGCCGCGCAACGCGGCCCGCCGCCGTGCGTATAGATCGGTGTGCAGTGGAATGGAACGAAGAGGGAGCGACTACAATGGGTTGTCTGCGCGCGATTCTGTGCATTGTGTTCCCGCCCCTGGCCGTGATCGATCGCGGCTGCGGGACGGTGATCATCGTCCTGCTGCTGACCATCGCCGGGTGGGTGCCCGGCGCGATTGCGGCCCTGCTACTCAACTTCATGGCCGCGGAAAACCGCCGCTAGTTCGCCTTTTTATTCAACATCGATTGAGCGGATGAACGCGGTTTCCACGTTTCAAGAAACCGTGTTCATCCGCGTGATTCGTGCAATCGGTGTTGAATTGAAACGGGTCGAGCCGGGCTGCAAACCCGCGCGCAGCATTGGCGGCGGCGCTACTCGTCCGCGCGGCGGGCCGCGATTCGGATCGCGTTCGGGATCGGCCGGTCCGCCACCAGGATCAGGTAGCCGCCCCCACCCGCCCCGGAGAGCTTCCA
The DNA here is from genome assembly GCA_029976005.1 of Aggregatilineales bacterium. Taxonomy (GTDB): domain Bacteria; phylum Chloroflexota; class Anaerolineae; order Aggregatilineales; family Ch27; genus JARKOQ01. The sequence continues at coordinate 11,449 of JARKOQ010000224.1, read as the reverse complement.
GCCCAGCGCGTCCGCCCGGTACCGGTCGATCAGGTCGAGGATCGGGCGGTTGACCATCTCCGGGAACATGGCGATCTGGGCCTCGAACGAACGCCGGAAGGCATCCCCAAACGCGACCCGGTCGCGGCGCACAATCGCATCCCAGCAGTCGTTCGCGGCGTCGGCCAGGGCTTTAGCCCCGTCCCGATCGATCCGCGTGTTCGCCAGTACGTCGTAGCCATCCTGGCGCGGGCCAAGCGTGATCAGGTACAGGGCGCTTTCCACGAAGCGCAGCGATTCCTCGTCGACCCGCCGCTCGATCCGCCTGGGCCAGTATTCTCCCTCGTAATCCGCCTTCGCCAGCCCAGGGAACACGATCCCGATCGCGTCCTGCGATCCGGAGATTTCCTGCGTGCCGGGCGGGTTGTCGTAACAGAACAGGATTTTGGCCGTTTTTTCGGGGTCGCCCAGCGGCAGGCGCGCGCCCCACAGTTCGATCGCCGCATTGCGCGTGCTGGAAGCCATCCCGCTGCGCTCGTTGAATTCCAGGCTCGGCTCGATCGAGATCGTCACGACCGGGCCGGGATAGTGCTTCGAGACCCACGGCTGATCGAGCCAGCCGCCCGCCAGGTCGATCCGGAAGGGAATCCGGTTGATCGCGCGCAGGGCCGTGGTGGAGCGCGGCGCCAGCCCGGCCTGGGGCGTGCGGGTCAGCACGACGTATTCGACGCCGTATTCCTCGCACAACTGCTGCTTGGCGGGCGTATGGCCGTCCTCGTTGACGACGAAGACATCCGGCCGGAGCGCCTTGAACTCCTCCAGGAAGTCCAGCAGGCCCGAACCCTGCGAGATGAACGCATCCTTCACGTGGCTGACCGCCCTGACCATGAACAGGCGCTCCTGCTCGGAGTTGATCGGAACGCGGCCCTTCAGCTCGAACAGCGTTCTGTCGGAGCCGAGGGCTACGTAGAGATCGCCGTAGGCGGCCGCTTCCTGGAAGAAGGCGACATGTCCGCTGTGCAACAGATCGAAGCATCCGCTGACCATGACCTTTTTGGCCATTGGGGTCTTCTCTCCATCCAGACGCCAGGGTGCTACTTCACGCCAGCCGCCGCCTTGACCTGGGCCTCGATCCAGGGATAGGTACGCTCGATCCCGGCCTTGAGATCGAAGCGCGACTGCCAGCCCAGGGAGTAGATGCGCGCGTTGCTGAAGTTGCGCGAGTGCACCCCGACCGGCCCCTCGATGTGTTTGACGTTGACCCGCTTGCCGGCGACTTCCGCCACGGTCGCGACCAGCTCATTGACCGACACGTACTGCGGGCAGCCGATGTTGACCGCGCCCTTAAGGTCGGAGTGCATCAGCAGGTAGATGCCCTCGACCATGTCATCCACGTAGGTATACGACCGGATCGCCGAGCCGTCCCCCCAGATTTCAATCGTGCCGCCATCCTCGACCTCGGCGATCTTGCGGCACATCGCCGCCGGGGCCTTCTCCCGCCCGCCGGTCCAGGTGCCTTCCGGGCCGTAGCAGTTCTGGAAGCGCGCGATGCGCACGACCATGCCCTGGTTGCGCTCGTAGGCCATCGCCATGCGTTCAGCGTACAGCTTCTCCCAGCCATACTCGTTGTCCGGATGGGCCGGGATGGCTTCCGCCTCGGTCATCTCCGGCTCGCCGGGCTGCATGTCGCGGTAGACGCACACCGACGAGGAGAAGAAGTAACGCGGCACGCCCATCTTCGCGGCGTTGTGAGTCATATGGATGTTGATCAGGGCGCTGTTGTGCATGATCTCGCACTCGGCCGAGTGGATGAAGCCCATCCCGCCCATGTCGGCCGCCAGTTGGTAGACTTCGTCGAAGGTGCCGCCATTCAGCGCGAGCGCCGCCTGGCAGTTTCCCTCTTCGCGCAGGTCCAGCCGCAGGAATTCATCGGCCTGGGTAGGCGCAAACTCGTGCAGCTTGAGGTCCACCCCGCGCACCCAGAAGCCTTCCCGCTTCAGTTTTTTCACCAGGTGCCCGCCGATGAAACCACCTGCACCACACACGAGCGCTGTTTTCATCGTGTTATCTCCAGATCAGAACCGAGTCATCAGCCTGACTTTACCATCCGGCGCGGAACATGCAAGCCGCCGCCGGATCGCGGAAAGGCCACGCGAACCGCCAAAACGCCAGGAACGTCAGGAAAAAACGCAGAGAAAAGCGAAAAGCGGAAAATACTCGCGGAACTGAGCATGCCGCTGGCAGCGTCGAAGCGACAAGCGTCTAAGCGAAAAGCCAGGACCAGGCCCGGATCGCGCCGGTACAGTTGCCGGCGGCAACATCGATTCCGTGGCGCGGGTTTCCTGCGCCTGGCTTTTTCTCCCTGATTTTCCCTGGCGTTTTGGCGGTTCGATTTGCTTTTCCGGTCAGAATCCCGGCACGCGCGCTTCGCTGACCGGCCAGCCGGCGGCCATCCGGGCCTCGGTCTCGGCCCAGGTGCGGATGCCGCTGGTGGCATCTGCCGCCTCGACGTTGCACGCGCCGACCGCCGCCGCCCAGCGCGCGGCTTCCTGGGGACTCAGCCCGCGCAGCAGGGCCGCCAGCAGACCGGCGTAGGCCGAGTCGCCCGCGCCGGTCGTGCCAACCATCTTGGCCTGGAAGCACGGCGCGTACACCCGCGCCCCGCCCCACGCCGCCGGATCGAGCGCCAGGCGGGCCAGCCGGGCGATTCGCTCCGCCGGGCCGCCGTACACGCAGAAGCCCAGTCGGCTCAGCTTGAACCCGGCGATGGTCACGCCCCAATCCAAGAGCTGCGCGGCCAGATCATCCAGGTAGGCGGCGGTCAGGTGGCCAAGCACGTCGCCCCCCCAGGCCTCGTAGTCGGCCCGGCGCAGCATGAAAACCGTCTCCTCGATGCTGGGCACGAACACGTCCACGGAGGGCAGCGTCCGGCGCAGGATGGCGGGCCAGTCCGCCCGGCCACTGGGACCGTCCGGATCGGGCATGGCGGTATCCAGGGAGGTGACGACCCCGGTCGCCCTGGCGCGGGCGTAGAGTTCCGCCAGCCGCTCGCCGTCGTGGGCCATCAGGTGCGGCAGGGTGCTGGGATAGCCCATGTGGAACAGCCGGGTCCCGCCCAGTTGGTCGAAGTCGATGTCGTCCAGGTCGAAGTCGGCGTTGGTGCCCGCGCAGTGCAGGAAGATGCGATCCACCCGCTCCGGCGAAAGCACCACGGTGTAGGAGCTGGCCCGGCCCGGCAGAACCCGGATCAGGCGGCTCAGGGACGGATCGCGCGCTTCCAGGGCCTGGACGATCAGGCGGCCCAGCAGGTCATCCCCGACCGAGGCCATCAGGCGCACGTCCACCCCCAGGCGGTGCAGGGCCAGCCCGGTGTTGGAGACCGCCCCGCCGGTGCTCATCACCAGCGGCCCGACCTCGAACAGGCGGCCCGGCGTCGCCAGCTCGTCGACCGGGACGTCCGCCATCTGCGGGATCAAGTCCAGGCACAGGTGTCCGCTGATGACCACATCACCCGAACTGCTCATCGATCACTCCCTGGGGTTGTCCCTGATGCGTCGCCGCGAAGTGCCTCCAGCTTACCGCGATTCGCCCGCCCCGACAGCGGATAAAAGCCTGCCCGCGCCCGGCCATTCATCACCCGGCGGAAGACTATCATGCAGTCGGGACAATTGCACAAGATATGGTATGATCTTCGGCATGTAGCCCGGTTTGGGATTCCGTTACAATGAAAGCGGAGTTGCGCGCCCGGCGCGCGGCTTTCGTGCGTCTCTTTTCAGGCTACTGCGCGGCGCCCTCCTCCCCGGTGTTCTCCGGTCGTTTTGCCCCCAGCAGCCTGTCCACAAACCTTGTCATCAGGACGACGTGTCCAAACAGGAAAGGGTTACCATGCCGGACTTTGCGAAAAAAACGAATGAGCCGATCATCGACCCGACTCATGACCTGCTGTACCGCGTGCGTGGCCGCCAGGCCCTGGACGCGATCTTCGCCCCCCAAAGCGTCGCGGTCATCGGAGCCAGCGAGCGCGAAGGCAGCGTGGGCCGGACCATCCTGTGGAACCTGATCAGCACCCCCTTCGGCGGCACGGTCTACCCGGTCAACCCCAAGCGCAACAGCATCCTGGGCATCCGCGCCTATCCCAGCATCCAGGCCGTGCCGGAGAAGGTCGACCTGGTGGTCATCACCACCCCCGCGCCCACCGTACCCGGCATCATCAAGGACTGCGTCGACCTGGGTATCCAGAGCGCGATCGTGATTTCGGCCGGCTTCAAGGAAATCGGCCCCGAAGGCGCTGAGCTGGAGCGCCAGATCATGGTCGAGGCGCGGCGCGGCCACATGCGCCTGATCGGCCCCAACTGCCTGGGCGTGATGAGTCCCACCTCCGGCCTCAACGCCACCTTCGCCAGCGCCATGGCCCGCAAGGGCACCGTGGGCTTCATCAGCCAGTCCGGCGCGCTGTGCACCGCCGTGCTGGACTGGAGCCTGACCGAGAACGTCGGCTTCAGCCACTTCGTCTCGGTCGGCTCGATGCTCGACGTCAACTGGGGCGACCTGATCTACTACCTGGGCGACGACCCGCACACCGAGAGCATCGTCATCTACATGGAAACCATCGGCGACGCGCGCGCCTTCCTCTCCGCCGCCCGCGAAGTCGCCATGACCAAGCCGATCATCATGATCAAGCCCGGCCGGACGGCCGCCGCCGCCAAGGCCGCTGCCTCGCACACCGGCTCGCTGACCGGCTCCGACGACGTGCTGGACGTGGCCTTCCAGCGCGTGGGCGTGCTGCGCGTCAATGACATCGCCGAGCTGTTCGCCATGTCCGAAACCCTGGGCAAGCAGCCCCGCCCGCGCGGCCCGCACCTGAGCATCGTGACCAACGCCGGCGGCCCCGGCGTCCTGGCGACCGACGCCCTGATCACCAGCGGCGGTAAGCTGACCGAAATCTCGCCGGAAGCGATGGAACAGTTCAACAGCTTCCTGCCCGCCGTGTGGAGCCACAACAACCCGATCGACGTGATCGGGGATGCCGAGCCGGAGCGCTACGCCAAGGCCCTGGAAGTCGCCGGCAATGACGCCAACAGCGACGGCATGCTGGTCATCCTGACCCCCCAGGCCATGACCGACCCGACCCTGACCGCCGAGGCCCTCAAGCCCTACGCCAACATCCCCGGCAAGCCCGTCCTGGCGAGCTGGATGGGCGGCGGCGACATCCGCGAGGGCGAGGACATCCTCAACAAGGCCGGCATCCCGACCTTCGAGTATCCCGACGCCGCCGCGCGCGCCTTCTCGTACATGTGGAAGTACAGCGATAACCTCAAGAACCTGTACGAGACGCCCGCCTTCTCCGTGGCCTCGGAAGCCAATGCCCCCGACCGCGCCCGCGTGGAGGCGATCATCGCCCAGGTGCGCAGCGAGAAGCGCACGATCCTGACCGAAACCGAATCCAAGGAAGTGCTGGCCGCCTACGGCATCCCGACCGTGCCCATGCACATCGCCGAGACGGCCGACGAGGCGGTCAAGGCGGCGGACAGGATGGGCTACCCGGTCGTAGCCAAGATTCACTCCGAGACAATCACCCACAAGACCGATATCGGCGGCGTCAAGCTCAATCTCAAGGATGCGGCCGCCGTGCGCGACGCCTTCGACGCCATCCGCGACGCGGTGTACACCAAGGCCAAAAAATCGGACTTCCTGGGCGTCTCCATCCAGCCGATGATCAAGCTGGATGGCTATGAGATCATCATCGGCAGCAGCATCGACTCGCAGTTTGGCCCGGTCATGCTCTTCGGCACCGGCGGCTCGCTGGTGGAGGTCTTCAAGGACCGCGCCCTGGCCCTGCCCCCGCTGACGAGCACCCTGGCCCGCCGCATGATGGAGCAGACCAAGATTTACACCGCCCTGCAGGGGGTGCGCGGCAAGAAGCCGGTCGACATGAAGGCCCTGGAAGAACTCCTCGTCCGCTTCAGCCAGCTCATCACCGAGCAGAAGTGGATCAAGGAACTGGATATCAACCCGCTGCTGGCCAACTCCGAGCGGCTGCTGGCTCTGGACGCGCGCGTCGTGCTGTTCGATCCGGACGTCAAGGAAGAAGACCTGCCCAAGCTGGCCATCCGGCCCTACCCCTACCAGTACGTCCAGCCGTGGACCAGCAAGGACGGCACCGAACTGATCATCCGCCCGATCCGGCCCGAGGACGAGCCGAAGGTGGCCCAGTTCCACGCGACGCTCTCCGAGCGAACCGTATACATGCGCTATTTGCAGCAGATGAACGTCGACCAGCGCACGGCGCACAACCGCCTGAGCCGCATCTGCTTCAACGACTATGACCGCGAGATCGCGCTGGTGGCTGAGTGCAAGAACGCCAATGACCCGGATTGCGACCAGATCATGGGCATCGCCCGGCTGAGCAAGCTGCGCGGCGCCAACGAAGCCCGCTTCGCCATGATCATCACCGACCAGTTCCAGGGCAAGGGCCTGGGCATGGAGATGCTCCAGCGCCTGATCGCCATCGCCCGTGACGAGAAGCTGGAGCGCATCGTCGCCAACATGCTGCCGGAAAACACCAGCATGATCCACCTTTTCAAGCGGCTGGGCTTCACCTGCACCGAGCAGCCGGACGAAACCGGGATGCTCTACGCCAGCCTGGCGCTGTAGGGGAGCCATCAGTCGACAGTTACCAGTCGACAGTCAAAACGAACAACAGGGACGGGGGGCAACCTCCGCCCCTGTTTTTTTGCCGAGCGCCGCCGGCTTCGCCACCCGAAAATCGCCCCACGACCAAACACTGTAAACTGTGAACTGCCGACTGTCGACTCCCCTCGTGCAGTATTTCGCCGGATTCGCGCGTCTTTATAGGCGAATCCAACGCCACAGGAGTCCGCATGCCCTCAGAACCAACCCATCCCGACGCGGAGCGCCCACCGCAGACCCCGGCCGAATGGGACGCCTTCTGCCAGGCCGCCCTGCCGCGCGTATACGCCTACATCGCGGCGCGGGTGCCCGTCCCCCAGGACGCCGAGGACCTGGCCGCCGGGGTCTTCCTCAAGGCCGTGCGTAACCGGGATCAGTTCAATGGCCGCCACGAGCGCTCGCTGGCCGCGTGGCTGTTCGCCATCGCCCGGCGGGCCGTCGCCGACTTCTACCGCCGGGCCGGGCCGGAAGCGGAGGCGCTGGAAGAAGAAGCCCTGGCGGCCCAGGCCGCCCACCCGACGCCGGAAACGGCCGTCCTCCAGGCGGAGCGCCGCGCGGAGCTGCTGGGTCTGATCCGCGCCCTGCCCCCGCGCCGGCGCGAGATCGTCGCCCTGCGCTACTTCGGCGGGCTGCGCAACCAGGAGATCGCCGCCGTGCTGGGCCTGGGCGAGCGCACCGTCGCCGCCCACCTCAGCCGCGCCCTGCGCGACCTGCACGCCGCCTATCAACGGATCGAGGAGGAATCCCATGCGTCCCACTGAATCCGTCCTGCCATCCGGCCCCGCCTTGCCGGAAGAAGACCTGGCCGCGTTCGAGGCCCTGCTGTATGCCGCCGCGCCGCAACCCTCCCCAGAACTGGCCGCCCGCGTCGGGCGGGAAGTCCAGGCCGCCCTGCGCCAGCGGAGCAGCCTGACCGCCGTTCGCGCGGTTAGCTCTCGGCGCTCCCCGCGCCTGACCCGCGTCGCGGCGATCGTCGTCGCCCTGCTGTTTTTGGCCGGGACGGCCCTGGCCATCGGCGCATGGCTGCGCCAGTTGATCCAGGGCGATCCCGGCCTGGCCTCGGTCTATGACCGGGGCGACGGCGTCCCGCTGGACCTGCGCCAGACGGTCGATGGCTACACGATCGCCATGCAGTGGGCCTACGCCGACGGCAATCGCCTGGTGTTCGCCTTCACCATCGCCGGGCCGCCCGGCGAGCTTTTCACCAACCTGGACGCGGCCTATCACGTCTCGACCGTGACAGTCTCCAGCGGCGGCGATCCGGTGCAGGTGGCCTTCAGTACCGCGCGCGGCACGGCCGTGGAGGAGGGTGTCAGCGGCAGCGTGGGCGTCTACGACCTGGCCGGGTTCACGCCCGGCGGCGACACGCTGGACGTGCACGCCGAGCTGTACGTCGAATCGGTCACGCCCGCCGCGCGGACGGCCATCCCCTCCCCGCAGGCCTACCAGGACTGGTGGAGCGGCCCCTACGGCCCGTTCGTGTTCGACTTCAGCCTGCCGCTGTCCGCCGATCAGCGCGTGCTGGCTCCTGCCCTGGACGCGGTCGACGGCGGGATCACGCTCACGCTCGACCGGGTGGTGATCACGCCCTCCCAGGTGCGGCTGACCCTGTGCTTCGCCGATCCGGCCCCCGGCCGCACCTGGACGCTGATCCCGGAACTGTCCGCCGGGGGCGAACCCGTGGCGGGCGGCGGTGCGACCGACACCGTGCCTTCGGGTCTCGACGGCCGGACGTGCAGCCGCTTCACGTACAACGCCGCGCTGAGCGACTATGCAGGGGAGTGGACGCTGCGCGTCTCCGAGCTGGTCGGTTTTGGGCCGGACGGGGGTAATGACCAGCAGCGCATCCCCGGCGACTGGCGCTTCACGTTCGTGGTGCCGGAGTAAGTGGTCAGTCGACAGTTTACAGTTGACAGTAAACAGCAAGGGCGGGGCACGCTGGAAAGTAGCGGCGCGCCCCGCTTTTCGCCTGGAGGCTCTTCTCCCGCCTCCGGCCTCTGGTCTCCGCTTCACTCCGCCGGGACGGCGATCACGATCAGGCGGTGGCTGTTGCCATCGGGCGGCCAGCAGGTAACCAGGGTCAGGCGCGGCTCCCCGCCGGGCCGGATCCAGGCCGCGTTCGCCAGCCGGACGTCCGGCGGCTGATCCGCCTCGGCCAGGACCATGATCTGGCTGACCGTGTAGTGGTAATCGTGCCCGCCCGCGCGGACGATTACCGCGTCACGCGGGCGCAGGTCGATCAGCCGGGCGAAGACCCGTCCCCCGGCGTTGTGGTGGCCGTTGAGCACGACGTTGCCCGCCGTGCCGGGCCGGGCCGAATCGGTGTGCCAGCCGGCCGCGAAGCCATCCGGCACGGTCCACTGGCCGAAGGGTTGCCCGCCGACCTGGACGGCCGTCCAGCCCACCGGCTGCACGGGCGCATCCAGCCCGATCGCCGGGATGACCAGCCGCTCCGGCGCGCCGAAGACCGGCGACTCCACGGCGGCTGGCGCGGGCGAAGGTGCCGACTCGCCGGCAAGGGGCATCGCGGGGAGCAGCAGCGGGGCCTCGTCGAGTGAAGCCTCGTTGGGTGAAGCCTCGTCAGGTGAAGCCTCGTCGAGTGAAACCTCGTCGGGTGAAGTCTCATCCAGGGCTTCCGGGCCGGGCGGCAGGGCCAGCGGAGTCCCGGCGTAGGCCGGGGTGGGCGTGGCCGGGAGGAGCCGCCCCCGGAGCGTGATCTCCAGCGGTGGGAGGGCCTCCGGGCGCAGGGCGGCCAGCCCGATCAACAGCCCGCCGGCGAGCGCCAGGGCGCTGCCCAGCCAGGTCAGCAGACGGATGCGCGTGGGGGGGATCATGGCCCCGATCATACGGGCAATCGAGTCCGCCGCCAAGCCAACGGCGCCGGGCCGGGATCGCGCCGCCGTGCAGTCTATCGTTTTTGGCTGATCGCTGATGGCTGGTTGTTCGAGGGAGCGCGCCCGCCGCGCCTGCGTAACGCCGCGAGCGCGCTCCCTGCCATTGGGTGGTGGGAATAGTCCTAGAATTCGTCGCCGAAGTCTTCGTCGTCCTCGTCTTCGAAGTCGGCGGGGAAGTCCTCGTCATCCGCTTCGTCGAAGTCGGCCCGCTCCGCCCAGCGGCGGCGCAGCTCCCGGACGGAAAGCCCCGTCACGCCCTGGGCGCGCAATTCGTCCAGAAAGGCCGGATCGAACTCCTCCTCGACCAGGGCAATCACTTCCCGCACGGAGAGGTCGGTGTAGCCGCGCGCGGCCATGCCACTCCCCAACCGGGCGACCTCGTCCGGGTCGATATCCTGGACGCAGAACTGAATCAGCTTGCGCAGGCTCAGGCTCGGGAACACCGCGCGCAGGCGGGCCACGTCCTCCGGTTGGATGTCGTGGATGCCCAGCTCGCGGATGTCCCGCGCGTCGAGGTCGGGCAGCAATTCACGCATCCGGGCCACGTATTCCGGCCGGATGTCGTGCATGCCGAACTCGCGCACGTCCCGCCCGTCGAGGTCGGGCAGCAACTCGCGCATCCGGGCCACGTATTCCGGCCGGATGTCGTGGATGCCAAACTCGCGGATGTCGCGCGCGTCGAGGTCGGGCAGCACCTTATGCATCCGGGCGATGTAATCCGGCTGGATGTCGTGGATGGCGAACTCGCGCAGGTCGCGCAGCCGCACGTCCGGGTAATGCTCGCGGATGGCCCGGACGTAATCCGGGTCGACGTCGTGGATACGCAGCTCGATCAGGTCCTTGACGCGCAGCCCGGTCAGGCCCGTCGCCGCCATGGCGCGGATGTAGTCCGGATCGACCCCGTGAACGCGCATCTCCTCCAGGTTGCCGTCGCCCGGCTCCGGACAACCGGCGTCGCGCAGGGCCGCGACCAGCTCGCTGGTGCGGATGTCCCAGCCGGCGGTGAACTGGCGGCCGCGCTTGCGGCGTTCCACCCGGACGCCGGGCGGAACCGGCGGGAGCGGCGGAACCGATTTGAGTCCGGGCACGAACGGGGCGGGATCGACGGGCGGGACGGGCGGCATGGGGGGCGCCTGGCGGAACCGATCGAGCAGGTTGGGAACAACGGGCGGCCGGTCGGGCGTGAAGCCGGGCGGCAGGGGCGGGTCGGGGGCGCGCTCGGCGGACTCCAGGCGGGCAATCGCCGCCAGCAGGCGCTCGGCCTCATCGACCGTGATCTTTTTGTCCTGCAACATCTTGAGGACCTTCAAACGATCTTCACTCATCAGAGCCACTCCTTGTCGGTGTTATGGGAGAAACGGAAAAGTGGCTATAATGGCGGAACAGGCGCAATCCTGTGGCAGGCTCCCGGTGACGGCCAATCACGAACGGGAGCCTGCCTTTTTCGCCAGATCGAGCAGGCGCTGTTCAGCCTCAGCCACGGAAAGCTCGCCGCTGGCCACCGCATCCAGGATGGCCTGGCGCTCCGCCTGGGTATCGACCGCCGCGGGCCTGCCAGCCGCCAGGCGCAGCGCCTCGATCAGGTCGTTGAGCTTGCCCCGGATCGTCCAGTAGCCCAGGCCGGTCTCGCGCTCCATCTCCTTGACGTTGCCCCGGCTGGCGATGAACAGCTCCAGGAAGCGCAGGTCGTCCTCCCCCAACTGGCAGAAGGTACACCCGGTGTAGGTGCCACGCACGGTGGTCGCGCACTGGGTGCAGCTCAGCTCGGTGATGACCATCGGACTGCCGCAGGTCGGGCACTGGTGGGGATAGCGGTGCATGGGCGAACCCTCCTTCTAGAGATCAGTATAAAGACTTTTGGTTTTTCGTCAAGTAAAAACCAAAAT
>JARKOQ010000246.1 GCA_029976005.1 Aggregatilineales bacterium | reverse complement strand
TGGGATCAGGGCCGGCTTCACCTGCCAACCGCGCCAGGACTGGGCGTCCAGCGCCGCGGCTAACCATTCTCGGCTGATCGTCCGGCGTATTCCGGGTTTGAGACAATCCCCAAACCCCGCATACGGACAAAACGGAGATGGCACGGATTGGCACAGTAAGAGTGAGAAATTGATGACACGGATGTGTCATCGCCGGGTCGCGGATTGAAATCCACGACTCTGGAGAATAAGTCCTCCGGACTAAAGACGGCGGTTCAGTCCGGAGGACTTCGTGTTCTGAGTCGGATTTCCAATCCCCGACCGCGCGACGCCCGATCCATCCATGCGATCATTTTCAATGAATCACTACGGATCATGCTTCTGAAGCCGTATCTATCCGTGCCTTTTCCGTGCCCTGTTCCCGCTTTGCGACCGGCCTCGTCCCCATCAGGCTGTGCCTGTCGGCCAGCTTGACACCCATTCCCCCGTCTGATATAGTGTAATTGAAACACTAAATCCGCATCACACTGGGGCAGGCTTGCCCCTTTCCTTTTCAACGCACTTCGTGTCGATTTAACAATAATGAGGCTTCGATGACTTTCCCAGACTTCTACTCCCCCGACCGGATCGGCACGCTCTACATCCCCCAGACGGCGGCCGCCCTCGCGGCCGGGCAGGCCGCGCATCTCCGCCCCGCCGCCCAGGATCGACGCCGCGTGCTCCTGCTCCTGGTGGATACCCAGGTGGACTTCATCCATCCCGACGGGGCGCTATCCGTGCCGGGCGCGGTAGCGGATACCCGTCGCACTATAGAATGGCTGTACCGCGACCTGGATCAGATCAGCACGATCGCGGTTTCGCTGGACAGCCACACGCCGATCCAGATTTTCTATCCGACCTGGTGGATCAACGACCGGGGCGAGCACCCTGCCCCTTTCACGCCGATCGGCAGCGAGGACGTGCGCCAGGGCCGGTGGAAGCCGCTGATCGAGCCGGATTGGTCGGTGGACTACGTCCGCAGGCTGGAAGAACAGGCCAAAAAGGTGCTGATGATCTGGCCCTACCACACCATGATCGGCACCCCCGGCCAGGCCATCACCCCGGCCCTGTACGAAGCCATTGCCTATCACGCAGGCGCGCGCCAGGCGCAGCCGATCTTCCTGACCAAAGGCTCTATCCCCGAAACCGAGCACTATTCGATCCTGGAGCCAGAGGTCAAAATTCCCGGCCATCCACTGGGCGAGGCCAACACCGCTTTTCTGGACATGCTCAGAGCCTACGACCTGATCTACATCGCCGGACAGGCCAAGAGCCACTGCGTGCTGGAGACCGTCGCCTCGATTGCGCGCGCCTTCGCCCAGGAGCCGGACCTCATGAGCCGCCTGCGCCTGCTGATCGACTGCACCTCGTCCGTCGCCCATCCTCAGATCGACTTCGACGCGATCGCCAACGAGGCCCTGGCAGCATACGCCCGGCAGGGGATGAAACTCGTCAGGTCCGACGACCCTATCGAACCGGCGTGATCGTGGCGTCCTCCGCCCGTTCGGGCAAGGGGCCTTACCCATACAAATTCGTGAAAACCGCCGCCCCGGAGTGGGTAAGATAACCGGGTGCGTGGTATAACAGGGATGCGCGCGGCACACAGTGGATCGGGGCGCTGCCCGACGCGCATCCTGCCGCGCGAGCACCCGAGTCGCCTGTACTGCAAATACACTTTTCAGGGAGGACATTTCGATGACCCGAAGAATTCGCTTCTTGGCCCTGCTGCTGAGTCTGGCCCTGCTCACCGCTGGCCTGCCGGCGGCCTCCGCCCAGTGGGGCGCGCTGCCCGACCTCGGCGGCCGGACCATCGTCGCGGTGACGGAGAACGCCTACACCCCGCTCAACTTCGAAGACCCCGCCACGGGTGTGGCGATGGGCTGGGAATACGATGCCGTCGCCGAGATCTGCCGCCGTCTCAACTGCGTCGTCGAATGGAACCTGATCGGCTGGGACGCCATGATCCCGGCCGTGGCCGACGGCCAGTACGACATCGGCATGGACGGCATCACCATCACCGAGGAGCGCGCCCAGCAGGTCGCCTTCTCCGACCCGTACATGACCCTCGAGCAGTTCATGCTCGTCCGGGCTGACGAAGACCGCTTCACCAACGCCGCCGAGTTCAGCGCCAACCCCGACCTGCTGATCGGCTCCCAGCCCGGCACCACGCCCTTCTACACCGCCGTCTACGCCGTCCTGGATGGCGACGAGGCCAACCCGCGCATCATCCTCTTCGACAGCTTCGGCGCGGCCGTCCAGGCCCTCAAGACCGGCGACGTCGATGCCGTCATCATGGACGCCGCCTCCAGCCGCGGCTACATCGGGGCCAACCCCGACTCCTTCAAGATCGTCGGCGAGTCGCTGTCCTCCGAGGACTTCGGCTTCATCTTCCCTCAGGCTTCCGACCTGATCGAGCCGATCAACGCCGCCATCGCCTCCATGCGCGCCGACGGTTATCTCGACTACCTCAACACCAAGTGGTTCTTCCTCTACGACCCGACGGGCGGCGCGAAGTAACGCCTCCCATTTCAGGCGAAATGGACGGGGTGCGTCATGCGGCGCACCTCGTTCCCTGTTGAAAGGCTGAGTTTGATGCCGAATCCCGAACAACGCCAGGCCATCGGCAAGGGCCGCGCCCTGCCCTTCACCAACCAGATCGCGCGCCTGCCCTGGTGGCTGTTGATCACCCTGCTGATCGCCATCCTCATTCTCTGGTCGATCGCCACGGACGAAAATTACACCCTGATCGCCGGCCAGTTGGTCGCGGGCATCGGCGTGACCCTGTACGTCACGGTCATTGCTTACGCCCTCGCGCTGATTCTGGGCCTGCTGCTGGGCTTGGCGCGCGTCTCCAGCAACCCGGTCATCTACCACGCTGCCTCGCTGTACATCGAGATCATGCGCGGCATCCCCATGCTGGTGCTGCTGTACTACATCGCCTTCGTCGGCGCGCCGGCCCTGGTCGATCTGGTCAACGCCATCGGCCGGGCGCTAACCGAAGCCAATCTGCTGCCGGGACTGGCCGCTTCCATGACGGAGATGACCGTCCGCAACCTGGACTTCACCGCGCGCGGCGTGATCGCGCTAACCCTGGGTTACGCCGCCTTCCTCTCGGAGATTTTCCGGGCCGGGATCGAGTCGATCGAGCACGGCCAGATGGAAGCGGCGCGCAGCCTGGGCATGAGCTACTGGCAGGCCATGCGCTGGGTCATCCTGCCCCAGGCGATCAAGCGGGTGCTCCCGCCCCTGGGCAACGACTTCATCGCCATGCTCAAGGACTCCTCGCTGGTTTCGGTCCTGGGCGTCCGGGATATCACTCAGCTCGGCAAGCTGTACTCCTCGAGTACCTTCCGCTTCTTCGAAACCTACAACACCGTCGCCTTCATGTACCTGACCATGACCGTCCTGCTCTCGCTGGGCGTCCAGTGGATGGAAAAGCGCCTTTCGACGGACAGCTAAACCGCCCTGTGCCGGCACAGGCCACAGGGCGGTCGAGAGGTTACGCGTAAAGGCTATTCGCCGTCAGCTGGCTGCACGGTGAACAGCGTCCCCGCCGTCCGGCCAAACACCTCTGGGAAGTAGAAGGCGTACGCCTGGCTGGGCATCGTCTGGAACTCGCCCGGTACGCTGGCCCGGATCTGGTAGGTGTAGACGTACGTCCCGCGCGGCAGGTAATCGGCGTACAGATTGACCTGCTCGTCGCGCATCTCAGTGTGGTCAAACCACCACCAGCCCCAGTACCAGAACGGGTCGTAGTCCCACTGGCGCTCCAGCATCGGACCTTCCACCCGCCGGCTCGTGGTCAGCAGGGAGGTATTGACGCCCTCCGTCCCGGCCGGGATCGGGTCTTCCAGGACGAAGTAGTAGATGGCCTGCGGCAGGTTGAGCGTCAGGCGCACGGTGATCACGTCGCCCACCTGAGCGCTGCTGATCGCCGTCTCCGGGTCGTCCGCCAGGAAGTACTCCCGGCTCACGCTGATTCCGCGGCTCAGGGCATCCACCTCCGATGCGGGCAGGCGCAGGTTCAGGTGCGCGGTGTAGTACAGCGCCCCCTCACCCTCGCCTCGCACCACGACAAGCTGGTTGATCTCGTCCCGCAGCAGGTCGCTGACGGCCACCCGCAGCACTTGCCCTTCGCGCACGGTCTCCGGAGTCACCGTATCGCCGCCGAGCACGGACTGGTTGAGCGCGACCTGATAGTCATAGTTGCCGCGCAACTCGCCGGTGAGCACCATCCAGTCGGTCAGGGCCATCACCGCCCAGGCCGTCTCCTGGGTCGATTCCCAGTGATCGCCCTGGCGGGCTACCATCAGCCAGCGCACAGCGTTGGGCAGCAGGTCGCTCTGCGGCACGGCCTTGATCAGCGCCCCCAGCACGACGGCGGTCGTCCGCGTGTTGCTGCTCCAGTTCCACCAGTCATGCCCGGCTTCCTCCCAGTGCGCACCGGTCGCCGACAGAATGGCCGCCGAGGTCAGATCGCTGACCAGGTCGGCCACGGCGCTCTGCTCCGGGAACAGGGTCTGGTAGGCCATCAGCAGGTACGCCCGCGCCTGGAAGGACATCTCCAGCCGCTGCTCAAAGAGCGCCTGGAACTCGTCCAGGTTGCCCTGCCCGGCCTGGGCCAGCACGTAGAAGTAGAACGCCTGCCGGTTCAGCCGCCACGGCTGCGTTTCCATCCGGGGCGTGATGGTGTCGCGGCGCACGAAGTTCAGCCCGCGGTCGATCATCCCCGAGTCGATCTCGAACCCGGCCGCCCGCGCCTCGATCAGTCCGAGCGAGGCATAAGCCGTCACCAGCGGATCGCTCTCCATCGCGCCGAACCAGCCCCAACCGCCGTCGGGATTCTGCTCCGCCGTCAGCTTGGCGACCGCCTCGGTCAGCGCGGTGTACAGCTTGGCTTCCAGGTCGGGATCGCTCAGGCCCAGGTCGCGCAGGGCGCTGTAAGTCACGACGTTCGGCAGGAAGCGGCTGACCGTCTGCTCGATGCACTGGTGCGGGTAGTTGCGCAGGTAGTCCAGCGCGTCGACCGTGGTCACCGCCAGGCTGGGATCGACCCGGACGGTCAGATCGCCCTGGCTGGCATCCAGGCGCGGCGGCAAGCTGATCGCCTCCACGCGCGAGCCGCCTTCCCGCAGGACTCCGCCCGTGCCCACCCTATCGGGCGCCGTGTAGCGGTAGACCGGGATGGTATTGTTCGGCCCCGTCGCCAGGGTTGGCTTGCTGGCATCCTGGTAGCCATCCGGGCCGATGGCGATAAAGGTCAGGTCGACGAACTGCACGTCCTGGGCCACCGCCATCCATTCCACCCGCGCCCGCCCGCCGGCTTCGATCGTCACGGTCTGGGTCGCGTCGCTCTCAAGGGTCACGCCGCCCGCATCCAGCGAAACCTGAACAGTTTGCGCGGATTCGGTGTTGTTATTCACCACCGCCGCCAGTTGCACCCGGTCATCCACGACGAAGAAACGCGGCGTCACCGGGCGGATCAGCAGAGGCAGCGTGGACACGATCTCCGTGGTCGCCTGGCCGACTTCCGTCGTCAGGGTCAGCGCGCGGGCATCCAGCGTCCAGGTGGTCAGGTTGTCGGGCAGATCGACGCTGACCGAGGCCCGACCGTCCGCGCCGGTGATCACGTGGGCCGCCCACAACGGAGTCTGCTCGAAATTCTCCCGCACCGTGACCGGAGTCTGGGCCTGGCCGGGGACATTCGTGGCTGCCGCAGTTGCGGTGGGCACGGCGGCCATCATCGGCGCCATCGCGACCATACCATCCGCCATCTCCATCGCCCCACCGGCGGCACGCTCTTGCTCCTCACTGACATACTCGTCCGTGATCCGGTCGAGCAGCGCAGTTAGGGAGATATCCGTGCTGACATAGTCGCCCTGCGAACCGTAGAACTGGTCGATCAGGCTGCCGCTGTTGGGCGCCATCAGCGCCAGGATGGCCTTGTCGGTCAGCGCCACGCCCACTTCGGCCACCACCGGCTCGCCATGTGCATCCGTCACCTGCATATCGAACGTCACCGAGTCGCGCGGCTGGGCCAAGCGCGCCGTGGGAGTCAGAGTCACGACGAGCTGCTGCTCCACCGGCTCGACGTTCAGGGTGATCTGCCCGGTGCGATAGTCCGGATTAAGGCTCTCTTCGTCGATGCCTTTTACGACCGTCACGTCCAGGTGTACCGTGGGGACGTGAGCCTCGGTCAGCGGCAGTTCGTACAACAGGGTCGAACCCTCCACCGCCAGGACTTCGTAGCTGATGATCCCGGCCCGTTCCACGCTGACCAGCACCGTGGATGCCCCGGCAAACGGGATCGGCACCAGCACCTGGGCCACGTCGCCCGGCCGGTAGGAGTCCTTGTCGGCGATCAGGTCGATCGTCTGGGACGGCTCGCCCCACCACACCGGCCGGTTTCCGGTTACCCAGAACTGGAGCGTGCTGCTGTTCGGTCGCTCGTATTCGTCCAGAGCTTCGGCCCGCACCCGGTAGATGCCCGCTGCGGAGGGTGTGAAGGTATAGGTCGCGGTGCCATCCGCGCCGGTTCGCACTTCGCCGGTCTCGACCTCGATTTCCTGGCGTTCCCAGGTGTAGCGCCCAAACTGGCCTTCCACCGGGATGCGCGTCCAGCGAATTTCCACGAGTTCCAGGTTGATTCGCTTGTCGGCCAGTGGCTCGCTGGCCGCCGTGACCGCGATCAGACCGATCTCCATTGGTTGACCTTCGCGCCCAAAGTAACGATCCGAGCGCAGGCCCACGTACACGTTGGCCGGATGGGCGATCAGGCTGGCCCGCCCGCTGATCTGCTGCATGCTCTCGTCGGTGACGCTGGCCTCGATCGTGATCGCCATCGGGCGACGATAGGGCGGCCGTGTATTCTCCGAAGTGATCATGAACCGGCCGCTGGCGTCGGTCGTCCCACTGCCGCTTCCCAGCTCGTGATAGAAGTATTCCTGGGACGAATCGAGGAAGGTATAGCGCCCCGGCCCGGTATAGGCGAAGCTCGTCGGCGACCCATACGCGTACCAACTCAGGCTGGCGTTGCTGACCGCCCCGCCGGAGTAGAACGAGGATTGCACGACCGCGTTCAGGGTCTCGCCCTGGAACATCTCCGCGACCTGCGGAGTCACGCTCACTTCGAACTCAGGCACCCGGAACTCGGCGATTGTGAACGACACGTAGGCCGCGCCGGCACTGATCGTGACCTGATCGACCGGGGCATCCTCGGCCAGAACCAGCTCCCCGCTGAACGTCCCGTACTCCGTCACGGGCACGTCCTCGTCGAACAACAACTGCCCGGAGTACATGGCATTCATCGTCACGCGCACGCTGCGCACGTTGGGGACGCTGTAGTCCATGTCCAGCCGGTCGCGCAGCACGCCCCGGAAGTAGACTGTCTCGCCAGGCCGGTAGATCGGCCGGTCGGTGTACAGGTAGCCATTCGTCCGGGGAAGATCGGAGGCATAGGTGCTGTACCACACCCCATAGACGCCCGGCCCCTCGACCACGGCATGGATGAAGCGATCGTCGTAGCCACTCAGGTCCAGCGTCGAGCGGAACACCCCCTGATCGTCGGTCGAGCCGCGCAGCAGGGCTTCGCCGTGATGATAGACCGTGACCGTCGCTCCGGCGACGGGGTTGGCGCTGGGCATGTCCGTCACCCAGACCATGACCTCACCGGGGGATCGCTTGAGCGTGACGTTGGCGGTCACCACCGCCAGCGGGAACTGATACCGCTGATCGTCCGGGGCGCGCATGACCACCCAGTAAATCCCGGTGGGCAGTTGCCCGCCCTGCTCGGAAGCCAGCAGGACTTCCTTGGCAACCCCTTCCCGCCCCTGGGAGTCGAAGGACTCCGTCCACGCGCGAACCAGATTTTCCGGGTGGACGAACCTGGGCAGGTTGGTGTCGTAGTAGTAGCCGTATGTGAAGTCCCGTACGTACGCCGGATCAACCCGGTACAGCTCGAAGCCAACTGTGGGCGTGCCGCTGATGTAGATCGGCAGCCGCGAGTTCTCCCGGTGAGCGCCGATCAGCGACAGCTCGTAGTTCCGGGCCAGGGAGTAGGCATACGTCCGGATGTCGCCGGTCGAATAGCCGAAGGTGTAGTCAGTTGTGATCGGGTTGCCGTAGATGTCCTGCGAACCGGCCAGCAGCGTGATCGTGTAGGTCGTGTTCGGCAGAGACGAGAACTGGAGGCTCAGGGACTGCTCGCCCCACACGACCGGCTGCCATTCCTCCGGCTCCGGGGAAATGACGATCCGGCCCTCGAACGTCTCCGTGTTCATCGGCGACCGGAATTCAAGCGATGCACCGCTGCCGGGCCGCACGTCTCGCTCGCCATTGCCCGGATAGGAGCGCGCCACGGCGGGCAGCGGCACGGTCGAGAACCCGAAGGACTGGCCCTGGGTCAGGCTGGCATCCCCGCCCGCGCTGCGCGCGCCGGTCGTGAGGTTGACGATGTACACGCTGTCTATCGCCAGTGGGCGATCCGGCCGGAAGGTCAGAACCGTGCTGTCGCTGTTCCATTCGAACTGCCCGGCCACCGGCTCGCCGCCATGCAGCAGAAAGAATGCGTCCTGCGTACTGGTCCGATCCATCGGCTGGCTGAACGTGACCGACACCGCCCGGTCGAGCAGCACGTTGCCTTCGTTCGGCCCTGGGTTGGTGTAAAGAATCTGGGGAGCCAGCGTCCGGAACGACCAGACGTAATCCTGTTCAAGCACCGCCCCGGTCACTGTGGTCAGTCCGGCCGCCACCTTGAGGGTATAGGTCGTCCCTCCGTTCAGGGTACCCGCCGGCGTAAAGGCATAGATCGAAGTGTTGATCCATTCGCCCTGGCCTTCCAGGGGCGGATCGATCACCAACGGCGCGGGCAGATCGGCCATCTGCTCGGTCGAGACCAGCGGCACCACCGGCCGGTTGAACGTCACGACCAGGCGCGCGTCCGCCGCTACCCCTTCCGCGCCGTCTTCCGGCGTGACCGAGGTCACTTCCAGCGCCCCCACCGTGACGACCTCGAACGTGTAGGCTTCTTCCAGCGTCAGACCATTGTCGGCGGCCGCGCCAATGCCCACGGTCGCGGCGAAGGTGCGCGCGCGCGGCCAGCCTCCGTCCGGCGTGAACGTCACCGTGCGGTCGTCGGCCCAGGTGAATGCGCCGCTCAAACCCGGCTCCAGCCCGAACGCGCCCTCGACACTGGCCCGATCCATTGCCTGATCGAACGTGATTGTCAGCCCGTCGCCGGAGGCCAGCTCAACGCCCGGCAGGGGCCATACGTCGATCACATGCGGCGGAAGCGAATTCGTCTGCTGGGCACTGGCCAGCAACGCTCCAGAACACATCAGCACCACCATTCCTAGCAGTATGAACACGGTTCGTGGTCGGAACATCGGTCGCCTCTTTCGGAACACATGAACGCTCTACCCGCTTGACGCTGAAATCAGCTTCCGGGTTCCCGTGTCCCTGAGTTCGTTATAGCCCAACCGGTTCCCAAATGAAAACGGCCCCTGGAGTCAGGGGCTGAAGAACGCGGGCGGACAGCCTACGGCGCGGGGGCCAGTGCTGCCTGGAAGAATCCGGCCACCTCCGCCCGAAACACGGCTTCCCCGGCCGAGCGCAGGTAGCTGCCGTGCGTCGCTCCGGGAACCTCCCACAGCCGCACGTGGCCGTTCTCGGCCGATGCCTGGCGCGCTCCGGCCAGCGTATTCTCGTATTCGCCATAGATCAGCAGGATGGGCCTGGGGGCGATCTCGGGCAGCACGGCCACCGGCCGCAAGGCATCGATCCCCAGCCCGGTCGAAGCGCGATAGCCCAGCCGCGCACCCAGCCCAAACAGCGTCGAGAAGGGATCGCTGGCCCGGCCCAGGTTCAGGGTCTGCGCACCGTAGTCCACATAGCCCCCTTCGGCAGCCACGGCCCGGATTTCGCCGGTCTGGGCAGCAGCCAGCAGGCCGCTCGCGCCAGCCTGAGAGAAGCCGTGCACCCCAATCCGGCCGCTATCAACATCGCTCCGGGTGTGGAGGTAGGCAACGGCATCCAGGATGTCCTCGGCCTCCCAGACTCCGAGGCTGTGCGGCGCGAGTCCCAGACAGGTGCGGCTGTCATAGGTCAGGACGCTGAAACCGGCGCGCACCAGCACGTCCACCTCGTGCAGCAGTCCCGTTCGATCCTGCCCATAGGCGGGCGGCACGATGATTGTCGCGCCGCTGGTGCCCGCAAAGAAGTAGCCGGGAAACGCGACTCCCAACCGGGAAGGGACCGAGACATCCTCGCCGATCAGGCCCAAGGTCTCCGCCGCCGGGCCGGACGAACAGCGGGGATGGGTCACCCCCCACAGGGTGATGAATCCCATCCCCGCTGGCAGAATCACGAGCAGGCCGAACAACACCGACGCCATCGTCCAGCCCAGCCATATCATCCGGCGGGCGAACGATTTGCTCTTTCGCGGACGGGAAACCGCCGGCGTTTCGGCCACGAAATGTTACGCTTTTTTCCCGAACTTGCCGCGCAAGACTTCTTCCAGAGTCGGCTGGCCGATCTCTTGGAGTTCGTAGCGCACGCGCTGGCTGGGCTTGTCGATGGCGACCACCCGGTTGAGGTCGATCGGCGTACCGATGATCACCATGTCGGCCGGCACCGCGCGGATGGTCTCCTCGAGGTCGTGCGCCTGCTGCTGGCCGTAGCCCATGGCCGGCAGCAAGGCCCCGGTCTTGGGATACTTCTTGAATGTCTCGGCGATGCTGCCCACGGCGTAGGGCCGTGGATCGACGATCTCCGCCGCGCCAAAGCGGCGCGCCGCCACCACCCCCGCCCCGTATGCCATCTCGCCATGCGTCAGGGTCGGCCCATCCTCGACCACCAGCACCCGCTTGCCGCGAATAGCCATCGGGTCCTCGACCGTGATCGGCGACGCGGCTTCGACAATCAGCGCGGACGGATTGACCGACTGAATAGTCTCCCGCACACGGCCCACCGCCGCCATGTCGGCGGTATCCACCTTATTGATCACGACCACATCCGCGTTGCGCAGATTCGCCTCACCCGGATGGTAGGTCAGTTCGTGGCCCGGACGGTGGGGATCGGCCACCACGATCCGCAGGTCGGATTTGTAAAACGGCAGGTCATTGTTGCCGCCATCCCACAGGATGATATCTGCTTCCTGCTCGGCCTGGCGCAGAATTGCCTCGTAATCGACCCCGGCGTAGACGATCACGCCCCGGTCGAGGTGTGGCTCGTATTCCTCGCGCTCCTCGATCGTGACTTCGTGCCGGTCCAGGTCCGCGTAGGAGGCAAACCGCTGGACGGCCTGCTTGGCGAGATCACCGTAGGGCATCGGGTGCCGGACGGCGGCCACCCGGTACCCCAGCGCCTTGAGCACATCGCTCACCCGGCGGGTGGTCTGGCTCTTACCGCTGCCGGTGCGCACCGCGCAGACGCTCACCACCGGTTTGATACTGCTCACCTGGGTGTGCTTCAACCCCATCAGGCGGTAATCCGCCCCGGCCGCCAGCACCATGCTGGCCTTGTGCATCACGTACTCGTGGGGCACGTCCGAATAAGCAAAAACGACCTCATCGACGTCGTACCGCCGGATCAGATCGAGCAATTCCGCTTCGGGGTGAATCGGTATTCCAGCCGGATACAGCCGCCCGGCGAGCTGCGCGGGATAGGTACGGCCTTCGATATCCGGGATTTGAGTCGCCGTGAACGCCACAACCTCATACTCGTCGTTGTCACGATAGTACATGTTGAAGTTGTGGAAGTCGCGCCCGGCGGCTCCCATGATGATGACACGTTTCCGTTCCATGCCTGTGTGTAGCTCCTGGGTCGCTAAAGCCCACCAAACGTCAAAAAGGGCACACCAATTGTGCGCCCAGTCCAATAAAACCGCAACTTGTTTAGGCAGAATCTACAAATCAGGCAGTCATTCCGTGAACCCGCCGCGCTTGTAGGCAATCGAGCTGAGCACGATGCTCAACACGTACAGCGCCAGCAGCGGTCCCATGACCAGCGCCATGTTGAAGGGGTCGACCGTGGGGGTGATCAGCGCCGCCGCGACCGACGCGCCGACCACGGCCAGCCGCCAGTTATTGCGCAGCGTCTTCGGTCCAACCAATCCCATCCGGGCCAGGACGAAGAAGACCAGCGGCATCTCGAAGCTGACGCCAATCCAGAACAGCAGCGACGTCACGAAGGCCACATATTGGTCGGCCGTCCATTCCGCGCGGAAGATATCGCTTTGGAAGTTCTGAAGGAAGTTGAGCGCGGCCGGCATCAGGACGAACCACGCGAACGCTATGCCGATCAGGAACAACAGGGTCGTGGGTGGCACGGAGGACAGCACGTAGCGCTTTTCGCTGGGCATCAGGCCCGGCGCAATGAACATCCAGATCTGCCAGAGCATCCAGGGCATCGCCAGGATCGCCCCGGCCAGCAGCGCCACGCGGAAGTAGATCACCACCCCTTCGGTCGGGCCGAGGGTCTGGAGCAGGAATTGTTCATCCCCGATGGGCGTCAGCAAATAGCGCAGCAGTTGGCTGGCAAACAGCATCGACAGCCCCACGGTCACGATCAGCCCCAGGAACGCGCGAATCAACCGGTTGCGAAGCTCTCCCAGATGCTCGAAGAAGCTCAT
The DNA here is from genome assembly GCA_029976005.1 of Aggregatilineales bacterium. Lineage (GTDB taxonomy): Bacteria > Chloroflexota > Anaerolineae > Aggregatilineales > Ch27 > JARKOQ01. Next base: position 51,511 of record JARKOQ010000246.1, on the reverse strand, counting down.
CGCCCTGGCTTCGGTCTCGGAGATGGCCTCAGGTTCCGCCGGCAAAGGCGGCGTGGATAATTTCTTCTGTGCGGTTTTCAATTGGGTGTCGTCCATGCGTCGAAACGTCCCGGAGTAGGCGGCTTACTGTCATCGGCGTCGGTCGGCTGTGCGGCGTTCCCATCGGAGCCAGACTCGGCCGCGGCCGGCTGCGGTGGTGGCGGGGCGGCCTTGGGCTGCGCCTCGTCGGTCAGATCGAGGCGGACGCTCTTGACTTCATTGAGCGTGCTCTGGACAGGTTTGAGCGCCTCATCAAGCGGCTTCTTCATCTCGGAAACCAGCGAATCGAGCGGCGACACTTTCGGGCGAGTCGTCGGATTGGCCCACTTTTCCAGGGTATCCACCACTTCCGGCTCGACCCCCGCCTCGGCCAGTTCTTTCTTGATGACGGCAGACGCTTCCTGCCACAGTTTCCGCAGTTTGGCGACATACGTTCCGGCGACATACGCCCAGGCGATCATCCGCTTGGGGCCGGCCACCATCAGCATCAGCAGAAAAATCAGGATCAGCTCGGATGTGCCAATGCCAAAAATGTTCATGCGTCTGCCTCCGCGTCTTCATCAGAAGCGGCCGCGCCGACGACAGCTTCATCAGCCGCCAGACTGCCCAATACGCCATTCACAAAACGGGGGGAAGTATCCGAACCATACACTTTGGCCAGTTCAACCGCTTCATTGATAGCCACCCGGAGCGGGGTCGTGGTTGAGATCACGATCTCGAAAATGGCGATGCGCAGGATGTTGCGATCGATAATCGCCATCTGGTCGACAGGCCATTCGGGCGCGTAGCGCTGGATCAGCTCGTCCAGCCGGGCCTGATGCAGGATCACCCCATTGACCAGCTCGAACACGAATGGCCGGGCGGTCTCGTCGATCGTCTGGTCGTGCAATCGTTCACCCAGCACCTGCGTGACCGCATGGTTCGCGCAGTCGATCTCATACAGCGCCTGCAAAGCCACGCTCCGGGCCTGGCGACGTGCAATCAGCATCAGCGTTTACCTTCAGCCAGCGGCTCAAACAGAACATCATCGATGTGGACATTCACGGATGCCACTTCCATCCCCACAATCTGGCGAATGGCGCGAGCCACTTCCCGTTGGACAGTGTGGCTGACTTCGCGCATATTGGCATCGGCCTTGGTGAGGATGAACAGGTCAACGGTCACCGTCTGGCCGTCCACCAGAATCTGGACGCCTTCCGCCGTGGGCGTGCGCTTCCACAACCGGTCCACCCCGCCGGGGACGGCGCTCATCGCCGCCACGCCTTCCACGCGCAGGGTCGAAAGGCGTGCGATCGTCAGCAGGACGTCCGGTGAAACGGTCACGTGATCGTTTGGATTGCGAGGTGCAACCATGTCTCACCTTGCTTTCTAGTCTTCCGTTACCGATGACTCTACCCCATGACCAGACCGCCGTCCACAGAAAGAACCTGCCCGGTGATATAACTCGTCTCGTCGGAAGCCAGGAACGCCACGGCGTACGCCACGTCCTCGATCGTGCCCAGACGCTTGATGACCAGGCGGTCGTTCAGGGCTTGAAGGAGACTTTCCGGCAGGTCGGCGGTCAGGTCGGTCTTGACAAATCCCGGCGCGACCGCGTTGACCGTAATGCCCCGCGATCCAACTTCGCGCGCCAGGGCCTTGGTCAGGCCGATCAGGCCCGCCTTGCTGGCGCTGTAGTTGGTCTGGCCCTCGTTGCCGGCGATCCCGCTGACGCTCGTGATGTTGATGATCCGGCCATAACGGGCTTTCATCATCGGCCGCACGACCGCCTTGGAGCAGTTCCAGGCGCTCTTGAGGTTGGTGTTGATGACCGTGTCCCAGTCTTCTTCCTTCATGCGCATGATCAGGGTATCGCGCGTCGTCCCGGCATTATTGACCAGGATGTCCACTTTGCCGTAAGCCTCGACCGCCGCGTCGATCAGGGCCGTCGCCTGTTCGAGGTTGCTCACGTCCGCCTGGCGGGCCATTGCCTGGCCGCCCAGGGCCTTGATCGCCTCGACGACCTCATCGGCTGCCCCCGAAGCGGCGTTGTAGTTGACGACAATCGTGGCCCCGCGCCGGGCAAGCTCCAGGGCAATGGCCCGCCCAATGCCGCGACTGGCTCCTGTCACAACAGCAATCCGCCCGTCAAGTTGCGCCATGCGGTCTCTTCCCCTCTCAGCCAACGGCTGTCCTTCGCGCACGATCTGACTCGCCTATGATAACCCTGCACTTACCGCTGTCAAGTTCCGAAACCATCGCCCGGAGCGCGTCATTCTGCGCGCTTGCATGGCACTTCATACCCCCAGACCGCGACACAGAAAACAACAGCCGCCCGAAAAACACGAGCGGCTGCCATTTCAGACATACCCACCAGAACGCCTAGCCGGTCACGGGAATCTGTCCAGCATTGCCCCGCAGCACGACCGTCGAGCCCAGCACCCAGCCCGCGCCAATATCGGTCTGCACCTGGAGCCATCCGCCGTCCAGCGAGCGGCCGATCACGGCCAGGTTGAGGCCGGCCGGGGCGGTTCCCAACAAACCGCTGTCAATCCCAACGCCGCGATAGACGTTGATCGGCGCGGAGACAATCGCCACCGGGTAGTTCGATGCCGCGCCGACCGCATCCTGGTAGCGGATGATCGCCAGATTGCTGTAGTCGCCACGGAAGATCACGAACTCAGCGTTCACCCAACCGGTGCCAAACGCACCGCTGACACGGAACCAGGCCCCATCCGGCGTGTAGGCATCGGTGTTCAGCTCCGTGCCGCCGTTGAGCGTGATCACCGTCGTGTAGCTGGCGCTCGGCCCGCTGCGCACATGCAGGAAGCTGGTATTCACGATCACGATCGTGCGCGCCGGGCTGGGGAAGGTCGTCACTACCGCCGCCCCCGAAGGCTGGATCACGGTGCCACTCAAACCAGCCGCGGTCGCCGTTGTCCCCGGATTCGAGTGCGGGCCGTTACGGATGATGTCGACCGTGCTGGAAGGCGCCCACCCCTGCCCACCACTGAAACTGAGCAGGTACCACTCGGCGCCCTCGGACTGCCGTGCATCAAGCATCACCAGGCGGGTCTGCCCCTGCACCAGGGCCGTATTGGCTGCCGAATTCGAAGGATTGGCCTTCAGATCAAGGGTCGGGGTCCTATAGAAGTAGACCTGGGTGCGCCAGTCCGAAGGATCGCTGATCGCCACCTGATCCATGGCGACCCACGACATCCGCCCGCCCATGTACAGGACGAGCGCGTAGCGACCGTCATCGCTGTAGGACAGAACCTCGACCCGATCCCCATGTTTCAGCTCGCCCACCTGAGTCTGATCGGACGAGCCGGGCCGTTCGAGAAGCTGTGCGGTCTCCACGAAGACATACGCCACCGGGCGCTCGCCCGTCGCCAGCGAGGCGACGGAGCCGGTCTGCCCCGCCACGACCGCGCCGGGCAGGCCGGTCACCACCTGAACCACCGATCCGTTCCCCTGCAAGGCCACCGCTCCCTGGCTCACCCAGCCCAGGCCCACGTTGGTCTGAACCTGCCACCAGGCGCCATCGGCGGTCGCCCCCACGATGGGCAGTTGCGAACCAGCCAGCGCCAGCCCCAGCATGGCGGAAGAGGCATCAGGCAGGACGTACACGGTCACCGGCGCGCCGGCTACGGCCGCCCTGGGCTGATCCATCATGCCCGTGACCTCGGCTACCGGAACAGGCCGGAAGTCACCGCGCGGAATTACGAACTCCGCCGTGACCCAACCAATCCCGAAGGGCGACTGTACCTGCCACCAGGACGCATCCCGGTTGCGCGCCAGCACGGGCATCTGCACGCCACCGGGCAGTGTCCCGATGATCGAATAAATGCCGCCCGGCCCGCTGCGGACGTTCAGGAAGCTGGTATTGACGATGACGATAGGTTGGGCCAGTTGCTGTCCCAGTCCGGTCAGGCCATTCGGGGCAATGGGCGCTGCCGTCGCCTGCCAGATGGGGGTCAAGGCGACAAGCACGGCGATTGCCGCCAGGGCGAGCGCCGTTCGCCGCACAGACATCGCGTGAGGTTTCTGTCCCGGCATGATTCCTCTCCTCTTCAACCTTGGGGCAACAGCCCACCCCAGCCCACGGTCTGGTTGAGCCAGCCCTGACCACAAGTTGGCTAGCAATTAGTTCACAGAGTTGCCTTGCCGCCTCATTCTACAGCAGGACAAACCATCTACACAAGTCGGGTCGATTGTTCGCCAGCCGGAACATCCTCGTGTATGATTTCCGCCATGTGCAAACTACGAAACCTCACTCTGCTTGTGCTCATGGTGGTTCTGTTGGCGGCCTGCGCCAAGCCCACCCCAATCCCGATCTTCGTCACGCCTACCCCGTCGGAGCCGACGGCAACCGCGACCGCGATGCCCTCGCTGACTCCGACCGAGACGCCCACCCTGGAGCCGCTCACCGGCACGCCCACGCCCGCGGCATCTCCAACACCGTCGGTCACTTTCGGGCCGGTCATCCCGCCCGATTACACCCTTCCGCCCACGACAACACCCTACCCAAGCGCAACTCCTACTCTGGGGACGCCCACGCCTTCGCCCACGCCACCCCCGCGCCTGGATGGCAGCCAGATCGGCATTCAGATTCACCCGCGTATCGAGCAGGAAGAGTGGCGCCAGATGTTGGGCCGCGCCCAGGAACTGGGCGTGGGCTGGATCAAGATTCAATTCCCCTGGGACGAAATGGAACCGGATGGCTCCGGCAGCCAGTCGGTGCACTGGCGCGAGTTGGAGCTGTATTGCCAGGACGCCCTGCAATACGGCTTCAGGGTCATGGTCAGCATCACCAAAGCGCCGGACTGGGCCAGGTCAACTAATGAAGAAAATGGCCCTCCGTCCGACCCGCAGACCTTGGGCCCGTTCATCGATCACATCCTGAGCCGCTTTGGGCCGGCGATTGCCGCCATCGAAGTCTGGAACGAGCCGAACCTGAAGCGGGAATGGACCGGCGGCACCATCAGCGGCGGCGACTACATGCGCTATTTCGATGTCGCCTACGACACAATCACCGCATGGAGCCAGGCCAACGGCCATCCCATCCAGATCGTGACCGCCGGCCTCGCCCCGACCGGCACCAGTGACAGCTCGGTCGATGACCGTACTTTTCTGCGCCAGATGTACCAGGCCGGCCTGGCGAATTACCCCAACGTCGCGGTCGGGATTCATCCCTACGGCTGGGGCAACGCGCCGCTGAGCCGCTGCTGCGATCCGGTTCCCAATCGCGGCTGGGACGATGACCCCCACTTCTTCTTCCTGGACACCATCGAGGCCTACCGCCAGATTCTGGTCGACTTCGGGCAAAGCAATACCCAGCTCTGGGTCACGGAGTTCGGCTGGGCAACCTATGACGGCTTCGGCGGTGTGCCTGCCCCGCAGCCCTTCTTTGACTATGTCACGGAAGTCAACCAGGCGGCTTACACCATTGACGCCATCAACGTGATCAGAACGTCCGGCAACTACAACTATGTCGGTCCGATGATCCTCTGGAATCTGAACTTCGGGACGATTCAGGGCGCGGTAACCGAGCGACACGAGGAACAGGCCGGTTACAGCCTGCTCCGCCCGGATTACAGCACCCGGCCGCTATACACGGTTCTCCGCCTCTCGTTCAAGGGCGGCTAGCGCCCGCATGATCATGTCCCTGCGCACCGTCCGGTCGAAGATCGCGCCTGTGTTCCACCGGCTCGACCGGACGGTCCTTTTCGCCGGCATCACCGCGCTGTATCTGAGCCGGGCCAGCGCCGAATTTCTCCTGCCCAGCCAGCCGGGCCTTGGCGCGATCCTTGGCGCGGTGGCTGGCGGAGGGCTGGGCTGGCTCGTGTCCACCCGCACCGCTTCGGCTCGCTGGGTGCTCCTCCTGCTGCTTCCCGCGCTTCTCCTGCCCACCCAAAGTCCCGAAGTCACCTTGCTGGCCGGGATCGCGGCGGCCGTCGCCTGGGCCGCGACACGGCCCCGGCTGCCGGGGTGGGTTGCCGAAGCAGCAGTCTTCGCGGCGGCGCTGGCGCTCTTCACACTCACCCTCGCTCCCGGCCTCCAGCCGGCGGATGCCGGTGAGTTTCAATTGATCCTGAACACCTGGGGAGTCGCACACCCGCCGGGATATGCCCTCTACACCGTGCTGGGCGGGCTTTTCGCCCACCTCATGCCGCTGGGCAGCCCGGCCGATCGCGTCAATCTGTTTTCGGCGCTGTGCGGCGCGCTGACCCTGGCCATCCTGACCCGCGCCATCCGCCAGGAGACCGGCTCCGCCTGGGCTGGAATCATCAGCGCCGGGATACTCGGCGCTGCCGTCTCCTTCTGGACGACCGCCACCCAGGCCAGCATTCGGCCCATGACCGCACTTTTCACGGCCGCCATGCTGCTGGCCGTGTTGGCTTACCGCAGGGCCGCGCGCGAGGATGATCCAGGACGGTCGAGAACCGCCCTGATCGGCTTTGGCGCGGCCGCTGCCCTGGGAATCACCCACCACGCCTCGCTCGTGTTCGTGGCCGTCTGTTTCGCGGCTGCCATCCTGATTCACCGCCCCGCCCTGCTGCGCCAGCCGAGGCTCTGGCTGCCGGGACTGGCCTCCGCGCTGGTCGGAGTGCTGCCCTGGCTCTACCTGCTGATCCGCGCCGGCAGCGGAGGTCGACTCACACCTGCCGGGCTGGCCACATGGGACGGCTTCTCGGCGCACGTGCTGGCCCGTGGCTTCAGCGGGGATATGTTCTACTACCGCAGCCTGCCGGAGGTCGCGGACCGGCTGCAAGCGACCACCCAGGTCTACCTGTTTCAATGGGCCTGGCCGGTGCAAGCGCTGGCCGGGCTGGCAGCGATCCGGCTCGCCTGGCGCGACCGCTGGCTCCTGCTGGCGCTTGGCCTGCCCTTCGCCGTGCATACCCTGGTCGCCGCGACCTACAAAGCCCCCCAGACGGTCGAATACCTGATCCCGGCTTACGTCCTGCTGGCAGCCTCGATCGGCTGGATGGTTGGATCGCTTCCCCCAAGACTGCGCGGGTTTAGCCTGCGCCCGCTGGCCGTGGGCGGGCTGGCGGCGCTGATCGTGGGATCGGCCTGGCCCACCTGGGTCAGCCTGCGCGCCTACCAGCGCGCCGACCCGACCGAGGACGCCGCCCGCGCCTTGCTGGATAACGCCCCGCCGGACAGCACCATCCTCGCCAACTGGCACCAGAGCACCCCGCTCTGGTTCCTGCAGGATGTGGAACACGCGCGGCCGGACGTGACTGTGCGTTACGTGGCCCCGGCCGGCGCGGAACCCATCCTGGACACCTGGACTCGCCTGATCCAGGAAGGAGCCGGGCAAGGGCCGCTGATCACCTGCGCCTTCTACCCGGACCAGTTCCGCCAGCTCGATCTGGCCTTCTCCGCGCTGGCCGGCTGCTGGGAAGTCCACGCCGCCGGTGTCAACCTGGCCGCGAGTCCGGCTCTGGCGGAGCTGCCCGATCTGGCGCTGGTGGGGTTTGCGGAAACGGAGAGCCTCACCGCCGGGGCCACCGCACCGGTCGATCTGACCTGGAACGTCGAATCATCCCTCGCCATCGGAGAAATCACCACCTTCGTCCATCTGGTGGACGGCGCGAATCAGGTCGTCGGCCAGGACGACCGCCCGCTGATGACGGCCTCCGGCTTCACAGGCGAGTTCGTCCAGCGCCATCGAATTACGCTTCCCCGCACGCTGCCGCCCGGAACCTATACCCTGCTGGCCGGGGCCTACCGCGTATCCCCTTCTGGCATCCAACCCCTGAGTGACTCGACCGGCCAGGCTCGGTTCCCGGTCGCGGCGCTGCGCGTCGAAGCGTCTGACCTCCCCCCGGTCACCGGTCATGCTCTCCATACGCCGTTTGGCAGCGATCTGACCCTGCTGGGCTACGATTACGACCTGTCGGTGCCCGGCCGGGCCAGGTTGATTCTCCACTGGCAGACCTCCGGCGCGCTGGACACGATCCGCCTCCTGATCGCCGAGGATGACATCCTGCTTGCTGACCACCAGCAGGCCGCAAACAGCCCCGGATTCCTCGACACGGCCCACGATCTGCCCGACACGGCAACGCTGGGCGGCGTGCGCCTGACCGTTCAGACTCAGGGCGAGGCGTTGCCGGTGCTGGGGCCGTGGAACTTTGTCGTCGGAAACAGTCTGTGGCTGCCTGCGCCTCAGCCCGGCGAGCGCTACGTGCCGGTTGGAGCAGCGATCCTGACTCGCTCCGAGACACAGGCCACGCCAACCGAATCGGGCATCGAGTGGCAGGTCCATCTGACCCTGCGCAGCCAGACAGCCCAGACTGCCGATCTCAGCTTCAGCCTCGCCGCGAACGGCTTCCAGGTGGACGGCACGCCGGTGGATGGCATGCTTCCGTCGCTCAAATGGGGCTGGAGCGCGACCGTCCATGACAGCTTGCGCCTGGCTGTCCCCTTCTCAGTGGGAGACGATCCGCCCATCCTCACGCTGTATGACGCCTTCACCGGCGATGTCTGGCCGGTGCTCGATCCGGCCCTGAACCAGGCCGGGCCGGGCCTCAGACTCTCGCCCCCTTGATTCACCCAACACAAAGGGGCGGCATGTTCGATGCCGCCCCCTGAAATAAGCCCGTGTTATGCCGCGACTACCGGCGCAGCAGGAACGATAGGATACTGCCGCCCACCAGGACAACCCCGGCCAGCCCCAGGACGATGACGCCGCTGTACTGCATGATCTGATCCAGCGGCTGCCGGGATCCAGTTTCGGCCGCCGGCTCGGCGAACAGGCTCGCGCCCTGCGTCAGAACCGGTTGGGATGGATTGAAGCCCTGCGCCGCGCCGAACACGACATCCACGCTCTGCCCGGCCTTGACCGTCAGGGAGTAGATCGAAGGCGTGGTCGGGCCATAGTTGGCCGGGGCGGTCAGCAGCACTTCATAGTTCCCCGGAGTCAGCGTCTCGAAGCAGAACGGTTCGCTCTCACCGTCCGTCGTATGCGCGCCAATCTGCCCGCCGCCATGGGTTAGCACGATTTCGCCGCCGGCCAGCAGGGCCTCGCCGCTTTCACGCAGGCGGTTGGGGTTAACATCGTCGAACAGCAGGACGCAGACCTGGCCCGTGGCGCTGCTGTCGGCCAGCCGCAGCATGGGGACAGATGCCTCAACGATTGGGGCCGGGTCATATTCCTCGATCGGCTTCTCGCCGGTTTCGGCCGAGGGCTGCGCTTCGCCAGCGCCTTCAGCCGGCTCACCTTCACCAGTTGGCTGTTCCTCGTTGGTGGATTCCTGCGCCCCAGCGCCAGCCGGAGCCGGCCGGACAATCAACTTCTGGCCGGGATAGATCAGACGCGCCTGCTCGGCCGTCAGATTGTTGAGCTGGAGCAGCTCTGGGATAGTAATATTGTAGGCGACGGCAATCCCGGCCAGGGTATCGCCGGACTGCACCGTGTGCACGATCGAGCCGTCTGCCTGCGCTCCCTGCGCGGAAACCACCGCGGCAACCGCCGATACGGCCTGAGATGTCTGTCCCCCGGAGGTCGAGCCGCCGGATCCGCCCGCCGTCAGGGAAGCGGTGTCCCAGAAGACGTGCTGGTGCCGCACCGGGATCGACATGCTGGCATTCAGCACGACCGTCACCGAACTGGCGCTGGCCGTCGCGTCAACCGTCATCTGCTGGAAGCCGGTATACGGATTGGTCGTGCCCGACCACACAATATTGGCGGAATTCGGGTCGTTGCCCCCGGTCGGGTCGATGCCCACCCGGAAGGAGCCGCCGGTATTGAGCTGGTTGCCCACGCTGCCGTCCCCGCCAATGCAGCCGTCGATGGCCGCCAGGGCGTCGCTGTCGCAGCTCCAGATACGTCCAAAAGCCGAAAGCCGCAGCGCGGTGCCGGGCTGGATATTGCTCACGGTCTGGTACAGGGAAACGCTATAGGCGGTCCAGCCCTTGTAAGCGTCAAACGCGCCGTTGCCGGAATTGATCCCGATGTTGGCGACGACTTCCGTCCCGCGCAGGAGGTAGCGGCCCACCAGCCCGCTGGACTCACTGCCACGCACGGCCCAGCCGGGAGGCGCGGTCAGGTTCACGCCGTCGCCGTGGTTCTGCTCGAAATCCGGATTGTTCAGGAGGTTTGTTTGCGCGTCAACAGGGGCTGTCACGGCCAGCACTGAGACCATCAGCGCGGCGATGAGCAGCATCCCGATCAAGCGAGAGAACTGTCGAGTATTCATGTACAGGCTGTTCCTCAAGTCACTTCGTCCTACAAGACATGCAACCGGCTGGTCGGCTGGCACAAGAGAAAAACGCGGCCAGTTGACCGCCTCAGCTCCGCTAGACTAACACATCTGAATCGTTCGGTCAACCTATCCCCGCCTGGCGCAAACCTGCCGGAAGCCTGACGGCTTGCACAAGCCCCTCCAGGCGGACTATAATCCCCCTCGCGGTGCGGGAACCACGCCGTACCACGTTTTTCATCTGGCTTGCCCCGGTGGAGGGCCGGCGTCCGCCGGTTTGAGGATCATGGGTCAATCGCTTTCCCCACAGGATATCGCCCGCTACATCGATCACACACTGCTCAAACCAGAGGCCACCGAAGCGCAGATCACCCGGCTTTGCGCGGAAGCCCGCGAATATGGCTTCGCTTCGGTCTGCGTCAATCCGACCTACGTGAGCCTGTGCGCGGAACTCCTGCGCGGCTCGCCCGTGGTCGTCTGCACGGTCATCGGTTTTCCACTGGGAGCGCACGTCACCGCAGTCAAGGTATTCGAGACGCGCGAGGCCCTTCAGGATGGCGCTTCCGAAGTCGACATGGTCGTCAACATCGGCGCCATCAAGAGCGGCCGCTGGGAAGTCGTCGCGGACGACATCCGCCAGGTGGTCGAGGCGGCTCACGCCGGCGGCGCGCTGTGCAAGGTCATCCTGGAAACCGCTCTGCTCAGCAACGAGGAAAAGGTGCGCGCCTGCATGATCTGCAAGCAGGCTGGCGCGGATTTCGTCAAGACGAGCACGGGCTTCGGGCCAGGTGGAGCCACCGTGGAGGATATCGCCCTGATGCGCCGGACAGTTGGCGCCAACATGGGCGTCAAAGCCTCTGGTGGCGTGCGCACCTATGAGGAAACGCTGCGCATGATCTCGGCAGGGGCGACTCGCATCGGCGCCAGCGCGGGCGTCCGGATCGTGCAGGAAGCCCAGGGCGATCAACAATCGTCCGCGCCGGATCAGGGCTATTGAACGCTCACGCGCGGCCGCTGTTCCCAGGCCGCTTTCACCTCTCCGATCAGGCAGGCCGCCCTTGGGATAGACCAGCGCCTGCCGTGATCAGTCACGCATAGAACGCCGACCATGGCCAGAATCGCGATCATCTCCGACATTCATGGCAATCTACCCGCACTCGAGGCTGTGTACGCGGATCTCGCCCAGGCCAGGGCCGATCAGGTGATCGTCGATGGCGACCTCGTTGGCCGCGGCCCCCACAGCGCCGAAGTCCTGGAGTTCGTCGCCGGCCGCAAGTGGACCGTCGTCCAGGGCAACCATGAAGCCTTCTGGACGATGTGCGCTCGCGGTATGCCGCCGGACGATTGGGACGATGGCTGGTGGGCCCCCACCCGGCTGGAGATGCAGCGCCTGGATCGCTCCTGGTTCGACTGGATGGCCGCGTTGCCTTTTCAGCACATCATCGAGGTGCCCGGCGCGCCCAAAGTCCAGGTCGTCCACGGCAGCCCCAACCGCCTGAACGAGGGCCTCTACGCCCACGAGCGCGACCACAAGCTGGACGCCATCCTCGCCAAGACGCCCTACTCGATCGTCGTTGGCGCGCATACTCACGTCCCCATGAACCGGCACACACCCAACCACTGGGTGCTCAACAGCGGCTCGGTGGGTTCCCCGTTTAATCACGATCCGGCGGCGCAGTATCTCCTACTAACCTGGACGCGCCAGAACTGGCAGGCCGAAATCCGGCGGGCCGAATACGATCGCGACGAACTGCTCCGCCAGTGGCACAACTCCGGCTACTGGGATACCGGCGTGGCCGCCCAGGTGTTCGCCTACGAGATCGAGACCGCATCCTTCCACTTCTGGCACTACCTGCGCTTCTGCAAGAGCTACAACGTGACTCCGGACGATCCGGAGAGCTTCGCGCAGTACCGCAAGGACTTCGCCACCAATTACGTGTTCTGATCCCTGGGCCTCCCCTCAGGAGATGGTGGTGATCTGCCCTTCCATCACCTGCCACGAGACCGCGCGTGCCAGGAACGACGGCGTGAAGATGTTCCGGTCGGTGGTCGTCAGGATCGACTGGGTCGCCCCATCAATCCGCTCCAGCAGATAGGCCCGCCGGTCGGCATCCAGCTCGGCGATCACCTCGTCCAGCAGCAGTAGCGGCCACTCCCCGATCGAATCGCGCATCCACTCCAGCTCCGCCAGTTTCAGCGACAGGACGGCAGTTCGCGCCTGCCCTCGCGACCCGTACAAACCTACGTCGCGCTGGTTGATCTGAAAGCGCAGCTCGTCCCGATGCGGGCCGGACAGGGTCATGCCGCGCTCGATGTGATCGGCCCGGCTGGCGCGCAGCGCGTCGAGATACTGAGGCACGATCTCCTGCGCGCTGAGATCGCGGTGCAGGTCGAGGCCCGGCGTGCCGAAGGAAAGCTGTCCGTCGCCTTCGGCCGTGGGCAGAAAACTGGGCTGGTATTCGATTTCGAGCACCTCGCGCCGCCCGGTCAGATCGAGGTGGACGCGCTGGGCGCGATTTTCGAGGTCGCGCAGCAGCCGCTGCCGCCCGGCAATCAGGACTCCGGCCTGATCCGCCAGTTGGCCATCCCAGAATTCCAGTTCGTCCGGGCTGGCCTGTCTGTCCAGAATCCGCTTGAGCAGGGCATTCCGCTGGGTGAGCAGTTTCTCGAAGATCCCCAAGGCTTCGCAGTAAGCCCGGTTGGTCTGGCACAACGTGGCGTTCAGGTAGTTCCGCCGCTCCGCCGGAGAGCCTTCGATCAGACTGAGGTCGCGCGGTAGAAACAGCACCACATTGACCTGTCCGACCAGGTCCATCACCCGCCGGTTGACGCCGTTCAGCCGGATGTCCTTCCGTGTCCGGACCTCGCCGCCATTCCGCTCCCGCGTCAGCGTGACCTCGATCCGGTTCAGCGGGCTTTGGCGGGAGACAACGTCTGCGCTCAGCCGGGTGAAGGGGATCACATCGTTTTCGGCGCGCCAGTTGATCAACTGCCAGTCGGCCGTGGTATACGGCGAGGAACTGGTCGCCAGATAGTAGATCGCCTCCAGCAGACTGGTCTTGCCCTGGGCATTCGCGCCGTGGAGCAAGACGGGCCCCTGTGGAAAAGCCAGCTCCAGCCGCGCGAAATTGCGAAAATTCGTGACCGAAAGGTACTCGATGTGCATGTCGATCAGACCAACTCTCAAAACCGTGGCAGCCGGATTCTAACACCCCGCCCGGCCAAAACCAATTCCAGGGCGCTTGCCCGCGCGGTCTGCCGTCCTGTGCTATAATCCAGCCGGATGCTGAAATAACCGTTGTTGTACCCTGCGTGGAAGTGACCTGGCTACATGCAACCTAAACGACAGGAGCACGCCCGACCGGCCATGTTCGAACAGACATCGGAAGTCGCTCTGATCAGCCCGCTTCGCCGCCGAGCCGCGCGCATCGCCCAGGATTCCCCCACCGCGCCAATCAATCTGGCTCAGTGCGTGGGCGGCGGGCTGCTCGTCGCCGGCACCTTGATCGCCGGAGCACCCTGGCCGCTCGTGGCCGCCAGCCTGATTCCGCTGATCACGGGAATCGTCGGTCTGCTCATCGTGCGCACCCGGTTCGTGATGATCGTGCTGCGGATTTCCCTTCTCGGCGCGACACTCGCCCTGCTGTCGATCTGGCTGGCCTTTGCGCCGTATCCGATCTGGTGGCTGATCCTGGTTCCACTGGGCAGCCTGCTGACCGGAGCCGTTCTGTACTACTGGGGCCTCTCACGGGCGGTCCTCTGGTACCTGCTCGAAGCGGCCGCCGTCCTGATCGCCAGCCTCCTGGCCCGCGCCTTGCCCCGCAGCGATATCGCAATGCTGAACGACGCGCTCATCGCCGCGGAAGTGACCCTCCTGGTCACTCATCTGGGTGTCCTGCTGCTCCTGCCTCATCAGGCGGAATCGGAAGCCCGCCATTCGGCCATCACCCAACAGGGACACGAGATTCAGAACCTCTCGCTCCAGATCAGCGCCACCGCCGATGGCCTGGGGAGGGCCGCCTCGGCCATCCACATGGTCACGGGCCAGCAGAGCAGCGGGGCCGAACAACAGGCCGCCGTCATCACCGAGGCCGTGGCCATGCTCAACCAGTTCATCGCTCTCGCCGACCAGGTACGCGACCAGGCCCGGAACGTCTCCGAGCTATCCGAAACCACCACCCACATGGCCGATCGCGGGCAGCAGGCGATCAGCACCACCGTGGACGGGATGAGCCAGATCCGCGCCCAGGTCACGGTCATCGCCCACAACATCGCCGCCCTGGCGGAACAGATGCAGCGCATCGACGAGATCATCGGCTCGGTCAGCGAAATCGCCACGCAGAGCAACCTGCTGGCTCTGAACGCCAGCATCGAAGCGGCCCGCGCAGGGGCGCACGGGCGAGGTTTCGCCGTGGTCGCGGACGAAGTCCGCACCCTGTCACAACAGTCCAAGGAAGCCGCCGCCCAGGTTCAGATGATCCTGAGCGAAATTCAGGAAGCGATGAAGCAAACCGTCAGAGCGACCGAATTGGGAGATCAGCAGGTCGACAAAGGCATGGCCCTCTCCCAGGAAGCCGGTCACACCATCACCCAGCTCAACGACAATGTCAACCAGACCGCCGAATCGATGCGCAGTATCCTGGTCGCCATCGATCAGCAGGCCACCGGCCTGGAACAGATCACCCAGTCCATGCGCAACATCCACGACGTGACCCAGAAGAATCTGGAGTCGACTCGCACGGCGGAAGTCGTGGCGGAAAGTCTCAGCCGGTTGTCCGAGGAACTGCTTTCGGCCATTGCACGTTACGGCAGCGGGTTGGAGGAATTTTAGGCTTCGCCCCGCAGCGTCTCGGCCTTGAGCTGCCCGCAGCCGGCGTTGATGTCGATGCCGCGCCTGACCCGGACGGTGCTGGTCACGCCGTAGTCGCTCAGGACGGCCTGGAACCGCGCCACGCTTTCGCTGCCGGAAGCGCTTCCCCCATACCCCTGAGTCGGATTGAGGGGGATCAGATTGACGTGGCACAGCAGGCCATGCAGCAGCCTGCCCAGGGCGTGCGCCTGCTCCGGGACATCATTCTCCCCCGCGATCAAGGCCCATTCGAAGGTGACGCGCCGATCCGTCTTGTCGATGTAGTAGCGGCAGGCGTCCATCAGCTCGGCCAGCGGCCAGCGCCGGTTGACCGGCAGGAGCGCCGAACGTTCCTCGTCACTGGCCGCGTGCAGACTGATCGCCAGCTTGACCTGAAGCCCTTCGTCCGCCAGCCGTCTGATCTGCGGCACAAGCCCCACCGTGCTCAGCGTGATGTGCCGCTGGCCGATCCCCAAACCCTCGGGCGCGTTCAGGCGATGAATACCCTCCAACACGGCCTCGTAATTATGCAGGGGTTCGCCCATCCCCATCAAGACGACGTTGCTCAGGCGCTCCTGGCGTGCTTCCAGCCAGCGGGCCAGGATGATGGCCTGCTCCACAATCTCGCCGGCACTCAGGTGGCGCGCGAACCCCATCTGGCCGGTGGCGCAGAACACGCAGCCCATCGCGCAGCCGGCTTGCGTGCTGATACAGGCCGTGCGCCGCCCGTCGGCATAATCCATCAGGACGCTTTCGATCAACTGGCCGTCCGCCAGCCGGAACAGCCATTTGACCGTCCGGCCGTCCGACGAGGCCAGCTCCCGCACCGGCTCCAGTGCGGAAAGAGTCGTCTGCGCCTCCAACTGCTGGCGGAGGTCCGCCGGCAGATTGGTCATCTGGTCGAAGCGAGTCGCCTTCTGGGCGTAGAGCCAGCGCCAGATCTGGCGCGCCCGAAAAACGGGATACCCCCACTCCGTCAGCAGCGATTCCAGTGCTTCCAGCGAAAGATCGTACAGCCGGATCATAGCCACTTCTTCCGATAAGCCCCGACGAGAATCGCCAGGGGCAGCAGCATGGCGGGCAGCGACGCCCCGCACAGTCCTCCCCCACCCCCGGATGGCTCGTCACTGACCGCCGGAGGTTGGTTCAGACTGCCCGGCGGGCGCGGCGTGTTGGAGGGAGTCGGGGGGATGACCGTTTCAGGCGTATAGGTCGGCAAAGGCGATGCTACCTGGATCACCCGGCTGGTCGGAGACACTGCCGGACTGGGAGTCACGCTTGGCGTCTGCGTGATCGTGGGGGGCAGAGTCCAGGTCGCGGTTGGCGTGCGTGTCGGCGTCGGGGTCGGAGTCGCAGGCGAATAGATCGTCCAGGTCATGGCTCGCTCGGCCTGCCCGGTGAACAGCCAGCTTTCCCACGCGGAGAGCACCTCGTCCAGCGGCTGGTCGACCAGCGCGCGATACGCAGCATCGAACCCCTGTCGCGCGGTCCGGATGCCAAGCTCAAAGGGCGCTTCCGCCCCGTACCGGTCGGCCAGATACATCACCAGGGTATACGCCTGGGCATCGAATAGCGCGTCTGATTGATGGGACTCTGCGGGGGCGTCCAGAGCAGCGGCATCCATCACAGTTCCGGTGCGCGCCGCTTGGCGAACCTGTTCCAACGCCAGGGGATTGGGCGTGACATGGTACATCTGGCGCAGCCCGGCCCGAAACCAGCCCGGCACGGCGCTATTACCCCAGAAAGCCGCGTAGAACTCGCCGAACATATCGTCCACCAGCTCGTTCTGAAAGGACAGCAGACCGGGCTGCCGCCGCTCCAGCACGCGATAGCCATTGGCAGTCAGAATCCGGCGCGCAGCCTCTTCACTACACGAAAATGCATCCTGAGTGAGAGACAGCACGACCCGTTCCAGTTCGCCTTCCTCATTCGGTCGCTCAGTGCAGAACGCGGCCCCACGGGGCAGGATAGCCCAGTTGAACGCCGGATCGAGGTCGGTGTGAGCCTGCATCAACTCGTAGACCGGTTCGATCGCCTGCCGGGCCGCGACCACGTTCAGCCCTTCGTCGGCCAGTGAGAACCGGAGCGGCAGGTCGCCGCGCTGACGCCAGGCCGTCGGGCCGGGATCGAACGTCACCTCCGATGCCGCTTCCGCCTCGCCCGCCGCGCTCGTCATCTCCCACTGGTACGCCAGCGGCTCGAACAACACCGGCGGTTGGGCCGGGTCAATCGGCCAATCATAGCGAAACTGGGTATAGGGCGCCGAACTGAAAAGGATGGAATCCAGATTCAGTGGCCCGGAGCGCAGCGTCCGATCGCCCTGCCGTAGTGTCAGGGAGAGACTCCGCACGTCCCCAAACGGCACGCTGACCACCACCGAAAACCGGATCACGGCGGGATAAATCACTTCCGCCTGAAGCGCGTAGACCGAAGGCTCGTCCTGGGCAACCAGGCGAGCCGGGACGCCCAGCAGCAGCATTGCGACCAGCGCCAGCACCATCAACCGGGTCAAACGACTCATGCACCACCGCCCACTTCATCGGGATCAAACGCAGTCGCTCGCTTCGCCGCGAGTCTCCACTATTGTAGATCGTCCATAGCAGGAGTGCATACCGAGAGCGCGTTCATCCCGACAGCGCTGGCAGCGTGGGCGTAGGCCAGGACAGGATGTCAAAGCGCGGCGTGGGCGACGGCACCAGCGTGGGCGGCGGGGTGAACACGCCCAGCCAGGCCCGCCAGTCCTGTTCGAACTCCAGAATAGACCGGCCGGTTACCCGCTCGATGGCTTCGAAGCGCGGCACATTTGCCGCAATGAGTTCCCATACCTGGCGATGGGCATCCAGGCCGTATGTCTCGGTCAGGTAATCCCACACCGTCGTCCCCATCCAGTACCCATCCCGGTAATTCACGCCATCGGTCGAAAAACCGGCCGCGAAGGACAACGGCTCACGGCTGGACAGTCGATCGCGCGCCCAGCCGCGATAGTTCCCGCTCCGGGACAGGCTGAAGAACTCGGCGTCGCCCTCGATGAACCAGTCGACCGTCACCCGGGTGAACTGATGCTGGTACAGGTGGGCAACCTCGTGCAGCACGGTGCCATAGGCGGTTTCGTCCGCCGGGGAAAACATCCCGGCCAGTTGCACCGTGCCGCCCCAATCGGCGTCCGTCGTGCCCGCGACATATACGCTGCCCACGAAAACGGGCTGGCTGAACAGCTTTTCGTATTCGTCGCGCGCCTGCCAGCCATACAGAATCACCCGGGGGCGATACGGCAGCAGCCCTCCCCATGCCTGCCGGTAAAATTCGCGGCGCTCGCTCATCGCCTGCACGGTCCGAGTGCCAAACTCGTCTGGCAGGTCGATCCAGTAGACGACGACATCTTCGCTTTCCAGGTGTTTCCACCGGCCGGCATTGCCGGAGTCGGCGTAAACCTCGTCGATTTCCTCGCTCGAATAGCGATTGCCCTGCTCGTCCACGAGTTCCCAGTGATAGCGCACCAGCACCCAGGGCGGCACCTGATTGGTCCCTGGCTCCCAAACCGCGACCCAGCGTCCGGTGTCCGCGTCCAATCTCGCGCCGGCGCTGCGCCGGGTCTGCGTGCCCGGTGCGTGAGTCCAGATCACGCGCGCGCTGACGATCGCCCCTTGATCGCTACTGGCCGCGATCTCGAAGCGCAGGCCATCCGGAAAAACGCCCGCGTACGTCCGATCGCCGATCGACCAAACCGCGTTTCCCTCGGCCTGAGATGGTAGCGGGCCATCCTGCTCTGTGCGCACGCCGTTCGCAGCGGCGGGAGTCGGATCGGCCTGAGCCTCGGCCGGCCGCGATCCGAGCGAGACAACAAGAAAGCCGCTCAGCACGATCGCCAGCGCGGCTCCGATCAGCCTGTGCTTCATACTCATCCGTAGATTCTCCACAAGGTCGGCCGCTCCGGACTAACTGCCGCCGGGGGGCATGAAAACCGGAGTCGGAAAGTCAAAGGGCCGCAGGGTCGGCGTCGGCAAGAGCTGAGGCACCTCCGCCACAGGGAAGCCCAGCCAGGCCCGCCAGCCCAGCTCGAACGCCACGATCCCCTGGTCAAAGACCGTCGACATCGCCTCGTCCGCGCTGGACGTGCGGCGGAACGCCCCCAGGAAATCGCTCAGCCCTTGCTGGCCCCAGGACTCGATGATGTATTCGAACACCGTCGCACCTTCCGCGTAGGCCAGGTTGGTAGTGGCGATGTTGGGGGATCGAATCGCGTTGGGAAGGTCGACGAACGAGATGAGATTCCCGGCTGATGCCGCCTGCCTCACGCGCGCCAGGTTGTCCACCCGGCTGGTAACCTCATTGTAGGTCGCCAGCCCTTCCTCGAGCCACAACGGCAGGCTGGTGAAGCCCACGTAGAAATTGTCGCTGTAGAGATGCGACAGCTCGTGCGCCAGGGTTTCCGCGTAGACGCTCCTGGGCATGTCCGGCGAAACCAGGTTAACCGTGATGTCGTGGCCGGGAAAGTAGCGTCCGATCACGTTGTAGCCATTGCCCACCGACATCTGAAACTCTGCAAAGACCTGCCGGTCTGGGTAGATCACCACTGTTGGCCGCCGCTCCAGTTCCACCCCAAAAGCCGTCTCCAGGCGGAAGTAGGCGTCTTCCACGATCTGATACAACTCGTGCGCGAATGCCTCATCGTATCCGTACCACAACATCCGGAAGTGCTCGTTATCCAGTTCCCGCCAGTCGCTCCGCGTGTCCTGATATTCGACCGTGCGTGTCTCCGTCACCAGTTCGTGGCCTTGCTCATCGCGAATCTGCCAACGGAACGCGATCTGGGCGAACGGGGGCAGGTCAAGAAACAGCGCGTTGAGTGGCACCGCCACACTGACCGTCTGGGCCGGAACCACGTCCAGCACCCGCACGTTGAAAACGTCTTCCGGCCCGGCCTGCCAGAACAGACGGATGGAGGTAATCAGCGATTCCTCCGAATGGGCGGAAAGATCAAAATCGACCGAATAGGGGAAATTGACGTTGATTTCTTCCGACACGATCTGAATCGCGCTCTGGGCCTGAACAGGCCGCATCGCCACCAACAGCACGCCCACTACAATTACAATACCACCCAGCAGCACCAACCCATGCCTGGCACGCATTGCCGCACCTTCCCAATTGTCTTCAGCCCGAATCACGATAAAACTGATTTACAAACGGCCTTCCGGCCGCCCTTCCATCTACAGGCCGCGCCGCGCTTCAACCCATACAGCCAGCAGGTCCTCAAGCCCGCCCAGCATCAGATCGGGCGGATTTGTAATCCCCTGCATGGTCTCCGGAGAACTGACTCCACTGCTCACCAGCACCGAGCGGAGACCGGCCCGCTGGGCGCCCACAATGTCGGTCTCGTACCGGTCGCCAACCATGAAAGCGCGCCCGGCGGGCACACCCAGCCGGGCCAGGGCCATCTCGAACATGACCGGCTCCGGTTTGCCGATGATGAACGGTTTCTGTCCGCAGCCGGCTTCCAGCGCGGCCAGGACGCTTCCCGCGCCTGGGATCAACCCTTCGGGGACCGGGAAAGCCCCGTCGTTGTTGGTCCCGATGAACCGGGCGCCATTGCGAATCAGCGTGCTTGCCAGGCGCAGCTTGCCATAGGTCAGGTCCCGATCCAACCCGGCAACCACTACATCCGCGTCCATCATGACCGCCGGATAACCCGCTTGCAGCAGAATCTCAAACAGCCCGGCCTCGCCCAGCACGTGGACCCGGATTGGGCGATCGCCATAGGTGTGCCGCAGGTATTCTGCCGTCGCCACCGCCGAGGTCACGATATTTGCCGGGGCCGCCCGCACGCCCATCCGAGCCAGCTTCTTGATGTAGGACTCCACCGTGGTCGTGCTGTTGTTCGTCGCCAGCACAAACGGGATGTGCTCCTGTGCCAGATAGTCAAAAAACGGCACCAGGCCCGGCAGCGGCGTATCCCCGCGCCACAACACGCCGTCCATGTCGAGAATAACTGCCTGCATATCGCGCAGGAAGTCCGAATCGGTCATAATCCGACGGTCTCCATCCTTTTATGATAGCACAGGAAACACAGTTCAAGCTGAGAGCAGGCTTAACAAATCCCGGATCAGGGCACGACCTGGAAGCTCCAGCGAGCCCGGTTTACACGCCCCTCGTTCCGCAAATCCACCGTCACGGCTTGCTCGCCAGCGGAGATGCTCGAATCAATGGGCAGCGTTCCCACGCAGTCGCCAGTGTCGTCGGTCACGTAATCGGCCAGAAGCAGATTTCGATAGTGCCCGGCGGTGAGCGAGAACACCGAGGCCGTGATCAGGCAGTACGTCCCCGGATCCGTGGCAACCTGCACTACGAAGCTTTGGCCGTAGGCCACCGGGTCAGTGAAGACCAGCACATCCATGGGCAAAGGCAGCGAATTCGGGATAGGCGTTTCCGTTGGCGTCGGCACGGGGGTCGGGGTCGGGCCAACGACAAAGACGTCGGTCGTCATGGCCAGCACGGCAATCAGGCCGAACGCCAGCGCGCCCACGATCCCAACCACGCCGATGGTAACTTCCAGGCGGTCTCGCCGCCGTTCCTCGCGCGTGCGTTGTTTCACAGGTCAATCCCCCAGAGTCACAAGGCGCAAAGGGCGAGGCATACATCTGAAGCCTGCTGGTTAGATTATAGCAGGGATAACCAATTCCACCGGCCTCCCCGGCATGGACTCATGCCGGGGGCGGGCCCGCGACGATGGTCATATTGCCCACCAGCACACCGTAGCTGGCAATCTGATCCAGCCCGCACTCCCCTTCGAACGGATCGACCGCCCCATTCTCGTTGAGATCGTGGCCGTGCAGCAATTGGCTCATGATCTCGGTGGACGCCACCGCGGCCGGTGTCGTGGAGTCGAAATCCTTGCCGGCGAGAATCTGGCGTTCCCGATCGACCACGTCATTGACCCAACCGCGCACGTTCCCGACGCAGACCCGGATCGACTCGACATTGCCCTGCAGGGCCGGCCACGGAGATGCGGCGATCGTCGCCTCACTGAGTTCGGCATCGATCTGGTCGAGGAAAACCGGCACACCAAACCCCCGGCCCGGATTCTGCGGGCGACCATCACCGTTCAAGTCCTCGGACCGGCCGAGCAGGATGTTGATCGTATGCTCGGCGTGAACTTGCCGTCCGCTGAGGCTGTCCGAGCCGGAAGCCAATCCGGCATGCTGCTCCGCGATCGTCGCCTCAGACAGCGCCCCCGCCAGCAAACTTTCCCCTCCCGGCGCGCCCGCCGCTTCCACCAGGATGTGACGGAGCGCGTCCGCCAGGGCTTCCGGCACGTACCCGCTGTACCGCGTTTCACCGGCAGGCTCCGCGCCAGGCGCGGTCTCCTCTGTGATCAAGATGCTGTTGTACAGCGTGGGCAGCATCCGCCCTTCGGGATCGGCATAGGACAGTACCCCGTCGCCAAAAGCGTCGAGCGACAGGCGTCCCAGAGCCTGAACCCGGCCATCGGAAGTGCGCGCCAGCCACACGGCATAGAACCGGCCCGCGCCCGGCTGAGTCACCCCCTCGACCCGCAGGCTGACGGTATCGCCAGGATTGTCCGTCGTGCCATAACTGAGCTGGCCGAGACCGGGCATCACAGGAAAGGGACTGCTCGCCGCCGGAACGTTTTCGGCAGGTGTATGAGTCGGCGACTGGAGCAGCCCGTCGTTCATCCCCCGGCTCAATACCGCGATCATCAGGACAATCGCCACGACCAGCAGGCCCAGCAAAACCGCGCCCCCAATCCACAGCCCGCGCCCCAGCCGGCTTGCGGCCGGGCCAGCCGGCATCGGCCCGGTGGGCGCAGGCTGCCCGGCCGCGGAAGCGGGCTGCGTGACCAGGGGAAGGACGCTCTCCGACCGGGTCGCGCTCGACTCGGCTCGAGCCTGGGGGTGGAGCGGCTGCCCATGAATGGCCCGGCTCAAATCCGCGGCAAACTCCCCGGCGGTCGCATAGCGCGCCTCTGGCTCCTTGGCCAGCACGTGCTGCATGACCAGCCCGACCTCCGGGGCGATCCCCTCGATGACCTTGCCGATGTCCGGGATCGGCTCCGACATGTGCTTGAGCATGACCTGGATCGGTGTATCGGCGGTATAGGGCAGTTCTCCGGCCAGCATCTGGTACGTCACGATCCCCAGCGAATAGACGTCGACTCGCGGCGTGATCGGCAGGCCCTGCAACTGCTCCGGCGCGATATAGGCGGGCGTGCCGACCAGCCCGCCCGTGGTCGTCAGCTCCGTGCCGCCGCCAACCATCTTGACGATCCCGAAGTCCGCCAGCATGACCGTATCGGGATTCATCAGGAGGATGTTGTCCGGCTTGACATCCCGGTGAACGACACCTTTGGCATGGGCATAATCCAGGGCGGAAGCGACCTGCTGGGCAATCCGCTCAATCTCCTCCATGGAAAGCCGGCCGCGCTTGATTCGATCGCTGAGCGATCCGCCCTCGATGAAGGGCATCACCAGGAACAGGATGTCCCCTTCCGTGCCATAGTCATACAGGGGCAGGATGTTCGGGTGCTGCAAGCGAGCGATCGTCCGGGCTTCCAGGCGGAACCGGGTCACGAATTCGGCGTCCTGGCCGGGATGCGGCGGGAGCACCTTGATCGCCACGTGCCGTTCGACGTCCGCCTGGTATCCCTTGTACACCGAAGCCATTCCGCCCCGGCCCAGCAAACCCACGATCTCGTATTTTCCCAGGGTTCGCCCTTCCAGTGGCCCACTGCTCATGCTATTCTCTCCTGGTCATACCACCCGTCCACGCCCGAAAATATGCCATCACGTAGTATAATTATCGGGATTATATAGCAAAAGCTCGAACTATTCAGGTCACAATCCAGGTCATACATCCATGCATATCGACATCTTCACCCTTTTCCCCGGCATGTTCGAAGGCCCGCTCACCGAGAGCATCCTCAAGCGCGCCCAGGACAACCACCTTCTGACGATCGCCCGCCACAACATCCGCGACTACACCACCGACCGGCACCACATCACCGACGACACCCCTTACGGCGGCGGCGGCGGGATGATCATGAAAGTCGAGCCGATCGTGGCGGCGGTCGAAAGCGTGCTCGGTCCAGACCTGGGCACGACGCCGGTCATCCTGCTCTCGCCGCAAGGCCGCGTTCTGACTCAGGCCATCGCCGGGGAGTTGGTCCAGTATCCGAGGCTGGCGCTGCTCTGTGGACATTACGAGGGCGTGGACGAGCGCGTGCGCCAGCTCGTCGTGACCGAGGAAATCAGCATCGGGGATTACGTATTGACCGGGGGGGAACTGCCAGCGATGGTGCTGATCGACGTCCTGACGCGCCTGCTGCCGGACGCGCTCGGCGCACCGAATGCCGCCCAGGACGACAGCCATGCGACCGGCCTCCTGGAAGGGCCGCACTATACCCGCCCGCCGAAATTTCGCGGTCTGGCCGTGCCGGACGTGTTGATCGACGGGCACCACGCCCGAATCGTCCGCTGGCGTCGCAAGCAGGCATTGCGCAGAACCTGGGATCGCCGGCCGGAAATGCTTCTCAAGGCCGACCTGGACGAGAACGACCGCCTGATGCTGGCGGAGCTATCCGAGGAGGACGCCCCGCCCCCCGCGCCGTGATCGGCGGTTTCTGTCCATCCTACCCTTTCAGCGAGAAAAAACCGGTCCGAGCCAGCGTGCGCAACCCCTGCCCGACCACGAACTCCGGCACACCCCAGGCAGCCGCCAGATCGGTCAGGGTGACCGTGGTTGGCTCCTCGATCGGGCAGTGCTCCTGGATCCAGCGCAGCCCCGGCGTCAGACGGTCCGGGACAAGCACCGGCTCCTGGAAGACATCCTCATAGTCGCGCAGGCGGACGATCGTCACGCTGTCCATGGCCTGTCTTTCCTCGTCTCACGGGCGGATTTCGACCACGACGCCTTGCTCGGCCCAGTTGTAGAGCTGGATGGCGTTCTCCTCCAGGGCCATGATGCACCCGAACGTATACGGTCGCCCGACGTTGCCACCGCCTAGATAGGTCCCATTGGGAAGCTCGACCGCCCCGTGGAAGCCGTTCATCAGGCCGGGAACGGCTTCGTACACCCCCATGAACCAGTGCATCACCCATTGCCCGCACGAGTCGGCTTCGTCGTCGCACAGCGTGTAGCTGCTGCCGTAAGCGCGCTCCGCATGACTCAGAATTTGGAACACGCCGGTCGAGGTGGGCGCTGAATCAAGCCCGCTGGAGATCGCCCATTCGAACCTGACCTGCCCATTCTCATAGGCCCACATGTACTGCTCGCTCAGATCGACCACGATGCGCTTGTTCATCACGGGACGCAGCGGCAGCAGGATATCCCGCGAAGGCAGGTTGATACGGTCCCCCGGATACAGCACGGACAGGTCGCGATCCGGATTTGCCTGCTCGATCAGATAGAAGGGAATACCGGTCGTCCGGGCGATGCTGTAGGCGGTTTCGCCTCGCTCGATCTCGTGGATCGTCGGATCGTAGCGCACCGTCACCCACGTGCTGAGGGTGCCGTTCGCGACCGCGTCCTGAACGGCTTCGATGCCTTCCTGCACGTCCAGTCGCATCGGATCGGGCAGTCGATCCGACTGTTCGTACAAATAACGGCGGATCGCGGGAGCACTGATTGACAGGTACAGGCGCGGGCCGGTTTCATGTCGAACCAGGCGCGTATCCAGCCACTGGCCCCACTGATCCGGGGGCACGACAAAGGGATAGGTCTGGTCCGTCACCGGATCGTAGGCTTCCAGGGTTAGCGGCCACTGGAGCAGCGCTTGGGCATAATCGACCAAAGCAGAGGCATCCAGAATCAGCGGCTTGACCGGCAGCATGGGCAGCTCGATCACCCCCTGGGCGATCACACCGGCCGGATCGACTGCCAGCCAGGGTAGCAGTTCCGCCACGTTCAGCCGCCATCCATCCCGCGGGCCAATCGCGGTCACCACGACCCCCTGAAGCCGCACGGTGGCATTCTGGGCGGGCAATTGCACCAACTGCGCGATTTCCAGCATTTTCTGGCGCGCGCGGCCCATGTCCAGATCGACGACCGGCCGGATATCTCCCCCGGCGATCAGGGTCCCCAGAATGGCCGGCAGTCCGCCGTCCCGGCCGTAGCGCAGAGCCGCCTGGATCGACATCTCGGTATCGATCCGGAATCCCATGTCATAGGCATTCACGGTCCAGGTGCGATCGCCCTGGCGGAGTTGGAGAGTCCGGGCCATCCAGGCTTCACGCAGCGCGACCTCGGCCGCCTCCTTGTCCAGGCCGCCCACGTCGATTCCCCCAACCGAAACGCGCGGGAGGATGTTGCCGGATGCGCCGATCGACAGGGCCGAAAACAGCACAATCAGCGCCGCCAGGCCGATTCCGATCAGCGCGAACTGCCGCCCGGACAGGCGCCACTCGCCCCCCACGATCGCGGCCTGGACGCGCGCGGATCCGTCCCGCAGTCGATCCAGGATCGACGGCTCGGCCGAACTATACCGGCGCGCGGGCCGCGAGCCTGAATAGGCGACCGGAGGCGCTACCTGCCGGGCCTGGCGAGCCAGGTGGCGCTGGCGCGCCCGTCCAGATCGTGACGGCCGCGCCTCGGATGATTCGGACTGAGGAGAACCGGGTTGCATAGCTTCCTCGCAGGATCACCAATCGCATGTGTGGCCTTTATTCTAGCATACACGGCCCTAACCCGGTCACTACTTCGCCAGGTCACTTCGTGCTATAGTGGAATGGAATCAGTCGACCGGTTACGACCCATGAAGAGGGAGCTATGCCAACCAACGCCCTGCAAGAGATCATCAGCCGCGCATTGACCGATGCCGCTTACCGCCAGAAGCTTCTCGATTCCCTGGAAGATGCCATTCAGGGATACGAGCTTGAGGACAACGAGCGCAAGATGTTGAGCAACCTCAAGGCGGATGCCTTCGACGATCTGGACGTCAACCTCGAAGACCGCCAGTCCAAGAGTGGGCTGAGCATGGGACTTGGCTCGCTGATGGGCGGCCGTGACGTCTCCTCTGGCAACGTCAGCACCCTGATCAATGTGTTAATGAACAAATACGGTTAAGAAAACACAGGCGGCGCTTTGAATTAAGCGCCGCCTGTGTCCGCCGCTCTATCCTTCGCGGAAGACCAACTTCACGCCCTCCGCATGCTCGCGCGTCGTGAGCAGCGTGAGTTGATCCCCGGACTGAATCAGGGTGTTCCCGTGCGGGATAAGAATCCGCTCGCGCCGCTGCAAGGACGCCACGATGCAGTGTTCTGGAAGTTGCATGGCCACCTCGCGCAGAGTCCGGCTCGCGCACGGCATGTGCTCGGTCACTTTGATCTCCAGCACATCAATCGGTTCCTGACTGCGCCGCTGGAGCGCCTTCAGCCGGTGGGAGATATTGGTCCGACGGGCAATCGCCTGGTTATAGGCCCGAATCACGTTCTCGCGCCGGACGATTCCCACAAGCCGCGATGGCGTCTCGCGCGTGACCACCGGCAGGCGTCCGACGTCCCGCGAGCCAAGCCGCAGCATCGCGGTCGCCAGCGATTCATCGGGATAGGCAAAAGCCGTCCCGTCGATCGTCGCGATGTCGCGCACGACCCTGCCTTCGATCGGCCCTTCCTCGATCGCGCGGGCCAGATCGGACACGGTCACAATCCCCACCAGGGAGCCATTCCCCTCCACGACCGGGAATCCGTGATGGTGGGTGCGGTCGAACGCCTCGACCAGTTCCGCGAGCGGCAGATCGGGCGGGGCCGAATCGTACTCCTGCTGCATGGCCTCCTCGACGGTGATCCCTTCCATCAGATCGATGTCTCGCCCATGCTGTAAGTGTATGCCCCGCCGGGCCAGCTTGATCGTGTAGCTCGATTCCGGCTGAAGCGCCCTGGAGATAAACACGGCAATCACCGTGGCGAACATCAAGGGAAGGATGATGCTGTAGTCACGCGTGATCTCGAACAGCAGCAAGATAGCCGTCGCTGGCGCGTGCACCGTGCCGGCCAGAACCGCCGCCATCCCCACCAGCGCGTATGCGCCCGCCGGAGCCGTGCTCCCAGGGAACAACAGGTTAACCAGTTGGCCAAACGCCACGCCCAGGGCGGCTCCCAGGAAAAGGGCCGGGGCAAACGTGCCCCCGGACCCGCCGGAGCCAAGCGTCAGGCTGGTCGCGACCAGTTTGAGCAACAGCAGCGCCAGCGCCACCCCCAGCGCCATCTGGCCGAGCAGGGCCTCGCCAATGGCGTCATAGCCGACCCCGAAGAACGCGGGCAGGAGCCGCGGCGGATCGCCAAAGGAGGTCGCCAGACCGCTGGCCCCACCGATCTGGCCGCTGAGCAAGACTGTCCCCAAACCCAGCAGCCCGATGAGCAGGCCGCCAGTGGCCGGCTTGACATACTCCGGCAGCCCTTTCCAACCTTCGAACACGTCTTCCGACCAGTTGAGCAGGCGGATAAATCCCACGCTGACTACCGCCGCCAGGACTCCCAGCACGGCATACAGTCCCAGTTCACCCGGATTAACCAGCGCATAGACCGGTACATGAAAGGCATGTTCCGATCCCTTGACCACGTGCACGACCACGTCGGCGATGACCGCGCTGATCACGACCGAACCAAAATACGTCGCGCGGAAGTCCCCCAGAATAACCTCCAGGGCAAAAAGCGAACCGGCAATGGGAGCGTTGAAAATCGCCCCGATACCTCCCGCCGCGCCGCAGGCCACCAGACTGATGATCCGCTCCTCGGAAAGGTGGAGCCACTGGCCCACGGTGGAACCAAGCGCCGAGCCAATCTGCACGATCGGCCCTTCGCTGCCCACCGACCCGCCGGAACCGATGCACACGGCGGATGCCAGAGATTTCACCAGGGCCACGCGCGGCCGGATTCGGCCGCCATGCAGCGCCACGGCCTCCATCACTTCCGGCACGCCGTGCCCCTTGGCCTCGCGCGCCATGAAGTAGATGATCGGCCCGCCCACCAATCCGCCCAACGCCGGGATGATCACGAGGATGGCCCCGTCGCCCAGAAAGCCCAGCGCGCCGCCGATCACCTCGAAGAACACATACTCGGCGGTGTCGATCAACCACTCGAATCCAAGCACGACAATACCCGCGCTCAGCCCGACGATGAGCGCCGTACCCATGACCGTGGCCCACTCCGGCCAGATCAGCCGATCCAGCCACCAGGCCAGCCGGGTGGACAGCCGCCGCGTGCCCGGCTGGGCCATCCTCGCCGGAGTCTTCATTTCGCTTTCCTCCATCGTCGATCCAGACCGAAAACGCAGTCGAGCGCCGGAGCGCTCGACTGGTACATCTATTCTCGATCCCTCATGTGGGGATAGAGCAGGACATCCCGGATGGTTCGCTGGTCGGTCAGCAGCATGGTCAGCCGGTCGACCCCCATCCCCCACCCGCCGCACGGCGGCATGCCATAGCGCATGGCGCGCAGGTAGTCCTCGTCCAGGGGCGCGGCCTCGTCGTCCTCCGCGTCATACAGCCGCCCCATTTCCACGAAGCGAGCTTCCTGGTCGCGCGGATCGTTCAGTTCGGTGAAGGCATTCCCCATCTCCATCCCGGCGATGAAGAACTCGAAGCGCTCCACGTGGCTGGGGTCGCCCGGCACCATCTTGGCAAACGGCGAGATATCGCGTGGGTAGTCCAGAATAAAGGTGGGCTGGATCAGAGTCGGCTCAACGACCGTGCCCAGCAGGTGATCGATCAGCTTGCCCCACGTCGTTCCCGGCTTGGCTTCGATGCCCTTCTGGCGCATCGCGGCTCCCAGGGAGTCGGCGTCGGGCGTATCAACGTAGTCGATCCCGCTCAGCTCACGAATCGCATCACGCAGGGTGATCCGCTTCCAGGGCGGCGTCAGGTCGATTGCCTGGCCCTGGTAGGTGATCTTGCTGCTACCGGTGACCTGTTCGGCCGCGTAAGCCACCAGACGCTCGGTCAGGTTCATCACCCCGTGGTAATCGATGTAGGCCTTGTAGAACTCCACCTGGGTGAATTCGGGGTTGTGCTTGAAGCTCACGCCCTCATTCCGAAAGTCGCGCCCGATTTCGTAGACCGCGTCGTACATACCCACCAGCAGCCGCTTCAGGTAAAGCTCAAAGCTGATCCGCAGGAACAGGTCCTGGTCGAGCTGGTTGTGATGAGTGACGAAAGGCCGGGCTGCGGCGCCGCCGTAGATCGGCTGGAGAATCGGCGTCTCGACCTCCAGGAACCCCTCGGCGTCCAGGAAGCGCCGGATCGCGCTCACCGTGCCGGCGCGCTTGCGGAACACATCCCTGACGTCGGGATTGACCGCCAGATCGGCATAACGCTGCCGGTAGCGCGACTCCACGTCCGAGAAGGTCCCGAAGCGCGTGACCGTCCCGTCCTCCTCGACTCTGTCCTTGATGACGGGCAGCGGGCTGACCGCCTTCGCCAGCAGGCGCAGTTCAAACACCTGCACGCTGACCTCCCCGGCCTGGGTACGCATCATTACCCCCCTGGCCTGGACAAAGTCATCCAGTTCGATCAGCTTCTCCTTGACCAGCCCGTAGTTTTCCTCGCCCACGTCGTTCTGGCGGATCATCAACTGAACGCGCCCCTCGCCATCCTCGACGTGGATGAAGGCAACCTTACCCTTGATGTTCTGGCGACGCACCCGGCCGCAGACGATCACTTCGATACTCTCGGCAGCCTCGCCATCCGCTTCGATCGCTTCGTAAGCCGCGACCGCCGCACGGGTGGTATGGGTTCGCTCGACCCGGTTGGGGAAAGCCGGAATGCCGAGGGCTTCAAGCCGGGCTAGCTTCTCAAGACGATCATTTTCGACGTTGGTGGGTTCCCACGGCATGGACCTTACTCTCTCCCTTCCAGTTCGCTGAGTTGTGATTCGATCAAGGTCACCAGTGCGCTCAACAGGTCAGGGTCGCCCATCGCGAACGAGGCCCCCGCCGTGGCGTACAGTTCCGGCAGCGGGCGGGTATACCCCAGCGCCAACGCCCGGCGATAGTCCGCCAGCGCCTGGGCGGGATCGGCCAGGCTGTTGCGCCAGACCTGCCAGGCCCCGACCTGGGCAATCCCATATTCGACGTAGTAAAACGGCACTTCGTAGATGTGAAGCTGGCGCTGCCAGAAGGAAGCCAGCTCATCCTCCAGGCCCGACCAGTCCGTGCCCGGCAAAAAGCGCCGCATCAGTTCAAACCACTTGGCGTCGCGGGCCTGCCGGTCGTGGGTCGGATTCTCGTACATCCAATGCTGAAAGGCGTCGACCACGGCCATGTACGGCAGAAACGCGACCGTGCCCTCCAGGTGCTCGATCCGCGCGCGGGCGACTTCACTGTCGGTATAAAACTCGCCCAGGTTCGGCGCGGCCAGAAGTTCCATCGCCATCGAGGCCACTTCGGCGATCTCCATCGGGATGCCTTGCTCCCAGATCAGCGCCAGGTGGCTCATCTCGAAGTCATGGAAGGCATGCCCGCTCTCGTGAAGCAGGGTCTGGACGTCGTCATGCACCCCGACCGCGTTCATGTAGATAAACGCGCGCTTGCGCATGTGCAGCGGCGTGCAGTACCCCCCAGGGGCTTTGCCCTTGCGGCTGTCCAATTCCAGCAGGCGCTCGTCCGCCATCGTCTGGAAGTACCCCGCCAGGGTCGGATCGACCCGCTTGAAGATGTTCCCCACCTTGTCGATCAACACCTGGACGTCCGCGAAGGGCATCAACGGCTCGCGGCCCTGCGGATCGACCGCCGTGTCCCAGGGGCGCAGTTGAGCCAGCCCCATCACTTCCTTGCGGCGCGCCATCCGGCGCTGAACCGCCGGTACGACCACCTGCTCGATCGCGGCGTGAAACGCCTTGCAGTCGGCGGGCGTGTAGTCGAAGCGCCCCATGCTCCGGAACATGTAGTCCCGGTAATTCTCGAATCCCGCGTTGAGCGCGATCTGGTGCCGGAGCTTGAGCATCTGATCGAACAGATCGTGAAGCTGCTCCCGGTCCTGCATCTGGCGCTCGCGTCCCGCCCGCCAGGCCCGCTCGCGCAGGCCGCGATCCGTCTTGAGCTGATAGGGCCGCAACTGCTGGACGGTCAGCTCCTTGCCGTCGAACTGGACAGTCATGGCCCCCATGATCTTCTGGTACTGCATGGAGAGCTGCTCAAGCTCGGCCAGCAAGGGGACGTTCTCATCCCGGTAAATCTCGAACTCATTCCGGAAGCGGCGCAGCAGCACCGCGTGCTGGGGCGCGTCGTAGCCGCTTTCGATCAGCTTCTGCTTGAGCGGCTGTTCGGCTTCCATCGCCCTGGGATAGATGTCCGTGATGTACTTTTCAGCGGCGGCCTGCTTCTCAGCGCTGGCCGTATCCAGGTGATACGCGACCATCAGCCTGGTGTAGGTGTCGCGCAACAGGGCCTCGAGATGCGACCAGTCCATGAGCCAGGCTTCGGTATTTTCGAGCGCCAGCGGGCGGGCGCGCAGCTCCTCGAAATAGGGGCCGACCACGTCCCAATTAGCGCCATCGAAGTCGTCGACGTTGTCTGGCAAAGGCGGCAGTGTCATGACCTGTTCCTTTTCGTAGTTTCATTGCCCACAAGAACGGTAATTGGAGCGCATGGCAAAAAAACGGCCCGTCTACTTGAGCGTGGACGGGCCATGCGTAGACAGCGGATACCGGGCTATCTATTCGATCGCCTTGATCTCGAACACGATATCCCCATCAGGCGCTTTGACGGTCACCTTGTCGCCAACCTTCTTGCCCATCAAGGCCCGGCCCAACGGGCTTTTGTGCGAAATACGCCCTTCCGCCGGATTGGCTTCGGCGGCCCCGACCATATAGAACACCTCAAGCTCCTTGGAGCCTTTTTCCTTCACGGAGACCCGATCGCCCAACCCAACCACGTCCTTCGGACCGGTCGAATCAATGATCTCCACGTTGCTGAGCAGGCTTTCCAGACGCATGACTTCGCCTTC
Organism: Aggregatilineales bacterium; assembly: GCA_029976005.1. Lineage (GTDB taxonomy): Bacteria > Chloroflexota > Anaerolineae > Aggregatilineales > Ch27 > JARKOQ01. Next base: position 18,480 of record JARKOQ010000246.1, on the reverse strand, counting down.
GACAAACGCCTGCTCGTTCTTGGCGTCTTCGTATTCGGCGTTCTCGACCAGCTCACCGCCCTCTTCCATCGCAAGGCGAAGGCGCTCAGCAACTTCCTGGCGGCGAACCTTGCGCAGATATTCCAACCGCGCTTCCAGTTCCCGCAGTCCTTCTTGCGTCAGATAGTTAGGTTGATCCGACATGAACTGCCCTCCACACCCGCACCAATCCTAAGTGCGCAAAACACAGCCGGAGCTGTGTTGTTCACAAATAAATAAATGACCGCCTCACCGGCGATCGAAGTGGTGACATATGTTTATTTTTGGTTGCAAGACTATAGCACAGACACAGCCAAAAGTAAAGCACACCGCCAAACAAATCCATAGCCCAAAGCTCCTATTTCGCGGCCGCACCATGGTGCCGTGCCGTCCCTCCCAGGCGCATGCGCGCCCCCGCCGGACGGTCCCGAAAGCACGCGTTCATCTACCTCAATCGCCGCAAGAATGGTATAGTCTTCGAGTTGATGCGCTTGAGGCCGCGCTGTCCTCGCCAGCGAATATCTGGCCGATCCGGCCCGGCCTCGCTGGGAGCGACCGGCATCCTGTTTCCCCTGACTGCAGGCTGCGCGCCCCTGCCCTCCGGACGACGCGCGTACCGCTCCATCATCCTGGCTATGTTTCCACGGGAGAGCATGACATGAAGATCCTGCACAACCACATTGGCTATGAGGCCAGTGGTAGCAAACACGCGGTGGTTCTAGGGAAGGCAGAGGATCAACTGCTTTCCTTCCGGATTCTGGAATCCGAAACCGGGCAGGAGGTCTTCGCCGGGACGCCGCAGGCGGCCGGGCCAGTCCAGCGCTGGAAGGACTGGCACTTCTGGACGATCGATTTCGATGGCGTCCAGGCCGAGGGCATTTACTGCATCGAGTGTTCGGGCAGCCAGGGCACCCTGCGCTCCTATCCGTTCGCCATTCGCGCCACCCTGCTGGAACAGACCACGGTCTCCGATCTCCTGTACTACTTCAAGGGCCAGCGCTGCTCTGGACAGCTCGACAAGGCCGACCATCACCTCACCCTCGATGGCGATGTCTCCGGCCGGACAGTCGACGCCCACGGTGGCTGGTACGACGCCACCGGCGACTATGGCAAGCACCTGTCCCACCTGTGCTTCTCAACCTACTTCAACCCGCAGCAGATTCCGCTGGTCGCCTGGAGCCTGCTCAAATCCTACGAGGCCCTGCGCGACAAAAACGATCGCCACTTCAGCCGCTATCTGCCTCGCCTGCTCGATGAAGGCCTGTTTGGAGCCGACTACCTGGTCCGGGTCAAGACCGACGATGGATCCTTCTACATCACCGTCTCAGGGCATGGGCCGGAGAAGAAACCGGAGGACCGCCGTCTGGGCCGCGTGATGCTGGGTTTTGAGCCGGGTGGGATGGAGAAAGGCCCCTCGAGGGAAGCTCAATCCTTCCCGCACACCGCCTACCAGAACAGCTACCGGTCGGGCGGCGGCGTGGCAATCGCCGCCCTGGCCCTCGCCAGCACCTTCGAGGTCAGCGGCGACTTCGCAAGCGCCGATTACCTGAAAGCCGCCCAGGAGGCGTTCGCCTTCCTAGAAGCGCATAACCTCGACATGACCAACGACGGGCGAGAGAACATCGTCGACCTGTACTGCGCCCTGCTCGCCGCGACCGAGCTGTACAAAGCCACCCGGCAGGAGGCTTACAGGCTCGCCGCCAACCGGCGGGCCACGGCGCTGATAGCCCAGCTCGCCGAGGGCGAGCGGCCTTACTGGCGCGCCGACGATACTGACCGGCCTTTCTTCCACGCCTCGGATGGCGGGTTCCCGGTCGTGAGCCTGCTCAATTACCTGGACATCGCCGGCGCCGACATGAAGCAGGCCGTCCTCCAGGCCATCAGGAAAGCCCTGGCGTTCGACCTGGACGTGACCGCCGAAGTCAACAACCCCTTCGGCTACAGTCGCCAGTTCGTCCAGAACAAAGCGGGAGACCGGCGGACCGCCTTTTTCTTCCCGCACGATACGGAAGTCTCCCCCTGGTGGCAGGGCGAAAACGCCCGCCTCGGCTCGGTCGCCACGGCGGCGCGGCGGGCCGCGAAGGTCTTCTCCGACGATCGGGACTTCCAGGCCCGGCTTCAGGACTTCGCCACGAACCAGATCAACTGGATTCTGGGCCTGAACCCCTTTGACATGTGCATGCTGGATGGCTCTGGGCATAACAACCCGCTCTACTATTCCTACAACGGCTCCTACCAGTTCACCAACTGCCCCGGCGGAATCTGCAACGGGATCACCGGCGGGCTGACCGACGACGAAGACATCGACTTCCACACCCCGGCCAGCCTGCCCGGCCTGGACGACAACTGGCGCTGGGGCGAGCAGTGGCTGCCCCACGTGGCCTGGTTCCTGCTGGCCGTGGCATCCGCTTAAGGCTGACCGGCCGGCACATCCCGATCGATACGCAACGCAAAACGAGCACAGACCGTCACCGATCCGTGCTCGTTTTCGTTAAGTCTGAGGCTAGACTTTCCGGCTTCGCAACCTCAGGCTGTTGGACACCACTGAGACGCTGCTGAACGCCATCGCGAACGCCGCCAGGATGGGGTGAAGCTGCTGCAGGAGAGGCGGCGCGCCCGCGACCGGGGCCAGAATCCCCGCCGCGATCGGGATCAGCACGGTGTTGTAGCCAAACGCCCAGAACAGGTTCTGCTTGATGGTGCGCATCGTGGCCTTGCTCAGCCCGATTGAGCGCGACACGCCGCGCAGGTCGCCGCTCATCAGTGTCACGTCAGCCGCTTCCATCGCCACGTCGGTGCCCGTTCCAATGGCGATTCCCACGTCGGCCTGGGCCAGGGCCGGTGCGTCATTGATTCCGTCGCCGACCATGCCAACCGTCAGCCCTTCCGCCTGAAGCCGGGCCACATGAGATGCCTTGTCGCCCGGCTGGATTTCGGCGAAGACCCGATCGATCCCGACTTCGCGGGCAATCGCCCCCGCCGTCGCCGGGTTGTCGCCGGTCATCATGACCACCGTCAGCCCCAGCTCGTGCAGGCGGCGCACCGCCTCGACCGATCCCTCCTTAAGGGTATCGGCCACGGCAATCACCGCCGCCGCCTGGCCATCGACCGCCAGCCACATGGCCGTCCGGGCCTGGGCTTGCAGCCGGTCCGCCTCTGCCTCCAGGCCGTTCAGTCCCACCTGATTGGCCCGCATCAAAGCCAGGTTGCCGACCAGCACCCGCCGCCCACCGACTTCGGCCGTCACCCCCTGTCCGACTACCGCCTCGAACCGGCCCGGCTCGCTGACGGTCAGCCCGCGCTCCCGCGCGGCCCGCACGATGGCCTCGCCCAGGGGATGCTCGCTCCCGCGCTCGGCGCTGGCCGCCAGGGCAAGCAATTCGGCCTCGTCCAGGCCTGCGCTGTGGCTGATCACCACATCGGTCACGGACGGCTCGCCCTGGGTGAGTGTGCCGGTCTTGTCCAGCACGACCGCCGTTAGCCGGTGGGCGCGCTCCAGGGCCTCGCTGTTCTTGAACAGAATCCCGGTCTCGGCCCCCTTCCCCATCCCGACGATGATCGCGGTCGGCGTCGCCAGTCCCATCGCGCACGGACAGGCGATGACCAGCACGGCGATCATCCGCACCAGGGCGGCCGTGAAGTCGCCCGTGCCGATCATCCACAGCCCGAACGTGATCGCGGCCAGGACGATGACCGCCGGGACGAACACCGCCGCGACCTGATCCGCGATCTTCTGGATCGGTGCTTTGCTGCCCTGGGCCTGCTCGACCAGCCGGATAATCTGGGCCAGCGCGGTCTCCCGCCCTACCCGGGTCGCCTCGAACTTCAGCATCCCCTGGCGGTTGAGGGTCGCGCCGATCACGTCCATCCCCGGCTGCTTGTCGACGGGCAGGCTTTCGCCGGTGATCATGCTTTCATCAACAGCGCTGTGCCCCTCCAGCACCACACCGTCCACCGGGATTTTCTCGCCCGGCCGGACAATCACCACGTCCCCGATCCGCACCTGAGCCACCGGGATTTCGACCTCCTGCCCATCCCGGATGACGCTGGCCGTTTTGGCGCGTAGTCCCATCAGCTTCTTGATGGCCTCGCTGGTGCGCCCTTTGGCGCGGACTTCCAGCAGCTTGCCGGCCACGATCAGAGTGATAATCGCCGCCGCCGTCTCGAAATACACGTGCCCGGCCAAAATGCCCAAGGTGATCAGGATGCTGTAGAAATAGGCTGTGCTGGAGCCAAGCGCGACCAGGACATCCATGTTGGCCGACCCATTCCGCAGGGCCTTGTACCCACCAACGTAGTAATCCCATCCGACGTAGAACTGCACCGGAGTCGCCAGAACCCAGAACAGGACATTCATCCACGGCTCGTGCGCCCAGTGACCCAGGATACCGAAGTCGCGGCCCATGCTCAACAGAAACAGAGGGACGGTGAACAGCAAGCCCACCAGCAGACGCCGCTCCTGGTGGCGCACTTCGGCTTCGCGGGCCAGACGCTCGGCGTCGTCGAGTTCCTCCGCCTCTCCATCCGCCTGGACCACGCCATAGCCCGCCTTCTCGACTGCTGCGACAAGCGCCTCACGGGGAACTCCCACCATCAGGCGGACGCTGGCGTGCTCCGTGGCGTAGTTCACCTCGGCATCGAGCACCCCTTCCACCTTGCGCAGCGCACGCGTCACGGTGGCGGCACAGTTGGCGCACGTCATCCCGGTGATCGCCAGATCGACCGACGCCTGCGGCACGTCGTAGCCGGCCTTTTGGATGCGCTCGATCACCGCCTCCGGCCGGACAAGGCTGTCGTCATACATCAGGGTCACGCGCTCGCTGGCGAAGTTGACCGCCGCCTCCGACACGCCTTCCAGTTTGCGGACGCTGCGTTCGACCGTCACGGCGCAGTTAGCGCACGTCATGCCGCTGACCGGCAGCGTGAGTTGTTTCTGGCTCATGAATCCTCCTGCTCTGATCATCAGGGGGCCGACGCTGGTTCGGCCCCCTGGTTCTGCATCGGCGATGTCGAGCGCAGGCCGCCCTAATTGGCGTCCGCCGGCGGATAGTTGATCTCGACCAGCAGGGCCTGGATCTGTTCCCAGGAGGCCGGCGCGTCCCATTCGACCGTCACCATCCGGGAATCTTTGTTGGCCGTCACGCGCGTCACGCCGGCCAGTTCGCCGACTTCGTTCTGAATCGTCATCACGCAGTGGCCGCACGAGATGTTGGGCACGCTGAACGTCTTGCTGGACATGGGAAAGCCTCCTGAAGCCATACTCATCCGGATTTGTTGGTCTGGCGAAAGACTTCGGTGATCTCCCGGAGGACTCGCTCGCGTTCTTCCGGATCGTCCCCCCGCACCGCAGTCGTCACGCAGGAATGCAGGTGACCGTCCAGAATCGTCTCGCTCACCCGGCTCAGTGCAGCCTGGGCCGCCTGAATCTGCCGAATGACATCGATGCAGTAACGATCCTCTTCGAGCATGCGCACGATACCGTTGAGGTGCCCGGCCGTGCTTTTAAGGCGACGAATTGCTTCGTCACGGGTCATTGAATCCATCAACCGCCGTCTTTCTACCCCCCCCCCCCCAGGGGGGAGGGGTATCTTCATCATAACTAAGTGTAGCTTTTTTGTCAAGAATGAGAACACGAGGCGATCGAGCGCGCCCCGCTTCAGACTTCGATCTCGCCGGCCCGTCTGACCGCGACTTCGACCATCACGCGCGCCAGGGCATACCGGCTGATCAGAAAGACCAGAACCACCATCACGCTGATCCAGGCCGGCACGCCCCACAGGAAGGCATAGGCGGGGCCAAAGGTGCTGACAACCGCCACTGCCTTGAGGGCAATGACATTGATCTGATTCACTCCCAGCATCCCGTTCAGGAGGCCGTATTGCAGCGGCGCCGTGAGCGCCAGAGGCAGCAGCCACCCGCTGAGCCGGGCCAGCATGGTCATGATCAGGGCGGTGGAGCGCCGCTCGGCGAAGGTCGAGATCATCATCCCCAGCGCGCCATCGAAGGCCACGTCCAGCACGGGCGAAAAGAGGAAATAGACCGCCATGGCAAGAAACGCGGCCGAGGTGGACAGCCAGTACTCGAACCCTTCCTGGGGCAGCACAGTCACCGTGCTGGCGATCCAGGAAACCCCAAAGATGATCGCCGGAATCGCGCGGATGGCGACGATCATCAGCAGATGCGGCTCCATGTAACGGAAGATCGCGCCGTACTTCGCCATCACGATCTGGCGGACTTCCAGCGTCGTTGCTCGCAGGGGATTCCACGTCTGGTCTTCCACCTCGCGGCAGATTACCACCGCGCTGGCGAGCAGCGTGGGGATCCGCCACAGCCAGTGAACGAAGGGGATCGACAGGCCGGGCAGCGCGAAGACGAATTCAAACCCGCCCAGGAGGTCGAAAAAACGTGACAGGCCCCACCACTTCAAGGGCGGCATCCGCTTGAACTCGTAGATCACCAGCGGGCCTTCCACGTCGAATTTCCCAAAGAGCCTGAATAGTCGCTGCATGGTCCCCCCCTGCTTCGCCAGCCCGCCCCCGGTCATTCTACAGCAAAAAAGGGCGACCTCCTAAACGAAGGTCGCCCTCTTCCTGTCAGACGATGCGGCCGGTGCGCACACCGGCTCGCGGCATGCTACATTTCCTTGGAGGACAGCGCCTGAGGCACCGACTCCGCCTGCTCTTCACGGTCGCTGCGGCGAACCGCCAGCACGATCGCGACCACACCGATCACCACCGTGATCAGCACGGCCAGAGTCGAGTCCGTCGAGCTGGTCTGGACCACTAGCGGAGCCAGGATCAGCGCCACCAGGTTCATGACCTTGATCATCGGGTTGAGGGCCGGGCCGGAGGTGTCCTTGAGCGGGTCGCCCACGGTATCACCCACCACGCTGGCTCTGTGGTTGTCGGTGCCCTTGCCGCCAAAGTTGCCATCCTCGATGTACTTCTTGGCATTGTCCCATGCGCCACCGGCGTTGGCCATGAACACGGCCTGGAGCTGCCCGGACAGGATGACGCCCGCCAGGAAGCCGCCCAGCGCCTGCTGCTTGAGCAGGAAGCCGACGACGATCGGAGCCGCGATGGCAATCACGCCCAGCGGGATCAGTTCCGCCTGGGCCGAACGGGTCGAGATGGTCACGGCCTGGGCATAGTCCGGGCTCTTCTTGCCGCTGGCGATCTCCGGGATGCGGAGCTGGCGGCGAACCTCGGCCATGATGAAGCCCGCGGCGCGGTTCACGGCCTTGATCAGCAGGCCGCCGAACAGCAGCGGCAGCGCGCCGCCGATCAGCAGGCCGACGAACACGGTCGGATCGGCCAGGTTGATCGAGCGGGTATACGTGGCGCTCGACACCACGGATTCGGGCAGCACGCGCTCGATGTCGATGAAGAACGAGCCGAACAACGACAGGGCCGCGATCACGGCCGAGCCAATTGCCACACCCTTGGTGATGGCCTTGGTCGTATTGCCGGCGGCGTCCAGGTCGGCCATGATCTGGCGCGACTCGGGGGTGAAGTCCTGCTCGCCCGACAGCTCGGCGATGCCGTTGGCATTGTCGGAGATCGGGCCAAAGGTGTCCATGCTGACGTTGTTGCCGGTGTGTGAGAGCATACCGACGCCGATCAGGGAGACGCCGAACAGGGTGTAGACGAAGCGGTCAGCCGCGCCCACGTCACGCATCGAGATCAGGAACAGGGCGGCGACCATGATCCACAGGGCGTGGAAGATGCCCGACACGAGGTCCTTGCGGTTGTAGCCGCGCACGATTTCGACCACCGAGATCACCACGCCGAGGATGAAGACCGGCAGGCGCCACTCAGCGGGGAAATTGACGCTGTAGACGAGAATGGAGGAGGAGACCGCCGCCACGATCACCAGGACCGACCACACGCTGGAGAGATACCCCAGCGAGAGGCCTTCCAGGATGACCAGGGCCGGGCCGAACGCGGTCGCGCGCGCGATGTTCTGGACGCGCTTGCTGTGCGCGCTGGTCGCCCAGGAGGTCAGCGGGTTGAAGATCACGGCCAGGGCCACGCCGACGGCCACCAGGGAACCCAGCGACAGGTAGGTCAGCACATCCCCGTCCGCTGCCTGCGAACCGGCATACAGGATGCTCAGCGTGAAGGTCGAGATGATCGTGATCGCGCTCGAAATCTCGTAGCTCTTGTACATCGCCTCTTCGGCGTCGTCGACCTTCCACAGCGACACGGCGTACGTGCCGACGATGGAGCTGATCACGCCGATACCGCGCACGAGCAGCGGCAGCACGATCCAGAAGAGCTGGCCGGTCAGCGCCGTCAGGGCCAGGCCAAGGATCAGACTGGAGACGATCGTGACTTCGTACGACTCGAAGATGTCGGCGGCCATGCCGGCGCAGTCGCCCACGTTGTCGCCCACCAGGTCGGCAATCACGGCGGCGTTGCGCGGGTCGTCTTCTTCCATGCCCGCTTCGACCTTGCCCACCAGGTCAGCGCCCACGTCCGCGGCCTTGGTGTAGATACCACCACCCACGCGCATGAACAGGGCGAGCAGCGTACCGCCGAAGCCGAAGCCCAGCAGCACGTCCGGTGCGGCCTTGCCAAAGATGATGAAGATCAGCGTGCCACCGAACAGGCCCAGGCCGTCGGTCAGCATACCGGTGATCGTGCCGGAACGGTAGGCAATCGTCAGGGCGCGCTTGAAGCTGTGATTCGCGGCCGCAGCCACGCGCACATTGCCCTGAACGGCCATATTCATGCCGATAAAACCAACCAGCGCTGAGAAGGACGCGCCCATGATGAAGGCGACCGCACGCCCGATCGCCACGCCCCACACCGCCGGCTGGCAGTCCACCACGGCGGAGACGCGCTCAGGATTGAACGCGACCAGGCCGAGTTCGTCCGCGACCTGCTTGGCAGTCTTGCCCTCGGCCGTGCCAGCCGTCAGTGCAGCTTCGGCCGCGGCATAGGCCTCGACGGCAGCAGCATCTTCGGCTTTAACAGCTTCGGCGAACACCGCGAATTCCTCGGTGGTCGTATTGCCGACCTGGAGCGCGGCCAACCGGGTGGCATATGCTTCTTCCACCGCGGTCGGGCAGAACAGCTCGTTGGCTTCGCCGGTTGGCTTCACCAGGGCCACGCTGGCGAACATCGCCACCGCGAGGATGGCGATCAGCGGGACGATCGTGCGAACCTGGGTGCGCAGATAGGCATTCGCGCCATCCCGAATGAATCCCCAGATGCGCTGCATGGCCTGGCTGCCCTTGTCTGCGGCGAACGTCTGGCGCGCCAGCCAGTAGGCATAGGCCAGCGCCACGAACGCCGTGGCAAGCACAATCAGAATCATGACTTGCTCAAATGACTCAATCCCCTGCATGGCTGTCATACGGCATCACTCTCCTTGCTCTGCTCTAGGGAACCGCGCACACAGAACCAGCGTCTTCATCGCATTGCACTTGTGGGTGAAGGCGCGGTCACGTAGTGACTTATGCTGTCTTGCTTTGGGCAATGGGCACAGCCAAGAACCCCCCAAAATAGACCCGGACATTATAGCCGCCCGTGCAAAACTTCCACAAACTGTCAGATTAACGTGAAAGGCGATTTATCTCGGAATGTGCTTTTTGCACGCGAAGTTTGTGACGAAACGCTACGGAATATCGACAAACCAATCGGTCGAGACTCAACCCGGACTCGACTTTTCCAGCCAACCTTTCGGTTGCCATGACCCTGTTGGGTGTCAGATTGGCGATTGCCCCCGCCCCCTGCCTCCGCTATAATCGCCCTGCTTTCGGGCCAGTCGAAAAGGAAGCCACGTGAACAAACAAGACCTCACCCTCTCCGTGATCATCCCGTGCTTCAATGAAGAAGCAACCCTGGAAAACATCATCGATCGCGTCAAGGCGGTCGGTGTGGCCAACGAGATCATCATCGTGGACGACGGTTCGACCGATCGCTCGCGTGAGATTCTACGCTCGCTCGAAGGTGATCCCCTGCTGCGGATCATCTTCCACGAACGCAATCAGGGTAAGGGGGCAGCCCTCCGGACAGGCTTCGCGGCGGCGAAGTGTGACGTCGTGCTGATTCAGGATGCCGATCTGGAGTACGATCCTCGCGACTACCCGGCCTTGCTGCGGCCCATTCAGGAAGGCATCAGCAAGGTCGTGTACGGCTCGCGCTTCCGGGGCGGCCCCTCCAAAACCATGTTCTTCTGGAACATGGTCGCCAACCGCTCGCTGACCCTGATGACCAACATCCTCTACAACACGATCCTCACCGACATGGAAACCTGCTACAAAGTCTTCCGCCGGGAGGTCGTCCAGCAGATTCCCCTGCGCGCACGGGGTTTTGAGTTCGAGCCGGAGATCACCGCCAAAGTGCTCAAGCGCGGCCATCGCATCTACGAAGTCCCGATCAGCTATAATGGCCGCGAATGGGAAGAGGGCAAGAAGATCAAGTGGTACGACGCCCCCAAAGCGGCCTGGACCCTGCTGCGCTACCGCTTCACCGACTGAGTCCCCGGCGGCATGGCCCCGTCCTGGCCGCCCTGATCCTGCTCGTCGCAGTCTGGTTGCGCGCGCCGCTTCTCTGGAGTGCCGCGCCGCTGGAGGTCGACGAAGCCCTGTTCGCAACCTATGCCCGCCAGATCAGCCACGAAAACGATGGTCTGCTGGCGGGCAGTGATGTCGACAAGCCCCCCCTCGCCTTCTACCTGACCGCCCTGAGCTTCAAGCTGTTCGGCGAACCCAGTGAATGGGCTGCCCGTCTGCCCGGTTTCTATGCCAGCCTTCTGACCCTGGCCTGTGTGGGTGCGCTTGCCCGGCGCGTGAGTCGCCGCCCGCAGGCGGGATGGATTGCCCTGCTCTGGCTGGCCGCCTGCCCCTTTGATATCACCTACGCGGCAAGCGTGTTCACCGATCCGCTGGCGACCCTGTGGACGCTGGCAGCCTGTCTGGCCAGTATTCTCGGCCGCTGGGGATGGAGCGGCGCGCTGGCGGGTCTGGCCTTCGCCACCAAGCAGAACAGCCTGCAATTCCTGCCGCTCATCGTCGCGCTCGGCTGGCTGCTGGCTCCCCCGCGGCGCGGCAACGCCCTCCGCTTCCTGGCGACCTTCGGCGCAGTGGCGCTGCTGCCCTTCGCCTGGAGCCTGCTCCGCCCGGCCGCCCCGGATTGGTGGAGCCTGGGTGTGATCAACAACTCCCCCGGCCGCCTGATTCGTTCCGACGAGGTGCTGCCGCGCCTGGCCGCCTGGCTCGGCCATCTCGCCTCGGCCGCCGGAGGGCTACTCCCGGCCGGGATACTCCTCACAGCTCTCCTGAGCGGATTGATCTGGCGGATCAAACAAGCGCCGCGCCAGCGATCGACAGGAGTCTGCCTGATCATTGCTGCTTATAGCCTGGTCTTTCTGCTGGTGTACTGGCTCGTGGCGTTCAACACTTATGATCGCTACCTGCACCCCTGGCCGCCGCTGGCGGCGGTGATCGTGGGAATCCTGGCGGCCGGCCCGCGAGAGGCAGCCGGGAAGCCCTCTCCCAAAGGCCTGTTTGCCGGCGTGGCGCTGGCCGCGCTGCTGCTGCCTTCCGCCCTGGCCGCGCGCGGCGGGGATACCCTCCTCGCGCCGTCCAAAGCCCGCTCGGAAAGGCTTCCGGAGGTCGCGGCCTATCTCAACACACTACCCCCCGGCACGATCGTCTACGATCGCTGGCTGGGCTGGCAGTTGGGCTGGTACACCGGCCAACACAGACCGCCCGGCATGTGGCTCCGTGTCACCTACTATCCGACGCCGGAGGAGATGGCCACCGCCATCCAGGCTGAACCCGATCCCGCCCTGCGCTGTTTCGTTGCCCCGGACTGGGTCTGGCTCGATCCCTGGCTGGACGTGCTGCGGAAGCACGGCATCGGCATCGACGAAACCGCCCGGATCGGGCGTGTCGGGATTTACGCCGTCACACCGTCCGGGCGGACCACCTCACCTGCGGATATCGAAAGTCAATCAGGCGTTCAGACGCTTCAGGAAGCTGATTGACGTCGCGATCCCGCGATAGAAGCATTCCAGAGTTAGCTTCTCGTTGGGGGCGTGTGCGCCATCGTCAGGGAGGCCGAATCCCATCAGCACCACCGGCGCATGCAGGACGTCCTGCATCAGCGCCACCACCGGGATCGATCCGCCTTCGCGCATGAAGATCGGTCGGCGGCCCCAGGCTTCCTCGTAGGCGGCCATGGCGGCCTCCATCACGGGCGAATGGCGATCCGTGATCGCGCTGCTGCCGGTGTGCAGCAGCCTGACCTCGCTGGTCACCGCGGGCGGCGTGATCTGGGCCACGTAGGCCTTGACCAGCTCGTAGATCGCCTGCGGCTTCTGATCGGCGACCAGCCGGCAGCTAATCTTCGCCAGCGCCTTGGCGGGCAGGACCGTCTTGGCCCCGTGCCCGGTCCAACCGCCGACCAGACCGTTGACTTCCAGTGTAGGCCGCGCGCCAATCCGCTCGTGCAGGCGATATTCGGCTTCACCCCAGGCGGCCGGCACGCCGGTCTCGCGCTTGAGTTCATCCTCGGTATACGGGGCCTTGTTCAGTTCGGCCCGTTCGTCCTCATCAAGGGGCCGCACGGCATCATAGAATCCCGGCACGGTCACGGTGCCGTTGCCGTCATGCAGGCGCGCAACGATCTCGCACAGGGCCTGCGCCGGATTGTGCACCGCCCCGCCGTAACTCCCGGAATGGAGATCGCGGCGCGGCCCGCGCACTTCCAGTTCCATGTAGCACATGCCGCGCAGGGCATAGACGATGCTGGGCTGCTCCAGGGAGCGTGAGCTGGTGTCCGAGATCAGCACCACATCCGCCGCCAGCAGGTCGGTATGGGAGAGGATGAAGGGATCGAGATTGGGCGAGCCGTTTTCCTCTTCGCCCTCGATGATGAACTTGAGGTTGACAGGCAGCTTGCCTTCGGTCTCCAGCAGGGCCTGAGCCGACTTAATGTGGGCGAAGACCTGTCCCTTGTCGTCGGAGGCCCCACGCGCGAACAGATCGCCATCCCTCACCGTTGGCTCAAAAGGCGGCGTGAGCCACTCGCTGAGCGGCTCGACCGGCTGCACGTCATAATGCCCGTAGATCAGGACGGTCGGTGCATCCGGTCCGGCCGCCAGCCATTCCGCGTAGACCAATGGATGGCCTGGGGTTTCGTACAGGCGAGTCTCAAATCCAATCGCCTTGAGCTGGCCGGCGATCCATTCCGCCGCGCGCTGAATATCGGGGCGATGCGCCGGAGTCGTGCTGATGCTGGGAATCCGCACCAGGTCGATCAACTCCTCGGTAAAACGAGCTTTATTCTGTTGCGCGTATTCCAGTGCGTTCATGGGAATCATCCTTGCCTTGGCTATGAGGGAATCCAACGCCGTCGCCGCCGTGTCCCAGGCGTTCCGTGCCAGAGCGCCCCTGTCCCTCGAACTTGACCGGTCAGATTATAGCACCCCCTTTCCCGCGAATACCGGAAGGAATCGCTTGCCATCCGCACATTCTGGTCCAATAATGCGAATAAAGGTTATGTGATCTGTGGCACCGACCTGAGTGGCATCCACCTGAAAGGGCGCACCGATGAAAAACCTGCTCGTCAAAGACTGGATGACCGCCGACGTGTTCACCGTCACCGCCGACATGACCGTCCCCGATGCGTCGAGTCTGATGCGCGACCATCAAATCCGGCGATTGCCTGTCGTGGATCGCGACAAGAAGCTGATCGGCATCGTGTCGATGTCCGACATCCTGGCCGCCAATCCCTCCAACGCCACCATGCTCGATATCTGGGAAGTCAACTACCTGCTGACACGCCTGAAGATCGAAAAGATCATGACCCGCGACCCATACTGCGTCCGGGCGGACAGCACGATCAAGGAAGCCGCTCAACTGATGCACGACCACAAAGTGGGCGGCATACCGGTCGTGGACAAAGATCGGCATGTCATAGGCATCATCACCGAGAGCGACATCTTCCGCCTGCTGATCGCATGGTTCAACGAAGAAACGGCCAAGACGTAATCCTTCGGCGTCCCTTACGGACAGCACCAGCCACCGCAAGATCAGGCCCGCGCGCCTCGTAGCTGGGAGACGGCGCGCTGATTGGCCGCGCCCGCCTGCCAGGTGCCCGACCCGGCGATGGCATTGTTTAGCCAGAGTTAAATCTTCCCCATAACATCACTTAATTTATGCAAAATGTCATATTCATGCTCCCCAGCCCTTGCTATTGAGAATTGATCGCAATAACATAACGCCTCATCATTATTGAGAATTGATCGCAATAACGAATGGGGTGTGCTTCTTTTCTCTACTGCCTCAACTACTTACAAGGAGCCATTCATGTTCAGTCGTTCTACCCTGGTCAAGAGTGCCATTGGCTTGTGCCTCGCAAGCCTCCTTCTGCTGGCCCTTCCGGCCATGTCGGCCGCCGAACCGGAGACTCTCACCGTTTATTCCGGGCGCAGCGAAAGCCTGATCGGCCCGATTCTGGAACAGTTCTCGGCGGAAACCGGCATCCGGGTGGAAGCCCGTTACGGAGAAACAGCCGAAATGGCGGCCACGATCCTGGAAGAAGGCGCAAACAGCCCGGCCGACGTCTACATCGCCCAGGATGCGGGCGCGCTCGGCGCGCTGGCAGCCGAAGGCCGGTTGGCCGCCCTGCCATCGGATATCCTTGAGCGCGTCCCGGCCACTTTCCAATCGGCCAGCGGGCTATGGGTCGGACTCTCCGGCCGGGCCCGCGTGCTCGCCTATAACACCGACCTGCTCTCCGAAGCCGATCTGCCGGCCTCCCTCCTGGAGCTGACCGATCCCGTCTGGCATGGCCGGATTGGCTGGGCGCCGACCAACGGGTCGTTCCAGGCCCACGTCACCGCCCTGCGCGTCCTGCTCGGCGAGGATGCCGCGCGAGCCTGGCTGACCGGCATGGTGGCCAACGGCACCGCCGCGTATGACAACAATCGCGCCGTCCTCCAGGCCGTGAGCGACGGCGAGATTGCCGCCGGGCTGATCAACCACTACTACCTGTATCCCGCCCTGAACGAGAACCCGACCCTGCCGGTAGCGCTGCACTTCTTCCCGGCCGGCGATCCCGGCGCACTGATCAATGTCGCGGGGGCGGGCGTGCTCAACACCAGCGACCAACCGGGTCTGGCGCAGCGGCTCGTGCTCTACCTGCTGGGCAATGCGGCCCAGACCTACTTCGCCACAGCCACCTACGAGTACCCGCTGATTTCGGGCGTTGCGATCGATCCCCGGCTGGTGCCGCTGGCCGAGATTCCCACGCCGGAAATCGATCTGAGCGATCTGTCCGACTTACAGACGACGCTCGACCTGATCCAGGAATCCGGCGCGCTGCCCTGAACGGCATCAAAGCACCAGACGGTTTCTGTATCTCGATGGCTGAACGCTAAAAGCCTTTTCCACAAGGAGTTCCGATGCAGTACACCCAGACCATCCGCGCGATTACCAGCCGGATCGCGGTTCTGCCCCGGCGCCCCTCCTTCGGGGTGAGCGCCTCCCAGGTCCTGTTTCTGGCTGCCGTGAGCATCGTCGCCCTGACTCTGCTGCCCATCGTCTACCTGGTCATCCGGGCGGCCGGCACAGGGGCGGATGGCCTGGCCGACCTTCTTTCCGCCCGGACCCTCACCATCGTAGGCAACAGCCTCACGCTGGTCGCGGCGGTCACGCTGACCTCGGCGGCCATCGGGATCGCGCTGGCCTGGCTGATCGCCCGGACGGACCTGCCCGGCCGCCGGGTATGGTTGATCCTGGGCACGCTCCCGCTGGTCATCCCCTCCTTCATCGGCGCGCTCACGTACCTGGCCGCCTTCGGACCACGCGGCCTCCTGCAGCAAGCCCTCGCCCCGCTGGGAGTCATGGAACTGCCCTCCATCTACGGCTTCGCCGGGGCCTGGCTATCCCTGACGCTGTTCACCTACCCGTACGTGCTGCTGCCCGTCCGGGCGGCCCTGCTGATGATGGACGCCTCGCTGGAAGAAAGCGCGCGCAGCCTGGGCGCCAATCGCTGGCAGGTCTTCCGGCGAGTCGTGCTGCCCCAGCTTCGCCCGGCTCTGGCAAGCGGCATGCTGCTTACGGCGCTCTACACCCTGAGCGACTTCGGCGCGGTTGCCCTCATGCGCTACGATGCCTTCACCCGCGCGATCTTCCTGCAATATACCAGCTCGTTCGATCGCATCCGGGCCGCCGTCCTGGCCCTGGTTGTGGCCGGACTGGCCCTCCTCCTGCTCGTCCTGGAACGGCGGCTCTCCCAGACCCGGCGGCGCGCTCTGAACCGGCGCAATGTCCGCGCCGGTGGTGCCAGCACCGCCCGCCCGCCGGCAATCGTCCGCCTCGGAGGCCGGCGGCTCCCGGCCCTGATCTTCTGCACCGCCCTCACCGGCATCGGCGTGTTCGTGCCGGTAGGAGTCCTGGTCATCTGGCTGATCGCCGGCATCCAGGCCGGAATCGCGTCCCAGACCCGATCCTTGCTGGAGATCACCGGCAACACCGCCGGAATCAGCCTTGTGGCGGCCATCGCCGCGGCTGGCGCGGCCATCCCGGTCGCATGGGCCGGCCGCGGTGAAGATGCAAAAGGCCGCTGGCTGGTCAACCTGGCCTATCTCGGCCACGGCCTGCCGGGCATGGTCATCGCCCTGGCCCTGGTGTTCTTCTCCGCCAACAGCCTGCCCGGCTTTTATCAGACGCTCCCCCTCCTCACCCTGGGCTACGTCGCGCGTTTTCTGCCGGTCAGCCTCGGTTCGACTCGCAGCGCGCTAACCCAGGTCAACCCGCGCTGTGAAGAAGCCGCCCGCAGCCTTGGTCTGCCTCCCTGGCGCGTTATAATCAGAGTGAGCTTACCCATTATCTGGGTGGGCGTCGTGAGTGGCGCGGCCATGGTTTTCCTGAATACGATGAAGGAACTGCCGGCGACCCTGCTCCTGGCCCCCACCGGATTCAGAACCCTGGCCACCCAGGTCTGGCAGGCGCACAACGCTTCGTATATGTCCCAGGTCGGGCTGCCCGCGCTGATTCTGATGGGCGTCTCAGCCCTCTCGCTGGGCTTTATCCTGCGTCATGCACCCCAGGAGGAATTGTGAAATGGCCGAGTACACCTTCGTGCCCGACGTGACTTCCCAGGCCGACATCCCGGCCAGTGGAATCCTGAGCCGGACGGTCTACAGCGATGACGTGATCAAGGTTATCTACTTTGGATTCGCGCCCGGCGAGGAGCTTTCCGAGCATACGGCCTCGGTCCCGGCGATCATCCACGTCCTGTCCGGCTCGGCCCGCCTGACCCTGGGCAGCGACTCGTTCACCGCCGGGCCGGGGACGTGGGTCCGCATGCCTGCCCACCTGCCCCACAGCCTGCTGGCCGAAACCCCGACCGTGATGCTCCTGACCATGGTCAAGGAGACGGCCCCGTGAGCATGACCGCGTCTCAATCCAGACGCCCCAACCTGCGCCCGGTCGCCCTGCCGGCCGAACACGGAGGATGGGGCTTCCTGCTGGAGCCGCTGCTCCTCGGCCTGCTCGTCGCGCCCTCGCTGGGTGGAGTGTGCCTCGCCCTCGCGGCCATCGGCGCGTTTCTCGTCCACCAGCCCCTGAAGATTCTCGTCAGCGACCGGCGGCGCGGGCGGCGCTTCGCCCGGACGGCCCTGGCCGAGCGATTCGCCCTGCTCTACGCGGCGATCACCACGCTGGGCTTGCTTGGCGCGCTGGCGCTGAGCGGACCGGTCCCCCTCGTCCCGATCCTGCTGGCGGTTCCGCTGGCGATGGTCCTGCTGGTCTACGACGTCCAGAATGAGAGCCGCCACTGGCTGCCAGAGCTGACCGCGCCCCTGGCCCTGGGAAGCACGAGCACCGCCATCGCGCTGGCCGGTGGCTGGCCCGCCAGCCCGGCCATCATCCTGTGGATCGTCCTGGCCGCCCGCGCGGTGCCATCCATCCTGTACGTCCGCACGCGCATCCGCCTGGGCAAAGCCCAACCGGCCAGCCCGGCCGGGGCCATCGCGGCCCAGGCAATCGGCCTGCTGCTCGTTGCCGGCCTCGCCCTGGCGAGCCGTGCGCCCTGGCTTGCTGCCATTGCCATGCTCGTGCTGCTTGTCCGGGCCGCGTGGGGACTCTTGCCTTTCCGCCGATCCGTGCCGGCCAAGGTCGTCGGTTTTCAGGAGATCGCCTACGGTCTGCTCACCGTCCTCCTGACCGCCGTGGGCTTCGGCCTCTGACCTGGAACCTCGTCACCAGCCCATGCCCTACGCGCTCGAATGCACCGACCTGACCAAACGCTTTGGCGACACGCCGGCCGTCCGTGGGGCCAGCCTCACGGCGGTTGCGGGCCATCTGGTCGCGCTCCTCGGGCCCAGCGGATGCGGCAAGACCACCCTGCTGCGCCTGATCGCCGGGTTCGAAAAACCCGATCGCGGGCAGATCGCGATTCGGGGCCGGCCCGTCGCAAGTCCGGCCCTTATGATCCCCCC
>JARKOQ010000212.1 GCA_029976005.1 Aggregatilineales bacterium | reverse complement strand
ACCCCCAACCGATCGAACGCAAACATCACGCTCCCCAACTGAGGGCGCTCCTGCATCAGCTTGCGCTGGAGCTGGAGCAGATCGTTGTAGGAGTGGCCGTCGTACTCCTCGATATGGACGAAGACCGTGCGCCGGCAGTCCAGGGCCTCGATCATCGCCAGGGTTTGCTCGAAGGTCGCTTCGGACTTCAGCACCGGGTGATCGGCCGGGATCAGACGTTCCCCGGTCAGACCGTGGAACTCGAAAACCCCGGTCGGCAGGATGGCGAGATCGAAATGGCCCAGGTCGGCGGGCGGCGTCCAGCCGACCAGCTCGTCCGGGGCGATCAGGACGCGGGTCGGGTCTTGCTCCAGGATGAAGGCGTACACCGCCACTCCCGGCACGGGCAGGCGGTAAGGCTTCACCGTCAGATCGCCGAGGATAAACGATTCGCCTTCCGGGATGACGTGCGGCTCGACGACCCGCATCACGGGATGGGTCGCCAGGTAGTCGATCTGATCGGCCAGTCCGTGGTAGCGCTGGAAGTCGGCCCACACGCCTTCCGGGATGTAGACCGGCGTGCAGGCATTCTGCGATGGCCACTCCCACAGGCGCAGGTTGAGCATCTCCAGGAAGCGCATCCCGGCCGTGTGATCGGGATGCCAGTGGCTCCACGTCACCGCCCCCACCTGGCCGATGCCCGCCCGGTTGAGCGAATGGGCGATATCCTCCGGGGTGTCGATCAACAGGTCTGGCCCGTGGACGAACAGCGCCGGCCCGTTGCGGCTGAAAGGCACGCCCCGGCCGCGCGCCTCGGCACACACCCGGCACGCACAGCCGGGCCGCGGCGTGATGCTGGCTCCCCCGGTGCCCAGGAATTCGAAACGCATGGTGATTCTCCTTATCCTCGCGTGGCGGACTATCCGCCGATCATAGCCAGCGGATGTCCTGCGGCAAAACGCCCCTTCAGATCAGCCCCGGATCGACGATCCAGCCTTCGAGCGGATCAACCTCCGCCGGGATGCCCCACCCATCCTCGCGCCGCGTCCAGGCCCAGGCCGCCGGCAGCGCCGCCAGCAGGGCATCCAGCGCATCCCCCTGCGGCTCATCGACCAGGGCTGCCGCCTGAGACTCGGCCAGCGCCACGCCAAAGCCGTAGGCCGCTCGGCACGCTTCCGAGCGCAGGCCGTCCACGATCGCCTGGCGGGCGGCGCGCCGGGCGGCGGTCTGTCTGGCGCGGGTATCGCTCTTGTAGCTGGTCCGCCCGATCCAGCGCCGGGCGGCCAGGGCCGGATAGGCTTCGATCACGACCCGGTCGGACTCCGCCGGCCGGACCGGCAACACGCTCACCCCGGCCCGGCGCAGGCAGGGCGCGCCGCGCAGGAACATCCGGCCGACCGGCACGCCGTACAGCATCATCGGGCTGGCCGAGCCTGCCCGCGCATCGGTCCGGCGCAGGTGCTGTTTGTCGCCGGGCGGCTGCCCGGCCCGGTACTCGCCCAGCCGGGCCACGAAGCCATCCATCCCCAGCGCCTCTGCCTGGGCGACGTATCCGGCCCAATCCTTCGGCCAGCCCAGCGCCTCGACCAGGCGGCGCGGCTGGCCGAAGGGGAAGTCCAGCCCGGCCACCCAGGGGCCAGGCTGGGCCAGAAACGCCTCGAACGCGTCGAAGGTCTCGAAGGCGTCGATCCGCTCCAGCGCCAGCCGTCCATCCGCCAAGTGACAGACCGCGCCGGTGATGGGCTTGCCCCGGCGCGGGGCGCTTGTGAAATCCACCCCATGGATGTGCACTGGTCTTATCCCTTTCATCGATTGCGGGCATCGTCAGTATTTCTGATGACAAGCGTCACTGGAAGATCAGCCCGATTCCCATGATACTAAACACTGCACATGAATTGTTGACGGCGTGAGCACGCACGCCGCAAAGACTATCATCGCTTCTTTTTTCCTCTCGTCAATTTTTACCGGTCGAAGGCCGCGCCTGCCGCCAGCACGGGTGAGTCGGGATGCGCCGTACCGATAAGCGATGATAAGGAAACCGAGATGACGCTCTTCGAAACCACGGCTCTACGGACCCTGGATCAACTCCTGCCTGGCCAGACTGCCCTCATCAAACAAATCGGCGGACGCGGGTCTTTCCGCCGCCGCGTGGCTGAGTTTGGCCTGATCGAAGGAGCCGAGATCCAGATGATTCAGACTGCCCCCATGGGCGATCCGATCGAATACCAGATCGATGGGCAGATGCTCACCCTGCGCCGGGCCGAAGCCCGCGTGATCGTGATCGCCATCGAGTAATCGGATTTGCACAGCCCGCGCCTGTCCACGGCCGCCCGACCGCCGTGACGGGCGTGGGAAACAAAGTAGAGTATTCATGCCCAAACACTACACTATCGCCCTGGCCGGCAACCCCAATGCCGGAAAAAGCACCATCTTCAACGCGCTGACCGGGTCGCACCAGCACGTGGGCAACTGGCCCGGCAAGACCGTGGAGAAGAAACAAGGGCTGGCGCACATCGGCGGGCGCGAGGTGGCGATCGTCGACCTGCCCGGCGCGTACAGCCTGACCGCCTATTCGGTCGAAGAGACCATCACCCGCGATTTCATCGTCCACGAACACCCAGACGCCGTGGTGGCCGTGGTCGACGCCACCAACCTGGAGCGCAACCTGTACATGGTCCTCCAGATGATCGAGTTGGGCGCGCCGCTGGTGCTGGCCGTGAACATGATCGACGTGGCCCGCTCCCAGCACTTCCAGATCGACCTCTCGGAGCTGGCCCGCCGCCTGGGCGGCATCCCCCTGGTCGCCACCGCCGCCCGGCAGGGAATCGGCCTGGCCGAGCTTCAGGACGCGATCCTGCACGTCTCTAACCGGGAGTGCCCCGCCCCCTGCCCGCCGCTGCTGACCTACCCCGAACCCGTCGAAGCCGCCATTGCCGACCTCGTGGCCCGCATCGAGGCGGACGCCGGCCTGGCCGGGCGCTACCCGGCCCGCTGGCTGGCGATCAAGCTGCTGGAGAACGAAGCGGACATGATCGACCGGCTGAAGGCAACGGGCCACACCGCCCTGCTGGAAGCCGCCCGGAGACACATCGCCCGGATTCTGGCGGCCCACGGCGAAGACCCCGAAACGCTGATCGTCGACCAGCGCTACGCCTTCATCAGCCAGGTCTTCCGGGCCACGGTCGTGCGACCCGCCGAAAAGACGCGCACCCCCTCGGACCGGATCGACGCCGTGCTAACCCACCGCTGGCTGGGCCTGCCGGTCTTTCTGCTGCTGATGTGGATCGTCTTCCAGGTCGTCGCCAACGTCAGCGCGCCCATGCTCAACCTGGTGGACAGCCTGGTCGCGGGGCCGCTGTCGCGCTGGGTCGCCGCGCTGCTGGGCGCGGTCGGGATGGGTGGCACCTGGCTCGAGTCGCTGCTGATCGATGGCGTGCTGGCCGGCGTGGGCGGGATGCTCGTCTTTGTCCCGGTGCTCTTCTTCCTGTATCTGGCGATCGCCCTGCTGGAAGATTCGGGCTACATGGCCCGCGCCGCCTTCGTGATGGATCGCTTCATGCACATGCTGGGCCTGCACGGCAAAAGCTTCCTGCCGCTGCTGGTCGGCTTCGGCTGCAACGTCCCGGCCATCTACGCCACCCGCACCCTGGAACACCAGGACGACCGCCGCCTGACCGCCTTCATGACCACCTTCATGAGCTGCGGCGCGCGCCTGCCGGTCTACGTGATCTTCGGCTCGGCCTTCTTCGGCGCGGCCTCCGGGCATCTGATCTTCGCCATGTACATGCTGGGCATCACGATCGCGATCCTGACCGGATTCCTGCTCAAGCGCACTCTGTTCAAGAACAAGCCCACCCCACCCTTCGTCATGGAGCTGCCCCCCTACCGCCTGCCCACCCTGCAAAGCGTGTGGCTGCACATCTGGGAGCGCACTTCGAAGTTCATCCGGGGCGTGACCACCACCCTGGCCGCCGCGTCAGTCGTGGTCTGGCTGCTGCTGGCGATCCCGATCGGCCAGCCCCTGGATCGCTTCAACCAGGTCGCGCCGTCCGACAGCCTGTTCGGGGCCTTGTGCCGGGGACTGGCTCCCGCCTTCGCCCCGGCCGGCTTCGATCGCTGGGAAGCCACCGGGGCGCTGGTCACCGGGCTGGCGGCCAAGGAAGTCGTCGTCTCCACCCTCAGCCAGATTTACGTCGGTGCGAGCGACTCCCCCGTCCAGGCGGCAGACGAGCCAGCCCCGACCCTGCTGGATGACCTGGGCGCGATCGTGCGCGAACTGGGCCACGCGGCGCTGATGACCGGACAGGAACTGGTCAACATCGTGCCGCGCACGCTCAACCTGATCCCGGTGCTGCATGTACCGGAGTTGAACCTCCTGCCGGAACACGCCTCGATCGAGAACGATACGGCGCTGGAAGCGGCTCTGCGCGGCGCGTTCACGCCGCTGGCGGCCGTCGCCTTCAACGTGTTCGTCCTGCTCTACACCCCGTGCATGGCGACCGTGGCTGCCATGCGCCAGGAATTCGGGCTGCGCTGGACGCTCTTCCACGCCGCGTATACCCTGGGCGTCGCCTGGCTGGCGGCGGTGCTCGTCTACCAGGGTGGCCTGTTGTTGGGACTGGGATAATCACATGACCACAACTCTGCGCCAGGTTTTGAACATCTTCGAGGAAAGCGCGCATCCGCTGTCCCTGGCCGAGATCGCCCGCGACCTGGGGGTGGAAGCCGGGGTGCTGGAAGGCATGCTCCAGTACTGGGTGCATCGCGGCCGGCTGCGCGAAGTCAGCGGGGATGCCGCCATCTGCCCGATGTGCAGCAAACGCGAAAGCTGCGCCATCATGCCGGACATGCCGCGCCGCTACGAGCTGGCCACCGGCAGCCGGAACGAACTCCCCCTCAGCCCGAACTGCCTGTGCTGCAAGTAGGCAGGCCCGGCGCGTCAGGGCTATCGCCTCAAAAACAGCGAACCGCAAAGCGTGCAAAAAACGCGAAGGGAGTAGCGGGGAAAAGCAGAGCGCAGCCCTCGATGGCCTTGTTCCCCCATCCAACCATGCACATAAAAGCCGCGTCCCACACTCGTTTCGCCTGGGGCGCGGCCCGCGTTCGCCGCTTTCCGAGGATTTTCCCGCCATCTTACGGAAGAATTTAGATTGATTTAAGGAAAACCGATTTGGGCGGGGTTTTATTCATGAAAAAACAAGATATAATTGTCTTGTGATTGACGGTTAAAGTATCGTGTGCAATCGTAGAGGACGCCCCATGACCCCCGGTAACCGAGTCTTAATCGTGGACGATATGGCCGACGCGCGCACCCTGCTGCGTCTGCTGCTAACCCACAAAGGCCACTACACGGTTGTGGAAGCCATCAACGGCCACCAGGCCCTTGAAGAAATTCGGGCCAACACACCCCACCTGGTCATCATGGATTACATGATGCCTGACCTGAACGGAATCGAAGTCGTCCAGAGTCTACGCCGTGATCCCGCCACCGCGGCCGTCCCGGTGATCATGCTCACCGCGCGCACCGATCAGCGCACCCGCGACGAAGCCGAGCGGGCGGGCGTCAACGCCTTCATCACCAAACCGATCCGGCCCGAGGTGCTGCTCATGGAAACGCAGCGTCTGCTGGAGCAGCGCAACGAAGTCCGGGCCAGCTCCTAGCCGCCCGGCGCTTGCGGCCCGCGCCGCAGCCAGTACCAGCCCGCCAGCCGGCTCTGATCGGCCCCATCCCGGCCGAGCTGTTGCCGTTCCAGGTTGAAGGCCGGACGGAACAGGTCGATCACGTCTTGGGGGTCCAATCCGAACGGCACGCCGTCTCGCGCGTGGCAACCCCAGCAGTACAGCACCACCCGCGCGGCGGGCCGCGCCAGCCGGGCCATGTGTCCGGCGTAGATTGAGCGCGCCTCGGCGGAAAGGCCGTGCAGACAGCCCACGTCCAGCCACAGGTCAACCGGGGGATGACCCGCCAGAAAATCCGGGCCGGCGACATCCGCCCGGACAAAGCGGGCTGCATCCGGTGGCAGGCCGGCTGCGGCAACCCTGCGCCGGGCGCGAGCCAGGGCCAGCTCGACCCAATCCACGCCCGTCACCCGCCAGCCATGGACCGCCAGGAACACACTGCTCACGCCGGTGCCACAGCCGACATCCAGCGCCCGGCCGGGCTGCGTCACGCCCACCAGCTCGACCACTTCGGGCGGCACGATCCCCGTGTCCCAGGGCGGCGCATCCGGCCCCCGGTAAGCCGCCTCGTAGCGCTCCAGACTCTCTCGTTGGGTCAATGGGGAACTCTCCACGGGCAGGAAAAAACCGGCGTCAGGCGTCCGGGCGAGCGCGCCCTTTTTCCGCCCCTGGCTGGCCGCCAATCGCCGACCGCCGTTTACTCCCAGTAGTCCGCGTCTTCCTCGCTGAACAGCTCCTCCAGGTACGTCTCGAAGGGGTTCCAGCGCGGCTTGCCGGGCGGCAGATCGCCGCCAGCGGAAGGTGGGTGTGGATCCTCCAGCGAAGCCTCGTCCTGGGCCAGCAGCATGTGCTGCCACCAGGCCGGTACCGGCAGATCGCTGGGATGGTAGGCCTCTTCCAGGTCCTGAATGAAATGCAGCAGGCGGCGGTTGAATTCGCGCCAGTCCTCCAGGGCCAGCTCGTCGGCCACCTGATACATCGCCGTCTTCATGCGGATGTAGACCTCGATCACCCTGGGATCGGTGCCGTTGGGGAAGTTGACCTCGACATCGTCGCGCGCGGCCAGGCGCACCATCTGGGTGAACGAAGCCATGTCGAGCTGCGACACCAGCATGCGAAAGGGATGCTGGTCGCCCAGGACGCCGTCCTCTGGGTTGGGCGGCAGGCCGACAATCCACAGCGGCTCATCCAGCACCGGCACGCCAAGCTGGCGCTTGATGCGGTTGCGGACGGGCTTCCAGGCTCCGATTGCGAACTCCACCTTCCACTGATCCTCGGCCCCCATCAGGGTCGCGAACCCGGCCACGTACATCGCCATCTCGACCAGGGCGTCGATCAGGGTCAGCGGATCGCGCGAGAGCAGGACCAGCTCGTCCGTCTGCATGTTGAAGGTGAAATGGTCGATCAGCGGCGTCTCGCTGTAATAGACCACGCTGGCCTCATCGACGACCAGCGTGATCGGGCGGGTGAACAGGGCCAGAGTCTGCCGCAGCACATCCAGGGCATCCTCGTCCAGATCCCAGACGGCAGCGATCTGGCGGACGGCGCTCTCGAGATCGTCAGGGTTGAATACTATTCGCTCGTTTGGCATGGCTCGCTTCCCGCAGCCCGGCCCAGGCCGGGCAAACCGTCACACCTCCCACGGGAGTGATCCCATGATACTCCGGCCCGAAAATCGCCGCCAGCACGGGAGAAGCAAAGGCCGGGAGGCCAGAGACCGGAGGCCGGAAACCGTATCGAGGCCCGGTTGGCGGCTGACGGCCGCACACTGACCGTCGCCTACAGCCGCGCCCCGGTGACGTAGCGGTAGAGCAGGTCTTTGCGCACAAAAAGGAAGATCAGCATCCCGGCGAAGAATCCGGCCAGGTGGGCCACGAAATCGGTCGTGTAATACTCTTCGGTCTGGGTCTGCTGGATGATGGGGAGGACCTGCTGGGCCAGCCACCACAGCAGGTAAATCAGCGCCGGAATCTTGAAACGAATCGGGATGGGGATGATCCCGATCAGCGGGATGGTCGTGATGCGCGTGCCGGGGAACAGAATCAGGAACGCGCCCATCACCCCGGCAATCGCGCCGCTGGCTCCAATGCCGGGGATCAGCCGGTCGTACACGCTGCCCATGCGCATCAGCACGCTGGCCATGCTGGCGATCATCCCCGCCAGCAGGTAGAACAGCAGGAAACGCCACGACCCGCACGCATCCTCGATCCGCCGCCCGAACGCCCACAGGAAGATCATGTTTCCCAGCAGGTGCCAGGAGAATGGGAGGCAGAACAGCCAGCCCGGCGCGTGCAGAAAAGTGGAGGTGATCGCACTCAGCGCACCCAGGCCCTGCTGGTTGCGCACCGCCTGGGGCACCGTGCCGTACACGAAATGCACGATCTCCTCGCCGTAGATGGGGCCAAAATCGGTGTAGAACGGGGCTGTATCGAAAAAGAGCTGAATCTCGGTATGGAACCAGATCGCCACGTTGATCAGGATCAGGCCCACCGTCACCCAGGGGATCGAGCGATAGCGGACGCCCGTGGAATCAGCGACTGGCAGCGGAAACACCGGCGCGGTCTCCCCTCACTGTGCGAAGCGGAACAGCTCACTCAGGATGTTGTTCAGGTAATCGGGAAGCTGGCGGCGATCCAGCATGCCCATCGTCTCCTGGGTCGCCAGCAGGCTGTGTTGCAGCACCAGGACGATCGCCACGGCCAGCAGCACCCCGCCAACCGTGCCCAACACGGCCCGCGCCTCCAGCGGAAGCGCGGGCAGCGGCTTTTCCGAGGTCATGGCCGGCAGGTAGGCTTCGCCGCCGGATGGCGCCGGGGCCTCGTCCGGCTCGGCCAGAAAGCGCTGGAATACCCACTGGGAAGGCGAGGAGGTGGCCGAAACCAGCAGATACCCTCCCGCGACACTGAGCAGCATCCCCACCCACCCGGCCAGGCCGATCCCGGACAGGGTCAGGCCCGCGTCCAGAATCGCCAGACAGGCATACAGCAGGAAAATGCCCACCACCTCGCGCAGGGCGTAGATCAGGTTGGTCTGGATGTAGCGCGGCACGTGCGGGCTGACTTCCAGCAGGATGCCTTCCGCGCGGCGGCCCAGCGGCGTGCGCGCCCCCAGGTCCACCACGCGCTGAAGGTACTGGCGCGCCCGTTCGGGGTGCCGGAGGTCGCGGTAGGCTTCCGCGAGGCGCATCAGCGTGGGCTGGTAGTGGGAGTCGCGCTGCTCGGCCTCGTGGAGCAGTTCCAGGGCCGTTTTGTACTCGGCCTGGCTCCAGTACAAATCCGCCGCGTGCAGCAGATGGCCGGGCAGCAATCCCGGCAGGCGGCGCAGCGCCTCCAGGACCTGCCAGGGATCGCCGCCGCCCCGGTGCAGACGAATCTCCGCCAGGGCCAGGTAAACCGCCGGATCGCGGTTCCCGGCGGTGATGCTGCGGTCAAGCACGACCGCCGCCTCCGTGAGGACTTTCAGGTCCGCCAACAGCCGGGCCGCCTGGGTCGTGGCCGGCCCGTGGGCCGGATTCCAGTCGAGGATGTCCAGGTAGATGCGCAGCGCGCCCTCGTCGTCGCCCGATGCGCGCTTCTCGGCGGCGACCTCAAGCATCTTCGGCACCGGATCGGGCGCCTGGCTCCGCCCCACGCCAGCCGCCGGGGCCGTCACCAGCTCCGGCAGGATGCGGGGCCGGACGTTGGGATGAGCGTGCCGGAAGCGTTGCAGCGCCTCCCGCGTGCGCGGATCCTCCGGCGCGGCCCGAAAGAGCCGCATCAGACAGTAGGCCTGCTCGGCCGGATCGGCGCAGACCCGCAGCAGCGCCGTCCAGGCGCGCGCGTGGTTTGGCTCGGCCTGCACCACCTGAATCCACAGCGCCCTGGCCCGCGCCCGGTCCGCGAGCGTATACGCCTGCATGCCGGTTTCATACAGATGCTCGACAGAGGAAGGAACCTGGCTCATCATGCCTGGGATGGCCCCAACAAGCCCGAACTCACGGCCACTATAGACGATCAATGCCCCGCCGTGCAAGTAGCCCCCGCGCCGCCAGAAACCCCGTCCACGCCGCGAAAAAAAACGGGGCGGCTCGCTGGCCGCCCCGCCTGGCTGACTGCTTCCTCGAACTACTTGACCGCCTCGACCAGCAGGCTGTAGTCGACACCCTGGTAGCTGCTGTCGCTGATCTCGATCGGGAACGTGCCGGACTGCGTGACGGTGAAGACCATCGAGGCCTCCATCGCCTTGGTGAAGTTCAGGGAGTACCAGTCGTACTCGCCGACTTCGATCTGGATGTAGGCCGAGGTCTCGCCGCTGGCGGAGACCGTCAGACGATAGCTGGTGCCGGCCGCTGCCTCGAACAGGACGCGGTCAAGGCTCGGCGAATCCTGGCCGCCCAGGGTGACCACATACGGCTCGGCGCCCAGAACCGGGATTTCGGTGGTCTCGACCGTCAGAACGACCGGGCCAACCGCGTCGAAGACCGGCTCCATCGTCAGGGAGTAGGTCCCCGTGGAGGGCAGGATCGCACGGCGAATGGAGGCCGCGTAACCGGGGCCGCCGTCGTCGTCGTAGTAGATTTCGTTGCCGGTGGCATCCATCAGGCTCAGGCGCACGTCGACATCGGGATCATCCGTGAAGATGTTCAGAACATCGCCTTCGGTGCCCTGGAAGCTGAAGTACTGGATCGCGTTGTTCATCTCGACCGTCAGGGGCGTATTGTAGGTCAGCTCGATGATCTGCGCCTCGGACGCCGACAGGGTGAAGGCCCCGGTCGCTGCTCCGCCGCCGTAGCTGCTGACGATGATGGTGTACGTCCCGGCTGCGGTCGCGGTGTAGACCAGCGATGAATTCAGATTGCCGGCGCTGTCGTCATCCCAGGCCACATCGCTCCCACTCGGGTCCTGGAGCGTCAGATAGGCATCGAACGCGTCGGACACGAGCATGATGTTGACCGTCTGCTCGGCCGCGAGATCGATCGTATAGGACATCGTCGAACCATCCAGCGAGCCTTCAACCGAAGAACCGATCGTCAAAGGGCCACCCTGGGCCAGTGCCGCCGAAACCGGAATCATGACGACCAGAGCCAGCACCACCCCAATCAATACTTTCCGCATGGGTTACTCCTCAATTCATTGATGAACGCATCTCAGCCGCATGGCTGATTGAGCCATACAGAAACCCATTGTAGTCGAAAAAGAACCGGGAACAAGTCCCATGAAAGTACTACAAAAGTACCCCCCGGCCGCTCAGGATTTCCGCCCAATCGCCAGCAGGCTCGCGGCGGACTGGATGCCGATCTCGTCCAGGCGGCGCTGGTAGAGCGCAGCCTGGGCCAGCCGCTCGTCGTAATCGGCCAGGTCGCGGGCGCGCTTCAGGTCGTCCGCGATCCGCGCCCGCAGGCGTCTGATCCGCCCCGGATCGCGCGGATCGCCCTCCAGATCGGCCGTATCCAGAAAGGTCCACGCCAGGCCGGTCATTTGAACCAGATCGACCAGCTCGGCCCGGCTGAAGGTCGGGTTATGGACAAAACCCAGCGCCCGGTCGATGGCAGCCCACCAGTGATGCAGCAGGATGTGCGTCCGCTGGGCCTCGGTCTGCTCGCCGTCACAGTACATCTCCAGGATGACGAGCGCGCCTCCCGGCCGCAGGACGCGCGTCGCCTCAGTCAGCGCCGCGCCGGGATCGTCCAGGTGATGCAGCGCGGCGGAAACCGTCACCACGTCGAAGGATTCCGCCGCCCAGCCCAGCCGGTGCGCGTCCATCTGCACGTACGCGCCGCCCTGAACAAAGACGCTCTCCGGCTCCTCCAGCGGGCGCGGGCGGGTATCGATCCCGACCAGCAATCCGCCCGGTGGATCGGCCCGCGCGGCGCGCATCCGCTCGATGAACCAGCCGCCGCCGGTCGCCACGTCCAGCAGCCGCTCCCCGCCACACGCGCCCAGGGCGCGCTCGATCTCTGCCGTCGAATTCATGGAACGCTCCTTGCATCGCCGCCAAGCATACTCTGGCCGGCGCGCCGGGCAAACGTCGACGTTTCGTAGGACAGCGGTACCTTCACAGCCGGCCCTGATTCACATATGATTGTGCTGTACTGTGGAATCTGAGTGTTCTTTGAGGTCAATCTATGAAACGTGGGATTTGTCTCTTGTTGTTGGTGACGCTGCTCGTACCGCTCTTTCCCGCCGCCGCGCAGGGGGGTAACTGCCCCGGCGCGCCAGATACGCGCCTTGCCGACGCGAAGCATGGCCTGGTGATGGCCGGCCAGTCGGTGGACGCCTATACGAGAGCCGGCGGAGGTGACCTGGTCGG
Source organism: Aggregatilineales bacterium (assembly GCA_029976005.1). GTDB lineage: Bacteria > Chloroflexota > Anaerolineae > Aggregatilineales > Ch27 > JARKOQ01. Next base: position 7,582 of record JARKOQ010000212.1, on the reverse strand, counting down.
GACCCTGACCGAAGGGACTCTCTTCCAGCTTCAGGGCGACCCGACGTGCGTCGATGGCACCCGCTGGTGGCCGGTCACCGACGGCGGCATGCTGTGGCACAACTGGATCCCGGAGAGCGTCGACGGAGTCTATGTGATCGAGCCGTTCCGGGTCATCCGGCCCGATCCGGTCGCGTTGGGCGTGCCGATGACCGATCCGATCATCTCCAACCCGCAAGTGCCGCTGCCCGCCGTCATCCCGGCAGAGCGCCCGGCCAGCCTGGAGGGCGCGTTCGCCGCCTGGGACTGGGAAAGCTACATCGCCGATAACTGGCAGCAGGCGCCCGACCCGCTGGCCCTGGACATGCCAGACGCCTATGCGGGCGATTTTCCGGCCCTGCCCGTCAACCTGGATGACGTGGACTTCGTGGTCGACGCGGGCCTGAACGCGGCCCAACTGGCGCTGCTGGCTCAGAACGGCTTCGTGGTCGTGCCGGGCGGGCTGGCCCAGTTTGACGATGTCTACCGCGATTCCGACCGGCCATGGCCGCACCAGGAGGGCAAGGGCGACTTCATCACCACCGACGCCCTGCTGCACAGCCTGTACCTGACTTACGAGAACGCGCTGCGCTTCCTGGAACAGAGCACGTTCTACGCCCGCGTGGCCAACTTCACAGGCGGCGGCCTGCTGGCCGCCCAGGCCCAGTGGCGGGAGGCGATCGGCACCCCGGTCGAAGAGGCCGCCTACCGCGCCGCAGTCTACTACGCCGTGCCCGTCCTGCTGCTGGCCGACGGCGAAGCCTACTACCTGAGCGGCTACGATCCCCAGCCCGCCTGGCAGGAGGGGGACTACCGTCCCTCCGACGTGCTGGCCCAGCTTGACCCGGCCCTGCTGGAAGGCGCGCAGCCGATTGTCGACCTGATCCGCGCCGCCGAAGGCCGCCAGCCCGTGCCGATCCTGGAAGACTACGAGGAAGACTTCAGCCAGTACCGGGTGCGCGGCTACTACGAGGGCGACCCGCTGCTCGAATCCTACTTCCGGGCGGTGATGTGGCTGGGCCGGATCACGTTCACGGTCAAGAGCGCCGCCGATACCCAGACCGGACTGTTCGTCCTGCGCGCCCTCCAGAACGCGGATGGGGCCTACGCCGCCTGGGCGGACGTCACCGAAACCCTGACCTTCCTGGTCGGCCCGGTCGATGACCTGGGGCCGGAGGACTACGCGCCGCTGGCCGAGTCGGTCTTCGGCGCGGGGATGCCCCTGGCCGCCCTGGGTGATGTGATGGGCCTGACCCGTTTCCGCGAGCAGGCCAACGCCCTGCCGGGGCCGCGCGTCAACAGCATTGTGCTGCCGGTTGGGATCACCGCCGAGGACGTGGACGCCTTCACGCGCGGGTTCCGGCTGTTCGGCCAGCGCTTCACTTTTGACGGCTACGCCCTGCAGCAGCTCATCTACCCTGAGGTCGGCGACGCCCAGAACGGGCGCGCCCTGCCCCTGGGCCTGGATGTGGCCGCCGTGCTCGGCTCCGACATCGCCTATACCCTGGCCGATACCGCCGGGGCGACTGCCTTCTTGAACTACACTGAGCATGTGGCCGCCCTGCGCGACGAGGTCAACACGATCCAGGGCGCGGGCTGGCTGGAGAACCTCAATGGCGGTTGGCTGTGGACGCTCCAACCCCTGCTGACTCGCGATCCGGCCCTCTACCCCCCCCTGATGCAGACCGACGCCTGGCTCCGCAAGGACATCCAGACCACGCTGGGCAGTTGGACGGAGCACAAGCACGCCACGGTGCTCTACACCGAGCAGCCGATGGGCGGCCTGGGCGGCGGTGGGATGGAACCGCCCGTGCGCAGCTACAGCGTCGTGGAGCCGAATCCGGAGGTCTTCGCCCGGATCAGCATCGTCGCCACCCTGCTGCGCCAGGGGCTGCTGGAACGCGGCCTGGTCAGCGACGGGGCCATGCAGAGCGTCAGCGGCGGGCTGTACAGCCTGAGCGCGCTGGCGGCCCAGCTTGCCGAGATGGCCCGCAAAGAGCTTTCCGGCGAAGGGCTGAGCTACGACGAGCTGTACTTCCTGCAGGAGAACTTCGACGAAATGCTGTGGTACATCCGCTACGAGATCGAATTCTGGATCGCCGACCCGCCGGACAACATCGCGATCGTGACCGACGTCGCCAGCAACCCGGCGGCAGGCACCGTTCTGCTGGAAGGCATCGGCCTGGCCGACTATATCTACGTGGTCGCCAACAGCCCCTACGGGCTGCATCTCACGCGCGGCGCGGTCTACAGCACCTATGAGTTCGTCAACCCAATCGACCAGCGCCTGACCGACGACGAATGGCGGGCGAGAGTCGCCGCAGGCGATCTGCCCCCCCGACCGGACTGGATCGACCTGTTCTACAGCGAATAACCCCCTTGAATCGGCGGGGCGCGGTTTTCACCGCGCCCCGTCTTCGCCTTCTGCTCCCCCATCTACCGCGCCATCCGCAGCCGGCTGCGCGCCAGTTGAATCCAGGTGCGCAGCATGTTGATCTCCATGATCGCGGCTTCCACCACGAGCTGCTGGTGCAGGGACCAGTCCCGCGATTCGGGATTGCGCTGGGTGCGGAACATGTACTCGTAGTCGTTGGCGGCTTTTTCATACGCGTCCAGCCAGGCCAATACCTGCTCGCGGGGAAGCCGCTTTTCCGCGAACAGGAACTTGAGCAGGGCGATGTCGCGCTCCTCCGATACCTCGAACTTGGTGGGCAGGACCGCGAGCCATTCGTCCAGGACGCGCTCGCCTTCGGGCAGCAGGCGGTACATCTTGCGCGGGCGGGTCTCCCGCGCGTTGTCCAGCTCGCCCGCGATTAACTGGCGTTTCTCCAGGCGTTTGAGCATGGGATAGATCGAGCCGGGACTGGCGCTCCAGCGACGGTACACCTCGCGGTCGAAGACGGTGATGATGCTGTAGCCGGACTGCGGCTCGGTGCTGATCAGCCCCAGGACTGTATATTCCATGAGGGTGAGATCGCGGTTGGGATCGTCGGCCATGCGCCTCTCGCTTCGTAATACAACGTGGCGATATATGTCGCTCCATCCTATCTCTATCGTAGCCCGAAAAACGCCGCCCGGCAAGCCCTGGCCTTCTTGCGCCACTCCATCACGGAGGCTGACGGAGGTATGACCTCCTCGGTTGGGATAGTACCCGCGTCCTGTTTGACGCCAACGCGCACTCATGCTAGACTTTGATTACGAAACGTAATATCCTATCTCGTAAGATAACGCCCGCTGCAATCTGGCCCGGAGCAGGTCTATGCCGCACAAACTTGCCATCGACTTTGGCACCACCAACAGCGTTGTCGCCCGCTGGGATGAAGCCCAGGCGCGCACCAGCGTCTTGAGCCTGCCCGGCCTGGGCCTGACCGATCCCGGCCTGCCGGCGCTGATCCCGTCGCTGGTCTACGTCGAGGATGGCCTCGCCGGCCGGATCGTCGCCGGGCAGGCCGTGCGCGCCGCCGGGCTGGATCAGCGCGCCGACAACCGCCTCTTTCGCGACTTCAAGCGCGGCATCGTCAGCGGCGAGCCGCTTTTCCGCCGGATCGACAGCGCCGACTGGAGCGCGCGCGACGCCGGGCGACATTTTCTTCAAGCCGTTTTAAGCGCCCTGCCCTGCCCGCCGGACGAGATCGAACAGCTCGTGCTGACCGCGCCGGTCGCCTCCTTCAGCAGCTACCTGGCCTGGCTGCAAGAAACCCTGCACGCCATCCCGCCGGAGCGCGTCCGGATCGTGGACGAATCGACCGCCGCCGCGCTGGGCTACGCCGTGACCGAGCCGGGCGCGATCGTCCTGGTTTTCGACTTCGGCGGCGGCACGCTCGACCTGTCGATGGTTCAGCTCCCCGAAAGCCGCGCCCAGACCGGCGGTCTGCTCCATCGCCTGCGCGGCGGCGGGCGCAGCCAGCCTACCGCGCGTGTGATCGCCAAATCGGGCTGCGTGCTGGGCGGCAGCGACGTCGACCGCTGGCTGCTGGCCGAAATCCTGGCCCGCTCCAGCCTGGACGAAGCGCAGCTTGGCGACGACCTGATCCCCCTGCTCAACCGCTGCGAGGCGGCCAAGATCGCGCTGTCCAGCCAGAAGTCGGTCAATGTGGCCTTTGACGCGGCGGGATTCTCGCACAGCGTCCCTGTCACCCGCGTCGATCTGGAACACCTGCTGGCCGGGCATGGGTTCTACACCTCCCTCCAGGAGACCCTGGAGCGCGTGCTCGTCACCGCCCGGCGGCAGGGCATCTTCACCGAAGACATCCACGCCGTGCTGCTGGTCGGCGGGACGGCCCTGATGCCCTCCGTGCAGCGCGAGCTGATCGACATCTTCGGCCAGGCCATCGTACGCGCCGACCGGCCGTTCACGGCCGTGGCCGAGGGTGCGCTGCTGGTCGCCGCCGGACTTGGACTGGACGACTACCTCATGCACAGCTACGGCCTGCGCCACCTCGATCCGGCCAGCGGCCAGCCGACCTACGACGAGCTGCTGCCCCAGGGCAGTCGCTGCCCGTCGACCCGGCCGGTCGAGGTCGTGCTGGGCGCGTCCCAGGCCGGGCAGACCGAACTGGAGCTGGTCATCGGCGTGATCGATCACAGCCATGTCTCTCAGGTCGACGTGCGGGTGGAGGACGGGCAGACCGTGTTTTTCGCCCAGGCCCACACCCACGCCGACGAGATCACACCGCTCAACCCCGGCGAAACGGCCCTGCGCCTGCCGCTCCAGCCGCCGGGTAAGCCCGGCCAGCCCCGGATCAAGGCCATTTTCCAGGTGGACGCCGAGCGCCGCCTGCGCGTGACGGCGACCGATCTCCGTTCCGGCCGGGCGCTGCTGGACAATGCCACCCTGCTGACCCTGAGTGAAGGCGAGAGCGCCGGATCGGAGAACGGCAAGTCGCTGATCCCGCACGACGTGGAAGACCTGGCGGCCTACTTCCGCCAGCAGATCGAGGCCATGGCGGCGGCCGAGAACGGTCAGGCCGCTGCCGGCCCCGCCGCGCCTGCCCTCTCCGGCCGGGAGCCGGTCCTGCTCGACGGGGACGCCGCCAGAGGCTTGCAGCGCCTTTCGCTGCGCCGGCTGGGGGCCATGCTCAACGTCCTGCCGCCGGAGGCGATCACGCTTGAAGCGGCGGCCAGCATGCTCCACAGCGACGAGTTCTACGTGCGCTACAACGCCGCGCGGGCCATGTCCCGCCGGGCCGACCGGGCCGCGCGCCAGGTCATGCAGGCCGCGCTGGGCAGCGGCCGCGCCCCCACGCGGGCCAGCGTCGCCCGCTACCTGTACGGCTTCACCTGGTTCGCGGGCAGCCCGCTGATCCACCAGGCCCTGGCCGATCCCGACCTGCGCGTGCGGGAAGGGGCGATCTACGCCCTGTGCGACTGGCGCGACGACAACGCCTACGCCCTGGCCGCGAACGTCCTGCGCCGGGCGGCCGGAACCCCCGGCGGCGATACCCTGTGCGCGGCGGCGGCCTGGGCGCTGCGCGAGCGCAGCGAGGAAGCCGCCGTGCCCGTCCTGGAGGCCGCCCTGCTGGCCGCCCGCCCGGAGGTGCGCACCCAGGTCCTGGAGGCGCTGGGGGCCAACGCCACCCCGCCCGCCCTGCCCATCGTGCGGCGGACCATCACCGCCGACCCGGACGAGGGCGTCCAGTACGCGGCCGCGCTGAGCCTGGTCGAACTGCTGGGCGAAGGCTGCCCGGACGACATCTGCGCCCTGCTGGCCGGCACGTCCGGGCCGACGCGCCGGGCGGTGCTGCGCGCATTCTTCCACGCCACCAACTACCTGCACATCGACCTGGCCGGTAGCCCGACCGCCCTGCGCCTGATCGACGCCCTGCGCCTGGCGCTCACCGACGCGCAGTCCGCCGTGCGGATCGCGGCCATCTGGCCGCTGGCCTGGCTGCAACATCCGGATGCAGCCGGCACACTGGCCGAAGCCTACCAGACCGAATCCGACCAGACCGTCCGGGCGGAGATGGTCCGCATCGCTACCGCCCTGGCCTCCCCCGCCGCCGAGCACATGGTTGGTCAGCCACAAGCCTAAAGACAAACGAACCGCCAGGACGCAGAGGACGCCAAGAAAACTGGAGAGCAGGCTTCAAAATCCGACTTTCTCCGGCTTTTCCTCTGCGCTCTTGGCGTCTTGGCGGTTCGACTGTCTTTCCCCCCGATTGGTCAGGCCGCCCCTCCCCGCATAGAATAGACGCGAAAGAGTCTTTATTGTGGGGAGAACGCCGCATGCCATCCGCCCCTGAAGCGCTTGATTTCGTCGTGATCGGCTCCGGCTTCGGCGGGAGCGTCTCCGCGCTGCGCCTGGCGGAGAAGGGCTACCGCGTCCTGGTGCTGGAACGCGGGCGGCGCTTCAATGACGCCGACTTCCCCCGCCGCAACTGGCACCTGCGCCGCTACCTGTGGATGCCCAAACTGGGCCTCCTGGGATTCCAGCAGATGACCTTCTTCAAGGATGTGCTGGTCCTGCACGGCAGCGGCGTGGGCGGCGGCAGCCTGGTCTACGCCAACGTCCTGATGGAGCCGGGGGATGCCCTGTTCGAGGCCCCCGCCTGGTCCGACCTGGCCGACTGGAAACGCATCCTGAAGCCGCATTATGCCACCGCCAGACGGATGCTGGGCGTGACTCCCAACCCCCACCTGTGGCCCGCCGACCGGACACTGCGCGACATCGCCGGGGAGCTGGGCACGGCCGAGTCCTTCCGCCCAACCGAGGTGGGCGTCTACTTCGGGGAGCCGGGGCGGCTGGCCGCCGACCCGTACTTCGAGGGCGACGGTCCGGCCCGCAGCGGGTGCATCCAGTGCGGCGGGTGCATGGTCGGCTGCCGGTACAACGCCAAAAACACGCTCGACAAAAACTACCTGTATCTGGCCGAGCAGCGCGGGGTCGAAATCCGGGCCGAGGCCGAGGTGATCGACCTCCGCCCCCTGCCGCCGGGCCAGCCCGACGGCGCGCGCTACGAAGTCGTCTACCGGCGCGCCACCGCCCGGCTCGATCGCCGGACGCAGGCCGTCCGGACGCGCGGGGTGGTGCTGGCAGCGGGCGTGATCGGCACACTGCGCCTGCTCTTCCGCTGCCGGGATATCACACGCAGCCTGCCGCGCCTCTCGCCGCGCCTGGGGGAGCGCGTCCGCACCAACAGCGAGGCCCTGCTGGGCGTGACCTCCCGCCACGACAGCCCGAACTACAGCCAGGGGATCGCCATCACCTCGGTGATCCAGACCGACGCGATCACCCACGTCGAGCCGGTGCGCTATTCGGAAGGCTCGTCGTTCATCCGGGTGCTGTCCGCGCCGCTGCTCGATGGAAGCGGCGGCTTCCTGAGCCGGCTGGCGGGGACGCTGCTCAACGGTCTGCGCCACCCGCTGGACTTCCTGCACGCCAAGTTCACCGCGCCCTGGGCGCGCCGCACCACGATCCTGCTCGTGATGCAGACCGCCGATAACACCCTGCGCCTGCGGCCCGGCCGCAGCCTGTGGACGCTCTTCCGGCGCGATCTGGTTTCCGAGCGCGGCGCGGAGACGCGCATCGCCCCGGAGCCGGGGCCGACCAACGCCCTGGTGCGCG
>JARKOQ010000199.1 GCA_029976005.1 Aggregatilineales bacterium | reverse complement strand
TGTCTCTGGCCGAGCGCTAGCTTTCCTTGCTCAGCCGGGCGTATTCCGCCGCGAAGCCGCCCGCGTTGGTCGCCACCAGCACCCCGCTCAGCTTGCGGACTCGCATCGGCCCGTGGAAGGCCACCAGCCGCACGACCTGCTGGCGCATCACCGCCATGAACTCCTCCCAACTGATCCCATCGGGCAGGCTGGACTCGCGCAGCTCGCGCATGCTGTCCAGGTACTCGATGATCGGGATCGGCTCCGGAAAAACCAGGGCGGAGGGCAGATCGAAGCGCGCCACGGCGGCAAAGTGGTGGGAGAGGATGCCGGGGCCGTTCTCCAATGAGAAGCGCTCGGCGTTGGTGGTGCTGATTTGTCCCTTGTACTTGAAGTTGGTCAGGAGCATCACCGCGCGGCGGTAGAGGGTGGTGATCTCCGGCATGTTGTTGACGCTGTTGGTCGTCGCCAGCAGCACGCCGTCCGGCTTCAAGACACGCCCGATCTCGCTCAGGGCGGCGTCGATATCAGGCACGTGGAAGAGCATGTGGTTGGCCAGCACCACGTCAAAGAGGCCGTTCGGGAAGGGCAGCGCCTGGGCATCCAGGTTGGTCAGCGCGATCCGGGCCGCATTATCCTGGGTCTGCTGGCGGCGAACCATGCCCAGCGACAGGTCGCCGGCCACGTGCCGCCCGCGCGGGATGCGGGCCTGGACGGGGTCGAAATAGGTACCCGGCCCGGCTCCCAGGTCCAGCACCGATTCGTCTCCGCGCCACTGGATGCGATCCAGCACCCAGCGCGCGAAATCCATCTGCGGGACGGTGTATTCCTGGTGGATACGGCGGCGCACGTTGAATTTGCGATCGTCGGTATAGGCCCGCTGAACCGGGGTTCCCTGCTTGAAACCGGAGGACTTGGGAGCCATGAATCAGGTCTGCGCCTTGCTGTCGTCGTTCGGATGGATGCGCGCGGATAGCCGGGGAAGCATGTTTTCCGCCAAAGGGAATGCCGTTCATCGGAGGGCAAAGGGCCGCGCGCTGATGGATAACACTATACAGCCCTTTGGGCAGAACGCAATGGCAGGTTCGCCGCGGCTCAGGCCCTTTGCAGCAGACCGGACAGGCCGCTCGCCGCAGGGCGGGTCAACCCGCTGGCAGCGTCCAGGCGGCAGGCGTCGCAGCGCCAGACGAAAACCGGGCACGGGGCGCTCCGGGCGACCGGGCGGTTCGATCCGCTTTCGATGCGCCCGGATCATTCGGGGGCCGCGTCCGGCGCGATCGTGAAAGGCAGGCTGATCAGGCGCGCGCCGCCGACCGTGACCTCCAGCACGTACGCCCCGGCGGGCAGCGGGGCGCCGTCCTCCTGCTCGATGCCGGTCACCACCTGTCCCAGCAGGTCCGGCCGCGTCCAGTCGACCGCCTGCTCCCAGGGGATGGCGGTCTGGTTGATCGGCGCGCCATCCCGCATCCAGGTGAAAACCACCTCGGTCCCCGGCGTGATGTCGCGCACCACCAGGACGGCATACAGGTGCATCACCCCGCCGAAGCGCGTGCCGGCCCCGGAGAGCGCGATCTGCCCGGCCGCGTCGAATTCGACCTCCTCGCCGATGGACAGGCCCACCACGCCGATCGGCCCGCTGTAGTCGACCGGCGTCGGCGTAACCGCGATCGGCGCGGCGGCGGGGGCGCTCCCCCCGGCGTCGACCGCCAGGGCCAGCCCGCCCAGCAGCACCAGCAGCAGGAACAGCGGCCATTCGAAGCGCTTTTTGGGCTGCCAGAGGCCCAGGGCCAGCATCTCGATCCAGTCGAAGCCGTCGAGCACGCCGTCCACGTCGCGCGGCAGGCGGCTCAGGCGCAGCAGGGCCAGGGCGAAAGGGGTTGCCAGGGCCAGCATGGGCAGGGCCGTCCAGCTATCCAGCAGCGACGTCACGAAGAACACCCCCCAGGCGGCGAGGATGAGGCGCGTGCTGTAGCAGCGCCGCCAGTACCCGGCGGCCAGGATGTAGATCACCAGCCCCGTGAGCAGGGTATCCACCACCAGCGATTCCAGGCGGGCGCTGCCGGCGGCGGGCAGGTACGCGCCGAGCAGGTTGACGCCGTACAGGTACAGAATGATCAGGGGAGCCAGGCTCAACACCAGGGGCATGAAGCCAACCGCCAGGAACGCGAAGGACACCGCGCGGGGATGGGGCTGGGCCAGGCTGAACAGGTTGCGGCGCGGCGGCGGGCGGCGCGGCAGGTCGACGGCCGCCCGCCCCACCTGCTGGAAGGCCCGCCTGTAATCGCTCCGCGCGTCTATCCACTGGTAACGGCTCAGGGAGTCGTCCGCCAGCTTCGTGTCCTCGAGCTGCACCAGCACGAACTGGCGATCCTGGACGTCGGGGCGCGCCACCAGGGCCGTCATGGCCCCGGCGCTGTGCGGGCTGATGATCAGGTACAGCCGCTCGGCGGCGGGCAGCACGTCTTCACAGTCGGTCACCGGCCGGGCGATCACCGTTGCCCCGCTGGAGACCCGGTGCTGGTAGTAGGCGGCCAGGTATTCGCCAAAGTAGGTGTCCCAGGGATCGTACAGGACGAGCACCTGGTCGGGCCAGACCTTCCCGGCGGCCGCCTGGCGCTGCGGCAGGTCGGCCAGCAGATGGCTTTCCTTGAAAGTCGGCGGCCGGAGCGATTCGCGCACCGGGAACACCGGGAACCAGCGCTGCTGGTCCGGGGGTTCGGCGTTCGATCGCCAGGTGCGGGAGCGCATCACCAGGGGCGACCTGCGCCGGGCGATCCACCCCGCGATCAAAAAGGCCACGGTCTGGACGATGGCGAGGATCAGCAGCGGGCCGGTATACGGCGGCATGATCAGGACGGGGATCAGCAGCTTGAGCAGGGTCGTCCCCACGAAATACAGCATCATGTGCTCGTAGGGCATCCGCCGCCGGGAGAGGCGGCCCATCTGGCGGACGAACAGCGCCCAGTCCAGGGCGACGGCCAGCCCGGCCAGCGGCGCGGTCAGCAGCGGCGAGACCTGAATCCCCTCGATCATGTGGTAAGGCACGGTGCGGTACTGGTCAAGGGCCACCAGCCAGAAGACCAGCAGTTGGACGAGGGTCGCGTAGACCTGCAAGCCGATCAGGACGCGGCGGTGGGCTTTGACGTAAGCCGGGAGGACGAACCGATCCCCGGCGGCTGCGTCCGGCGCTGGCGGGGCCTCCCCGCGCGCCACTTGCCGCAGCCAGTCGATGGGCCGCCCCAGCCGCGCACCGTCCAGCGGATCGGCGCGCAGGTCGAAGCGCGGGCAGTCCGCCAGCGTCCGGTCGAGCGGCACGTTGTCGATCAGCCACACGTAGACCGGTTTGCCCTTGGCCTGGGCGTACAGCCACTCGTCGCGCACGTTGGACGAGGCCAGGGCGTACTGGCTGGCGATCAGCAACACGGCGTCGCACGAGTCCAGCCCGCGCCGGATTTCCGCCTGCCAGACGCTGGTCAGTTCGATCTCCACCTGGTCGAGCCAGACGTGGGAGACCGGGCTTCCCTGGGCGGTCAGCCGTTCGTAGATGTCGCGGACGATCGGGTAATCCTGGCGGGAATAGCTGAGGAAGAGCCTGAAGGGGGCGTAGGATGGGTCCTGGACAGACACGGACATCCCTTTACTGGCGCGTGGGCTGCGCTCTGGCGGCGGCGAAACGGGTGGCGCACGAACAGGAAAAGACGCCCCGGCGCTGAAAGTTATGATAGCCGATCGTGGGGAACTGGCCTACCGGCCGGCCTGGCGCATGGCCCGGTAGGTGAAGGCCAGCGGCAGCACCCCGACCAGGACGATCAGCACGGTATTGAACACGGCGTTGAACACCACTCCAAAGGCGAGCGACAGGCTCGTGTCGAGCACGAACCACGCCCCCAGCGCGGCGGCGGTCGCCGTCCAGGCCCAGCGTTCCCGGCGGCGGAAAGGGTAGTGGGCCAGGAACGCGATCGTGATCCCCCAGCCCATCATCGTCGCCCCCAGGACGCCATACACCCAGCCCTGAAAGCGCGCGGCCTGCTCCGGCGCGACAGCCGAGTCCCAGAACACCGGGTTGACCTGGCTGTCGAATACGTCGAACAGGGGCGTGGTGCACAGCAGGGCCATGCCCAGCCCGAACAGCGCGATCAGGATGCTGCACACCAGCAGCCAGCGCTGCCAGAATTCGAAACGCATATGATCCTCCCCTCTGTGAATGGACAGGCGGCCAGCCAACGCTCGCTCAGACGAGCCGCTCCAGCAGGGATTGGCGCAGGGCGGCGGGTCTCAGAGCCTGGAGGTCGAGGCTCGTCGCGCCGCAGAACTGCATGAAGCGGCGCAGGCCCGCCGCCAGCGCCGCCGCGAAAGACTCGTCGGGAACGGCATGGTCTTCCAGCCAGAAGCCCCTGACCTCCAGCGTACCCGTGGCCCGAACAAGTTTGGGGTCCATCCGCGCCACCAGCCGGTCGCGGTACAGGATGGGCAGGGTGTAGTAGCCCCAGCGCCGCTTTTCGGCGGGCTTGTAGACTTCCCACAGGTACTCGAAGTCGAAAAGAGGCAGCGCCCGGCCGCGCGTGCTCACGATTTCCAGCGGCGCGAGGAAGGTCATCTCGTCGGATGGCGCTTCCTCGGCGGGCAGCCATGCCTCCGGGATGACGCCGCGCTGCACGGCTTCGAGCAGGGGCAGGTCCTCGGCCCACAGGAAGCGGGGTTCCTTGGGATCGTGAGCCAGCTCGACCGGGATCACCGCACCGGACTGGCGCAGGGCGTCCAGGCGGGCGGCGGCTTCGCCCGGCTCGACCTTGCGCTCGATCAGGCTGGCGTACCAGCGCCGCCAGCTCCGCGCCGTGACCAGGTTCACTTCGTCGAAGACCTTGCGCATGAAGAAGTCGTCGGCTTCGTCCGGCGTCGCCACCCGTTGGTATGCCGCGGGCGCGACCCGCCCGGTCAGGTCGTAGACCCGCTCGAAGCCCTGCCGGCCGTGGGTCATCAACGCGCCGGACAGCCACAGCATGTACAGGACCTGGCCGCTCAGCTTGCCGGAGCGGAAGCTGCTCTCGGTTCGGCGGGGACCGTCGAGGTCGCGCGCCCCCAGCGGGCCGCGCGCCTGGATGGCGGCCAGCACCTCGTCGACGACCTGGGGCGCTTCGTCCGCCAGTTTTCGCCAGCGGGGTTCCTGGCCCTTGCGGCCCATCACCACGCGCCAGTAAGGCAGCTCCTCCATCGGGTGGATCATGACCGCGCCGCCATAATCAAACAGCGCCCGATCCTGGTAGAGGGCGCTGTCGAGCAGGGCGGGCTGGTAGTCCAGCACGCGGCCGTAGAGGGCGATGTCGTGGCTGCGGGCGATGACGTTGAGGGGATCGACCTGGATCACGCATCCGGCGCGCACGGCCTGCACCACCCCCGCCTTGCCGCGCCAGCGCCGGGCCGGATAGAGTCCCTGCTTGCCGAGGATGAAACGCCGCTGGGTTTCCCTGGAGATGGTCAGCATCGCGGAGGACTCCGGCTGGCTCAAGCCCTGGGGGATCATAACATGCGTGGCGCACGCCACGAGCGCGGCCACGCATGCCGAAGGGCTATCGGTTGGTTGGACTGCGCTTAGACCATGCGCATGACGCCCAACACCTTGCCCTGAATCTGGCAGTTGTTGGGGTGGACGTAAATCGGCGCCATGCCGGGGTTGCGCGGCTGGAGCCGGATGCGCGTGCCCTCGTCGTAGAAGGCCTTGAGCGTGGTCTCGCCGCGTTCCGGCAGCCAGACGGCCACCAGTTCGCCGTCGCGGCAGGTCTGCTGCTTGCGCAGGATGACGATGTCGCCATCGTCGATCAGGGCGTCGATCATCGATTCGCCCTGCACTTCCAGGGCGTAGACCTCGTTCACGTCGACGCCGCGCAGCATATCCCGCGAAATCTCGATCACGTCCACTTCGGGATCGTAGTACTCGCCAAAGTCGCTGCCGGGCAGCATGACCGGGGCGCTGGCGACGATCCGCCCGATCTTGGGGATGCGCACCACGTTGAGCGCGTTGCTCAAGCGGAGTCCGACCTCGCGGGTGGCGGGCTGCCCCGCATGGCGCGGGCGCAGCAGCCGGATCCCGCGCGATTTCTCCGCGGTGCGCTCCAGCCAGCCGCCTTCACGCAGCTTGTTCAGGTTGTAGTTGACCACCGAGGTGGAGGCAATGTCGCACGCCTCGCCAATCTCGCGAATGGTGGGCGGAAAGCCATCGGCTTCGATGAAGCGCTCGATGAAGTCCAGAATGGCTTTCTGACGGTCGGAGAGAGTTTCGTAGAGGACATCTGGGTCGTCGTCGTACATCTTGGCTGGCATCCTTCGCACATCAGTTCTATGATTTTTAAAAGTATATGCGAACTGCTGTTCGATGTCAAGCACTTAACCCAAGATATCGCAACTTATACCTGGCTTATCCCTATGTTACCCGCGCTGTGACGCGGGGGAATCGCAGGCTATTTCCGATTGGCGGGGGCCTCACCCCCTGGCCCCTCTCTCCACAACTGGGCGTCGTAGGACGACCGGGCGGTCGTCCAATATGCGTCAAGTTACCGAGCCAATGGTGGCGCGGTGGTCACGCCGGGGACTCAAGTCCCCGGCTACGGACACGAAGTCCGCTGAAGCGGACTGGGAAGTTGAGCGTCTTTTGAGTCCACTTTCAGTGGACTTGGTATCCCTAGCCCGCGACTTGAGTCGCGGGCGCTCCAACGGCCGCCATCTCAAGATCGGATCAGTCATCTTATCTTGACGCATATTGGACAACCAGCCGGTTGTCCCTACGGCGGTCACGCCGATCACCGTGTCACCCGTGCCCCATGCTGCTTTTCCGGGGCTTCCAGCCCGGTAAGCACCCAGGGCCTTAACAGACTTGCGATCGGAAGCCGCCTGACGCATGATCACGGTATATGCCGGGGCCGCCATGCCAGCCCTTCATTGCCCCCGGCGGTCCGGCCTCGCGCGGCGCTCGCTCCAAAGGACAGACCATGAGATCTTCCGCACGCTCCTACCGCTGGATGGTTGTGGGAATCTTCTTCGCCTTCATGCTGCTGCACCAGTCGGATAAGCTGTTGATCAGCCCGCTGACCACGTCAATCATGGCAGAGTTCGGCATCGACCGGACGCAGATGGGCGCGGTCCAGACCGGGGCGCTGATCGTGGGCGCGGTGCTCTACCCGCTGTGGGGCTACCTGTACGACCGCTACGCCCGCGCCAAGCTGCTGGCCCTGGCCTCGGCCATCTGGGGCGTGACCACCTGGCTGGGCGCGATTGCCCCGACCTACAACACCTTCCTGGCCGCCCGCGCCTCGACCGGCATCGATGACTCCAGCTATCCCGGCCTGTACAGCCTGATCTCGGACTACTTCGGCCCCAACGTGCGCGGCAAGATCTACGGCATCCTTCAGCTCAGCCAACCCCTGGGCTACATGGTCGGGCTGGTGCTGGCGACGATGCTCGGCCCGGTGATCGGCTGGCGCAACGTGTTCATCATCACCGGCACGCTGGGCCTGGTGCTGGCCGTGCTGATCTTCCTGGGCGTCAAGGAGGTCCCGCGCGGCAAGGCCGAGCCGGAGCTGGCCGACCTGGCCGAGATCGGCGTTTACCGCTTCGACTGGCGGACGGCCCGGGGGCTGCTCAAGCGCCGGACGCTGATCCCACTCTTTCTGCAGGGCTTCTTCGGCGTCTTCCCCTGGACGGTGATCTCGTTCTGGTTCTTCAACTACCTGGAGACGGAGCGCAACTACACCTCCGACCAGGTGCTGATGACGATGGGCATCGCGGTCCTGGTGCTGGCGGCGGGCTACTTCGTGGGGGGCATGCTGGGGGACTACCTGTTCCAGCGCACGCGGCGCGGCCGCATGATCGTGTCCCTGGTCGGAGTCATCAGCGGGGCGTTGTTCCTCTTTTTGACCCTCAGCGTCCCCCTGGAGAATACCGGCCTGTTCCTGATTCTGCTGTGCCTGACGGCCCTGTTCATCCCCTTCGCCTCCCCCAACGTGATCTCGACCGTGTACGACATCACGCCGCCGGAGGTGCGCAGCACGGCCCTGGCGGTGCAGTACTTCATCGAGAACGCCGGGGCAGCCCTGGCCCCGCTGATGGCCGGAGCCATCGCGGATCGGTCCTCGCTGGGGGCCGCCATCCTGCTGATCTGCACGCTCGCCTGGGCGATCAGCACGGTTTTCGTGGCCATCGCGGCGATCATCGCCCCGCGCGACATCGAGGCCCTGCGCCAGACCATGCGGGAGCGGGCAGCCCAGGCCCTTGGCGAAGGCGCTCAGGCCGACCGGTAGCGGTCCGGCACTGCCGGGGCCAGAAAGCAAAACGGGGCGTTCACGTTTGACTGGGGTGAACGCCCCGCACTTTTCTATAACTATACTCCCAAGAACTCTTTTTCAAGAACTCTATTCCACGCTCAGTCCTGAAGGGTTCTTATGGAGCGGGACGGCGAAGCCCATCCCGTCTCACATTGTACACCCGTTTTTTCGGCCGGGGCAAAATCTTCACACTGTCTCATGGTTTGCCTTACACCAGGTAAGACTGAGCGCCCATATCATGCATAGTACTCCCGTTTGATGGCGCAAAGCACTGGCCGAGTTGCATCAACTCTCTTGGCAGTTGCGCAAAATCGCCCAATCCGGGGGCGAAAGAGGGAGGGCCGCCGGCGGGGGAGACCGGCGGCTCTCCGGGGGAAGTGGGCCAATCAGGTGCGCACGGTCCGCAGACTGGGCGCGCTTTCCGGCTTGCGTCTGCGCCACAGGCTGTAGGCCAGGACCGCGACGATCACGCCGATCATGACCAGGGCCGTGCCCGCCACCAGCGGAGTCTCACTCTGCTTCATGACGATCCCGGCCACGGCCCAGATCGCGGTCAGCGCGTAGGCGATGTTGCCGCGCCCGTGCAGGATCACGGCGCTGATGACCACCGTCCCAATCACGAGCATGATCGCGGCCCATACCGGCCCACCCAGACCCAGCTCGGTCGCGCCGGAGGCGTAGAAAGCCTGGGCGATGTTGGCGATAGTGGCGATGGTGATCCAACCCATGTAGATGCTGAACGGAACCTGCAAGAACCAGAACGTGCTGCGGCTGGCCGGTTTGCCGACTTCCAGTCGCAGGTAGATGGCGATCAGCGAGCCGAGCAGGCCGAGCATGAAGGGCACCGACGCCCAGAACTGGAAGCTCTGGAAGAGCACCAGCCAGACCATGTTGAACAGGCCGCTCAGGATGAACAGGCCACTGATCCGCTTGACGGCCGGATTCTCGCGCTGGGCGGGCAGGGCCTGGAAGATGACGAAGGCGGTCAGGCCCAGGTAGATCACGCCCCAGATGGAGAAGGTGATGTTAGCCGGGACGAACAGGATCGGATAGGCGTTGCTGATATCCCTGGTGGGGGTGCCTCCCAGCGCGCCGCTGGAGGCCATGCTGTTGACCACGAGGGTCACCGCGTAGACGAGAATAACAAGCAGTTGGCGTACAATACCGGGCATGGGATAGGTTCCTTGTTCACACGAACGAGCGTCACCGCGCGAATGTTCAGATCGATACGTCCTGTCGAACATCTTTTGAACAGGTTTTGTTGAAGTATATTATACAATCTTGAACGCCATTGTCGATTAGAGGAGTGTTAGAAATTGCCTGCGGAATCGCATTCCATGCCCGACCTACCCGTTGCCCTGATCACGGGCGCGACCGTGCCGGTCGCTTTCGATCGGGGTTCCACTTCGCCAGGAGCTTACCCACAATGAGCCACCCACCCACCGCCTTGATCACCGGCGCGACCGGCTCCATTGGCCCCACCCTGGCCGCTCATCTGCGGGCGGCGGGGTACGCCGTGCGCACCCTCAGCCGCCACACGCCGCCGCCGGGCCTGCTCCCGCCGGACGTGCCCCACTTCCCCGGCGACGTGACCGATCCGGCGGCGCTGGCCCCCGCCCTGGCCGGGGCGGACGTGGTCTTTCATCTGGCGGCCCTGCTGCACGTGGAGACTCCCGCGCCGGAACTGGCGACCGAGTATGAGCGCGTCAACGTGATCGGGACGCGGACGGTGGCTGAAGCGGCGGCCCGCGCCGGGGCGCGCCGGCTGGTGCTGTTCAGCACGGTCAAGGTCTACGGGGAAGTCAGCGGCCCGGAGCCGGTCACGGAGGCGACTCCGCCCCGCCCAACCTCCGCGTATGGCCGGAGCAAACTGGCGGGGGAGGCGGCCGCGCTGGGCGCGGCGGGCATCGAGACGGTCGTGCTGCGCCTGTCGGCGGTGTACGGGCCGGGCCTGCGCGGCTCGTGGGGGCGGATGACCAGGGCGATCCGGCGCGGCTGGTTCGTCCCGATCGGGCGGCTGGACAACCGGCGCTGCCTGACCCACGTGGCGGACGTGGCCCGCGCCGCCTTGTTCGCGGCGGAGTCGCCCGGCCTGGCCGGTGGAGTCTACAACCTGGTCGGGCACGAGGGCGCGACCCTGCGCGCCATCCTGGAGGCGATGTACGCCGCCGCCGGGCGGCCCTTGCCGCCGCTGCGTTTTCCGGCCTGGGCGGCCCTGAGCGGAGCCTGGCTGGGGGAACGGCTGCTGGGCCAGCGCTTCCCGCTGAAGGTGGACGCGGTGCGCCATCTGGTCGAGGACGAGGTCTATTCCGGGGCGGCGCTGCGCGCGCTGGGCTTCACGCCCGCGGTCTCGCTGGCGGAGGGCTGGCGGGGTGTGATGGAGGCCGGCCAACCAGCCCCGGCGCGCCGGGAGCGATAAAAGAAACACGGCTCTCCTTGCGGAAAGCCGTGCCGGTTCTGCTCGAAATGAGCCAGCGTCACGCTCGGCGCCCCCGGGGTGAGTTCGCATCCGGCTCCGACCCGGCCAGCATGGCCCGGCCCGGATTCATCCGGCCCAGCAGCATCTGCCAGCGCCAGCCGCGCTCGGCGGCCGTGATCCCGATCGCCAGAATGGACATCGCTCCGAAGGGGGCCAGGGCGGCGATTGTGCCCAGCGTGGAGGCTCCCTGGGCCAGATAGAACAGGCCGCAGCCCACGCCAAACATCGAGATCGCCCCGTACGTCCCCGAAACCCTCATGTGCGAATAGCCCAGCCGGGTGAGCCGCTGGTAGAAATGAGTGCGGTGGCCTTCGAAGATGTTCTGATGATTGAACATGCGGCGCAGCAGGGTCACGGTCGCGTCGAACAGGGCCGGGGCGACGAACAGCACCCCCACCACGAGCAGGCGCGGGTTGTGATGACTGGCGGCCGCCAGCAGCGGCAGGGCCGCGAACGAGAAGCCGAGGAACGTGCTGCCGGCATCCCCCATGAAAATCAGGGAAGGGGTGACGTTATAGATCAGAAAGCCCAGGCTGGCCGCAGCCAGCAGCAGGGCCAGCAGCAGGGCATCCTGCCCCGTGCTCAGGAACACCACGATCCAACCGCTGGCCGCCACGATCGCCTGCGTGCCGGACATGGCATCAATCCCGTCGATGAAGTTGAAGGCGTTGGTCATCCAGACCAGCCACATGAACGCCAGCAGCGCGCCGGACACCGCCCCCAGGGTAAGCACCCCCAGGGCGGGCAGCTCGACCACCGGCAGGAACGCCCCCGACGAAACCACGGCCAGGGCGCAGGCGGCCTGGACCGTCAGCCGCGCCCGCGCCGACAGATTATGCCGGTCGTCCAGATACCCCATCATGGCGATCATGCTGCCCGCCGCCAGATAGGCCGCCACCGGCAGAGACCACCGCGCTTCGCCCAGGATCACCCCCAGCCCCGCGAACCCCAGGCAGACCAGGGCAATGGCAACCCCGCCGCCCAACGGTGTTGGAACGTCATGCGACCCGCGCCGGGTTGGCATGCTCAGAAAGGCGCGGCGCAGCGCCCACCGTCGTACCAGACTCACTGCCGAAACAGCGCATACAAAGCCCACCACCATCATTGCAAACATGGTTACCATCACCCATCTCCCGAATGCATCTCAAAAAGTCAGGAAAAAGCGTTGGATGGTCAGGAGATCACTTCTCACTTCTAAGGAGCGCTTGTTCGGTGGACGTGTTCCTTTCGTCGCGATCGGCGCCGCTCGGGAACTGGTCGTCCGACAACGGGTTGTTGAACAGCAAGACGGGAGCCAGGGCCGGCCCACTGATGGGCAGCGGATCGACCTCGAACAGCTCGTGCTGGCCCGGATGCTCCGGCCCGGCCAGCCGATCGGACTGGAAGATCACGACGGGGCTGCCGGCGGAGAAGGACGGCGCGCGGTCATCGCTGGCCGGGCTGTTGGAGATGTTCTTGATCGCCCCGCTGGCAATCTCGATCGCGAAAACTTCGTAACTGCCACCCACGAAGGTGTGATACACCAGGAAGGAGTCGTCCGGGGAGAACAGGTGGCCGCCAATATCCGTCCCGGTGTCGGTCATCTGGCGCGTCTCGCGCGTTGCCAGGGTCATCAGCATCACCTGGGCCACGCCGTAGGGATTGCGCTGGAGCCAGGCCATCTGCGTTCCATCGTGAGAGATGACCGGCATCTGGTCTTCCAGGTCGTTATTGGTCAGCCGTTCCAGGCTGCCGTCGTCCAGGTTGAGCCGGTACAGCTCCCAATCCCCATCCCGATTGCTCTGGAAGAAGATCGATTGGCCGTCGGGAGCCCAGGCGGCGTTGATATCGCTGCCGGGATCGTCGGTCAGGGGCACCGGCTCGCCATCGCCGGTCACGTCGACCAGGAACAAATCCCAGTTGCCGTCGCGGCTGCTCTCGAAAATCAACCGGCCATCCGGCCCCCATACGGGATTGATGTCCGGCGCGGTGTTATAGGTCAGGCGGAACTGCGGCTCGCCGGTGATGGCGCTGATCCAGATTTCCCAGTTGTCGGCGCGGTTGGAGGCGAAGGCCACCCACTGCCCATCGGGGGACGCGGTCGCCTGGAGGTCGGAGCCGTCCGGCCCGCCCGACACGTTGTTTGCCACGCCGTCCGGGCCGAGGTGGAACACGTCCCAGACGCATCCGGTGTCGCTCTGGAACAGGATACCTTCGAGGCCGCCGGACTCGGCGAGACTGAGCGCCTCCCAGTCCGGGTGCGGCAGTTCCTCGCCGGCCCGCGGAGTCCATACCAGGCTGGGGAAGGCGCACGCCGGCGGCGCGGCCGGAATCACCACCCCGCCGGGAGTCTGGACGATCGGGCTTGGGCTGCCAACCCCCGAAGGCTGGATGATCTTGGGATTCACGTAGGGATAGTTCCAGACGTTCGGCGGGATGTTCTCCAGGGCCAGCAGGGCGTCCAGCTCAGTCTGGGTCAGGAGCCGCCAGCCGCTCCACGCGCCGCTGACCAGCCCATCCGCCCCCAGCGGAGCCACGATCCGGGTCCCCACGTCGATCGTCAGGGCGTCCGGCGTGCCGGGATACAGGATCGCGCGGCCCATGCCGACCACCAGCTCCAGCAGGTTGCCGGGCAGGGTCCGCAGGAAGATCGTCGATTCGATCCGGATCGGCGTGCCGTTGGCGATGATCTCGACCGGGATGCCCTCCGGCCCCTGGACGACCAGCACCGGCGGCGGCGCTTCGAGGCAATCCGTGACCGGCTCGCCGGTCTGGAAGGTGAAGGCCTGGAACGGCGTCAGGCTGCCGCGCGCAATCGCCGGCAGGTCGCTCAGGTCGGCCTCTTCCAGGCCCAGCCGCTCGATCCAGGCCGCGCCGGAAGCCGCCGCCACGCGCACCCAGCCGCCATCCGGGCTGAGGCCATCCGCCAGCAGGCGCGTCCCGGCCGGGACGGTCTCGGCGATGTAGGCGTTCAGGCCCGGCGCGCTGCGCAGGTTGGACGGGCCCACGGTCACGACGGCCACCGGCTCGACCACGGGCAGGGCCACGGCCGGATCGACCGCATCCTCCAGGGAGCCGTCGCCGATCAGCAGCAGGGAAACCGCCTCATCCAGCCCAACCGGCAGATCGGCCTGGATACTGAGCGCGGCGATGCCCCACGTCCCGGTCGCCGTGTCCATGCCCTCGGTCCGCACCGATTGCAGGCGGCTCAGGTCGGCCCGATCGCCCGGCGCGTCGAACACGAGCGCGGGGGAGAAGGTGGCGCTCACGCCGGTGAAGCCGTAACACAGGCTGCCGCGCGTCAGGTTGGCGCAGTTCGTGCCCAGCTCCGAGAAGGCGCGGTGGGCCATCTGCGCGCAGCTTTCGCCCCCCTGCGCCAGGGTGGATTCGGCGGGAAACGCGCCGAACAGCATGGCCGCGACCAGCACGGCCCCCAACATAAGGACTGAATGATGATGGATACGCATGATTCACTGCTCCTTGCCGCCGAACCGAAACCCGTTTTGGGCGGCCTGCCCCGTGCCCGGAGCAGGCGACGCCGTGGATGCTGCTTCCCTCCCCGCGAGCAGACTGGCAGCGCGGGCTTCTGGTACGGGCTGGACTCCACGCCCTCAAATATAAACAGGCGGTAATTGCAGTATATGAGCTTCAAAATGGCCACGCCAGTTTAATAATTGGAATCGGGTTAGAAAACGTCCGGCGGCAGGAAGGGCGTGGGCCGGGGAGCCGCAGGCTTTGAAAGCCACCGGCCATCGAATCGTTCAGGTTTTCGGTGAAAAACGAAGGTTTTTCCTTATGAATTCAGGCCTGCCGCGCCCCGACGGAACATCATTTCCGTCACGTTATAAAATGGTTCGGATGCGCCAACGACACTATATCGGGTTGGCTTTTCATTAACGTCACGGAACATACCGGTTGATTTCGGTTCAAATCGGCCGGGGCTCTGTCGCCGCCGGAACGAGCATGGCGGCGATGGCTCGTTCCCGGCCCGCCGGTCGCGGGCGGCGTAAGGCAATTGTGGTATAGTTGGGGTGCTTAATCATGGGAATACCACAGTCGAGGACTGGTCATGGAAATCGAGCTTGTCCGGTACATCCGCGTCTTCAGAAAGTGGGGCTGGCTGATCCTCCTGGCCGCCTTCCTGGCCGGCAGCGTCAGCTACCTGACGCGCAGCGGCCAACCCTCCAGCTACCAGGCCCAGGCGATGGTTTCGATCGGCGGGTTCATCGAATCCCCCAATCCCTCGTCCTCGGAAATCCGCACCGGGGTAGAGCTGGCCCAGACCTACGCCGTGCTGGCCCGCACGTACGACGTGCTGGAAGCCGCGGTCGAGGCCCAGAACTTCCCCGTCACGCCGGAAGAGCTGGGGCGTCTGCTGACGGTCGAGACGGTGAGCAACACCTCGCTGCTGATCATCCGGGTCACGTACACCGACCGGATTCTGGTGGCCGACATGGCCAACGAGATTGCCCGCCAGATCATCGCCAACAGCCCCTCCAACCTGACGCCGGAACAGCTCAACCAGATCGCGCTGGCCAACGCCGAGATCGCCCGCCTGAATACCACCCTCCAGACCTCGCGCGAGCAGCTTGATGCCCTGGACGTCGCCCTGGCCGAGGCCCCCTCCCAGGCCGACATCGACCGGCTGACCAACCAGCGCAATACCCTGCTCCAGCAGATCAACCTGGCCTCCTCGACCCTGGCCCAGTTCACGGAGACGGTCGCCAGCCTGCAACAGCGCTCGAACTCGCTCGACATCGTCGAGCAGGCCCGCATCCCGACCTCGCCAAGCGGCTCCAGCCCGCTCAACGTGGCCCTGCTGGGGGCGATCGTCGGCGCGATGCTGGCGGGAGGCGTCGTCCTGCTGGTGGAATACCTGGACGACCGGGTCCATTCCGCCGAGGAAGCCACCCGCACCCTGGCCCTGCCGGTGCTCGGCTCCATCCCGCGCTTTGGCAAGCACAAGGCCACCTACACCGACCGCCTGATCACCATGCAGGACCCCAGTTCCTCGGTCGCGGAACGCTACCGGGCGCTGCGCACCAACCTGCTGTTCTCCTCCGGGGAGCGCGTCAAGCCGATCTACGTGATCACCAGTCCCGGCCCGGAGGAGGGCAAGAGCGTGACCACGGCCAACCTGGCCGTGGTGATGGCCGCCGCCGGGCTGCGCGTGCTGCTGGTCGACGCCGACCTGCGCCGCCCGCGCGTCCACGAGTTCTTCGGCCTCAAGAACGAGGTTGGCCTGTCCACGCTGCTCTTCGCCGACCCGCTGGACAACGTCACGGCGGACGGCAAATCGCTCAACCTGGCGGCCAACCTGCGCCAGTGCCTGCAAGAGACGCACGTGCCGCGCCTGCGCGTGATCACCAGCGGCTTCAGCCCGGCCAACCCGGCCGAAATCCTGGGATCGGCCCTGATGCAGCGCTGGGCCAAGGTCTTCACCACGGCCAGCAACGTGGACGTGGTGATGTTCGATTCGCCGCCTTGCCTGGTCGTCTCGGACAGCTCGGCGCTGGCAGCCACGGTCAATGCCTCGGTCGTGCTGGTGCTGGACGCGGGCAAGACGCGCCGCAACGCGGCGATCCGCGCCCGCCAGCAGTTCAGCAACCTCAAGATCGAGCTGCAAGGCGTGGTGATCAACAACGTCAAGCCCGGCGACCGCGACGACAGTTACTATGGGTACGGCGGCTACTACTACTACCAGGACACGCCCGTCCGGCCCAACGGCGAGCGCGGGCTGCGCCGCCTGCTGAGCCGCGACTCCCACCCGCACGTCGAGCCGGTCGAGCCGCGTCCGGACGGCCAGCCGCGGCGTGACTGATCTGATTCCTTTTAATGAACCCGCACACTGACGAGCGCGCGATGTCCGATCAGGATCAACTTGCTCCCTTGAATTCGCCGGTTCCCGAAGTGGCCGCCCCCCATCATCACCACCGCCGGCGGCGCAAACGCAGCCTGTGGGGCCGCATCCGCCGCCGCTTGCAGCGCATCAACTGGCCGATCGCCCTGGGGGTGATCGTGGCCGTGATCGCGGTGGTGGTGGCCGGCAGCCTGGTGCTGGTCACCGATGCGACCGGCCGCGTGCGCGCCTCCTGGGATCAGTTGGGCCGCGTCCTCCAGGCGATCAACACCCGCACCGGCGCGGAGCTGACCCTGACCGACTTCGACCGCCTGCAATCGGCGCTGGCCGATTTCACGACCACCCTGGGCCGCGCCCGCGCCCAGACGCGCCTGCTGGCCCCGGCCGCGTCCCTGCTCAACCCGGACTTCCGGGCGACCTTTGGCGCGCTGGAAGTGGCCGAAGGGTTGGGGCTGGCGAGTAGGGACATGCTGGACGGCCTCCAGCCGACCCTGTTCTTCCTGGCCGGCGGCGAGGAAGACGAGACCGTGGTCGCCCAGGTTTCCTCCGGGGAGCGTGTGGTCGAGCTGCTGCGCCTGGGGCGTGGGCGCTTCGTCAGCGCCGACGAGCGGCTCAACGCGGCCCTGACGGCGATCAACGCTTTCGACCTGGCCGCGCTTTCCCCCGACCTGCTGCTGACCGTCCAGGACCTGATCCGCTACCAGAGCGATCTGTGGGCGATCAACCGCATCCTGCTGGACGCGCCCGACCTGCTGACCCAGGCCCTGGGCCTCGATTCGGCCCAGAACTACCTGATCCTGGCCCAGAACAGCGACGAACTGCGCCCCTCCGGGGGGTACATCAGCACGTTTGGCCGCCTGTCCGTGCGCAACGCCCGGATCGTCGACTACGACTACAGCCCGACCACGGCCACCAGCCCCAACCCGCCGCCGGCCTCGATGGCCGCGCAGGTCAGCGTCCCGGCCTGGTGGATTCAGTACGCCCAGCCGATCTATGCCGCCTGGGACGGGAGCTGGTACGCCGATTTCCCCTCCACGGCGGCGCTGGCGGCCTGGTACTATGACGGCGGCGGCAACCCGAACGCGCCGGTCGACGGCGTGATCGGGATCGACCTGATCGGGACGGAGTACCTGATGGCCGGGTTGGGCGAGATCGAGGTGCCGGGCTACGAAGGCCGTTTTTCCGCCGCGAACCTGCGCACCGCGATCTACGCGATCCGGGCCGACGCGGAGGTCGAGCTGGCCCACAAGCGCTTCCTGGCCGCCCTGTATCGCCAGGTGCTGGCCGACTGGCAGTCGGTCGACCGCCAGACCGGGGCGTCGCTCTTTGGCGCGGTGCTGCGCGCCCTGCGCGAGAAGCACATCATGCTCTACTTCACGGACCCGGCCCTCAACGAGGCCGTGGCCCGGCTGGGCTGGTCCGGCGGGCAGAGCGACGGGGTCGGGCACGACACCGTGATGGTGGCCGACGCCAACCTGGGCAACAAGGCCAACCGCTCGATCGCCCGCCAGCTCACCTATGACGTGGAGATCACCCCGGCCGGGGCGCTGCGTAGCCAGGTCACGGTCAACTACGACTACCCGGCCAGCGTGGCCGGGGCCGATCCGGCCATCCGGCCCGCCCACTACCGCACCCGCGACTACCAGAACCTCTTGCAGGTGTTCGTCGCGCCCAACAGCGTCCTGACCGCCACGCACGGCCTGCCCGCCGAACCAACCACGGTCCAGACCAATCAGTATACGGACTTCGTGATCCTGACCGAGGTCGCCTACAACAGCGGGGCGCGCTTCCAGTTCGCCTACGAAACGCCCCTGATGGTCGAGACGTTCGGCCCCTACCGGCGCTACCGGCTGCTGCTCCAGAAGCAGCCGGGCATGATCGGCGAGACGGCCAGCGTCCAGGTGCGGCTGCCCGCCGGGGCGCGCACGATCAGCACCAGCCCGGCCGTCGCGGCCAGCTACAACCTCGACCAGCCGATCCTGGAATTCCGGCTGAGTCTCGTCACCGACCAGTGGGTCGAGGTCATCTACCAGCAGTAAGTG
Organism: Aggregatilineales bacterium; assembly: GCA_029976005.1. Taxonomy (GTDB): domain Bacteria; phylum Chloroflexota; class Anaerolineae; order Aggregatilineales; family Ch27; genus JARKOQ01. The sequence goes on along the minus strand of JARKOQ010000199.1, from coordinate 4,256 downwards.
TGGCAGGAAGCATTCAGCTTTCAGCCTTCAGCGGTCAGCCAAAGGCAAAGCACGATCTCCACGATAGGTGCTTTACTCCGCCTGGCTTTTCTTGATGTATTTCCTTGGCGCTCTTGGCGTTTTGGCGGTTCTCATTGTTTTTGATGCGATTGCCTGGCCGGGGCGAAATTGGCTACAATCGCAGCGATCTCGGCCGGGTCGCTCCCCGGCTGGCGAGGACACCCGATGAACCGACTGCTGATCCGCTGGGGCTGGATCGCCCTGTTCGTGACCCTGCTGCCCGGTCTCGCCCTGGCCCAATCCGCCCCGCGCGCGGCGACCGTCCAGCGCGTGGCGCTGCGCGGCGGCCCCGGCGAAACCTACGCCGCCCTGGGCCTGCTTCACCCCGGCCTGGATGTGACCCTGCTGGAGCGCAATCCGAGCGCGACCTGGCTGCGCGTCCGCGCCGCGACCGTGTCACCCGGCGAGGGCTGGGTGCTGGCCGGCGGGCTGGCTCTGGATGGCTCCCTCAGTCTGGCCGATCTGCCGGTCAGCGACCAACCCGGCGCGGACCTGGCGGCGATTGCCGACGAGGACCTGGCCTGGCTGTACGCCGTACCGGTCCTGCCGGAAGAGGTGAGCGAGGCCACCCGCGCGATCTTCATCGCCGGGCAGGCGCTGGGCAACGACCCGCGCACGATCAGCAAGGTCGGGGACAGCAACAGCGCCTCGCGCTACTACCTCTCGCCCCTCAGCGCGGGGGCATACGACCTGGGGCCGTACACCTTCCTGCAGGACACGGTCGATTATTTCGCCGAGTCGTTCGATAACCCCAGCGTCGCGGTGCGGGTCGGGCTGAACGCCTTCTCGGTCTTCGATCCGATCTGGGACAACCCGGCCCTGTGCCAGGAAAACGAGCCGCCGCTGGTGTGCGAGTACCGCACCGCCCAACCTGCTGTGGCCGTGATCATGTTCGGCCAGAACGACGCCCGCGTGCTCAACTCCACCCAGTACGCCCAGCAGATGCGCCAGATCATCGAGACCTCGATCGAGGCCGGCGTGATCCCGATCATGGTCACGTTCAGCATCGCCCCCGCCGCCGGGGAACCGCTGTTCCACCAATCGCTGCGCTTCAACCGGATCATGGTCGAGGTCGCGCAGGAATACGGCGTGCCGGTGCTCAACTTCTGGGCGGCGGCCCGCGCCCTGCCCGGCTATGGGATCGGCGCGGATCAGGTCCACCTGACCTCCAGCGGCGCGCGGGTGACCTTCACCGGCTACCAGTCCGAATACGGTCTCAGCCTGCACAACCTGCTCGTCCTGCAAACCCTGGATTTGCTGCGCCGCGAGCTGCCCATGCCGTAGCCGCGCCGACCGGTTCTCTCTCAACGAAGCGAGTTCGCATGTCCACCATCGACTATCTGATTCTCGGCCACGTGGCCCACGACCGCACCCCGCAGGGGCCGCAGCTTGGCGGCACGGTGGCCTATACCGCCATGACCGTGCGCGCCCTGGGGTTATGCGTCGGCGTCGTGACCAGCGCCCGCCCGGACGATCCCGTCCTGGCCGGGCTGCGCGACGTGGACGTGCACCTGCTGCCCGCCGAAGAATCGACCATCTTCGTCAACACCTACACGCCGGAGGGCCGCATCCAGCGCGTGGAAGGCCACGCCCGCGCCCTGAGCCTGGACGATATCCCCCCCGGCTGGCGATCCGCGCCGGTCGTCCACCTGGGGCCGATTGCCCAGGAGCTGGACGCGACGCTCGTCCCGCAGGCCTTCCCCGGCGCATTGGTCGGCGTGACCCCCCAGGGCTACATGCGCATCTGGCCCGACGGCGGGCGCGTCCGGCCGATCCCCTGGGCCCAGGCCCCGGCCATGCTGCCCCGGACGGTGACCATCCTCAGCGACGAAGACCTGGGCGGTTCGGCGGCGCTGGAAGCGGATTACGCCGCCAGGGCCGCGCACCTGGTCGTGACGCGCAGCGACCGCGGCGCGACGCTCTACAGCGGCGGCCAACGCCAGGACTTCCCCGCGCCGCGCGTCGAGACCCTGGCCCATCCGACCGGGGCGGGGGACGTGTTCGCCGGGGCGCTGCTGGCCAGCCTGCGCCGCCGCCCGGACGATTGGCCGGGCGCGATGCGGGCGGCCGTCGCGGTCGCCAGCGCGTTCGTGGGGCGCTGCCCCGATCCCGGCGCGCCGTCGCTGGAGTCGATGCGGGCCATCGTCGCCGGCCTGCCGGTCGGAATTTTGAATGCTTAATTCTGAATTATTAATTAAAAGCCAAGGACAGCGCATGAGCACCCCCAAATATCACCTGGAGCAGGTCTTCGACCCGGCGCGCGCCCATCCGGACGAGGCGCACAGCGTCCTGATACGCCTGATCCCGCCCGGCAGCCGGGTGCTGGAACTGGGCTGCGCCTCCGGCTACCTCTCCGGGACCATGGAACAGGCCCTCGGCTGCCGGGTGACCGGCCTCGAATACGACGCGGGTGCGGTCGAGATCGCGCGGGGGCGGATGAGCGAGGTCTACCAGGCCGACCTGGACGCGCCGGACTGCCTGGCCCCGGCGCGGGCCAGCGCGCCCTACGACGTGCTGCTGGCGGCGGCCGTGCTGGAGCACATCAAGCAGCCGGAGCGAGTCCTGCGCGAGGCGCGGGCGCTGCTCCAGCCGGGGGCGCGGGTGATCGTGTCCCTGCCCAACGTGGCCTACTGGCAGATTCGCCTGAAACTACTGCTGGGGCGCTTCGACTACGAAGACTACGGCGTGATGGATCGCACCCATTGCCGCCTGTACACGCTCAAGACCGGGTGCGAGCTGCTCGAAACGACCGGCTACGCCGTGGAGCAGACCCTGATCGCGGGCAGCGGGGTGCAGAACGGCCTGAACGCCCTGGCCCGGCGGCTGGGACGGCCGCTGCCGCCGCCCGTCCTGCCGGGGCTGTTCGGTTACGAGCTGATTTACGTGGCCGCCGCCCGGTAAATTCCGGCCGCCAACCTGTCCGCCAACCCTCCTGAGGAGCACACCATGATCGACCGCATCCTGTACAACGGCCACATCCGCACCCTGGATTCCGCGCACCCGATCGTCAGCGCCCTGGCGATCGCCGGGGAGCGCATCGTCGCGGTGGGGGACGATTCCCTGCGCGACCTGGCCGGGCCGGGGACGCAGCTCGACAACCTGGAAGGGCGGACCGTCCTGCCCGGCCTGACCGACGCCCACCTGCACTGGTCGTGGCTGTCGCGCGCCCTGCAAAGCGTGGACGTCTACGAGGTGCCCTCCAAAGAGGAAGCCCAACGCCGCGTGGCGGAGAGAGTCGCCCAGACCCCGCCCGGCGAGTGGATCTTCGGGCGCGGATGGGTGCAGGACGTGTGGCCGGATCGGGCCTTCCCCACCGCCGCCGACCTGGACGCGGTTGCCCCGGCCAACCCGGTCTACCTGGCGGCCAAGAGCGGCCACGCCGGCTGGGCCAACAGCGCCGCGCTGCGCCTGGCGGGGATCAGCGCCGCGACGTCCGATCCCGATGGGGGCATGATCCAGCGCGACGCGGCGGGCCGTCCGACCGGCATCCTGCTGGAAGACCCGGCCATGCAGATGGTCGCGGGCCTGATCCCGGCCCCGACGGCGGACGTGCTGGCCGACTGGATGGCCGAGGCCCAGGCCCAGGCCTGGCGCTACGGCCTGACCGGCTTCCACGACTTCGACGATCCCGACTGCCTGGCCGCGCTGCAAGTCCTGCGCGCGCGGGGCGGGCTGGGGATGCGCGTGGTCAAGAACGTCAACGCGCCCTGGATCGAGTCGCTGATCGAATCGGGCATCCGCTGGGGCTTCGGGGATGACTGGATTCGGATCGGGGGGCAGAAGGTCTACGCGGACGGCGCGCTCGGCCCGCGCACGGCGGCCATGATCGAGCCGTTCGAGGGCGAGCCGGATAACCGGGGCATTGTGGTGACCGACAAGGAGACCATGACCGAGCTGGTGCTGCGCGCCAGCGCCGCCGGGATTCCGTCCACGATCCATGCCATCGGCGACCGGGCCGTGCACGACGTGCTGGACGTCTACGCCCTAGCCCGCCAGCAGGAGGCCGCGGCGGGCATCCCGCGCGCGGCGCGCCGCCACCGGATCGAGCACGTGCAGCTCATCCACCCGGACGACGCGGGCCGCCTGGCGGCACTCGGCCTGATCGCCTCCATGCAGCCGATCCACGCCACCAGCGACTACCTGATGGTCGACCGCTACTGGGGCGCGCGCGGGCAGTGGGCCTACAACTTCCGCGT
>JARKOQ010000198.1 GCA_029976005.1 Aggregatilineales bacterium | reverse complement strand
CTGAAGCGGACTGGGGGATTGGGCATCTTGTGAGTCCACTTTCAGTGGACTTGGTATCCCTAGCCCGCGACTTGAGTCGCGGGCGGTCCAACGGCCGCCAGCTCAAAATCAGATCGGGCATCTTATCTTGACGCATATTGGGGTGGGAATCCGACGGCCCCTGGGACACCCTGCACGAGGCTTTTGGGGCAGATCATGAGATTCCGCGCGAGAGAGCCAAAAGACGGCCGCAATCGATTGACTATCAGGACTTTTTTCCTAGACTTGAGATATGTTTGGGTTATGTGGAGGTCAAATCCATGAAAAAAATCGTTTTCTTGGTTGTTGTGTTCCTGGTGTGTTCCCCTCTGGTGACCGGACTGTCCGGCGTGGCCGCCCAAGAAGATCTGCTGATCGTGGCGACCGGCCTCGACGACCTGATCACGCTCGATCCGGGACGGGCCTTTGAGACCACCAATCTCACCATCCACCATGCCACGTACGACACGCTTCTGGTCATTCGTCCCGACGATCTGACCACCATCGTCCCCAGCCTCGCGGAGAGCTACGAGGTCTCCGACGACGGCCTCGTCTACACCTTCGTGCTGCGCGAAGGGGTCCTGTTCGCTTCCGGCAATCCCGTCACCGCCGAGGACGTCCGCTTCTCCTGGACGCGCCTGATCAACCTCAAGGGCAACCCCTCCTTCTATGCCGACCCGATCGCCTCGATCGAGGTGGTCGACGACCTGACCGTGCGCGTCACGCTCAAGGAAGCCTTCCCGGCCTTCCCCAGCGTGGTCACCGCTCCGGCGATGAGCATTCTGGACAGCGCGCTGGTGATCGAGCACGGCGGCACGGACGCGGCCGATGCCGACACCACCGACGCCGCCAAGGACTGGCTGGATCAGAACTCCGCCGGATCGGGGCCGTTCGTGCTGACCGGCTGGGTGCCGAACTCGGAAGTCACCCTCGTCCGGAATGAAAACTACTGGGGCGAGGCCCCGGCCTTCTCCGGCGTCAAGCTCCAGGACGTCAACGACTCCACCACGGCCTTGCAGCTCCTGGAGCGCGGCGACGTGGACATCACGGACATGGTCGACGCCGACCTGGCCCAGATGGTCCGCGACAACGCCGATCTATCCCTGCAAATCGGCCAGACCCTGAACCTGAACTACATCGCCATGTCGCCCAGCACCAACTTCGCGCCGCCGCTGTGGGACGCGCGGGTGCGCCAGGCGATCGCCTACGCCATCGACTACGACGGCATCATCAACGAGCTGCTCCAGGGCTATGCCGACCGTCCGGCGACCATGCTGCCCCTGGGCATCCAGGGCTCCGACCCCGCCTTGCGCTACGAGCGCGACCTGGATCGCGCCCGCGCGCTGCTGGCGGAAGCCGGCTACGCGGACGGCTTCGAAGTCACCTTCAACCACGGCAGCGGCTCCCCCAGCGGCATCCCGATCGAGACCTTCTCCGCCAAGCTGGCCGCCGACCTGGCCGAAATCGGCATCACCGTCAACATCGTGCAGGAGCCGACCTCGAATTTCCTGACCGCCTGGCGCGCCCAGGAACTCCAGTTCGTGTTCAGCGGTTGGACGCCCGACTACCTGGACGCGACCATGTGGTCGGACTACTTCTCCTATCCCGATCGCGGCGTCGGCTTCCGCGTGCTGATGGACGACGCGACGATCGCCGACCTGGCGACCCAGGGCGCGTTCGAATCCGATCCGGCGGCGCGCACGGAAATCTACCGCCAGTACCAGGAAGCGCAGGTTGCGGCGGCGATCTTCATCCCGCTGTTCCAGCCCCAGGACCTCTACGCCATGCGGGCGAATATCCAGGGCTTCACGTTCCATCCGGTGTACTTCCTCGACTTCGCGACTCTGAGCCGCGCGGCCGAATAACGGCCCGCGGGTCACATGCAGGGGTTGTGGGCGCTCCTCCACGCGGGGGAGCGCCCACGGCGTTGCGCGGCCTTTCGGGAACTGGAGCGCGGCTATGAGTCTGTTGGCCTACATCGTGCGCCGCCTGCTGCTGGCCATTCCGATGCTGCTTGGCATTTCGCTGGCGCTGTTCGTGATCTACAACATCGTGCAGGTCGATCCTCTGGTCATGATCGTCGGCGAGCGGGCCATGGACAACCCGGAGATCGTCCAGGCGGCCATCGAACGCTGGGGGCTGGACAAGCCCGTGTGGGAGCAATACCTGGTTTACGCGGGCAACCTGCTGCAAGGCGACCTGGGGATGTCCTTCCTCACGCGGCGGCCCGTGCTGGACGATCTGCTGCTGTACCTGCCCGCCACGGTCGAGCTGGCCGTCAGCTCGCTGCTGTTCGCCACGTTGCTGGGGATTCCCTTGGGCGTGCTGGCCGGGGTGCGCTATGGCAGCAAGCTGGATCGCGGCGTCTGGACGATTTCCCTGCTCAATGCGTCCCTGCCGCCGTTCTGGAGCGGCCTGATTTTCCTGTTCATCTTCTACTACAACCTGGGGGTGATGCCCGGCCCGGGCCGGCTCGACCCGCGCATGGCCAGCCCGGAGCGCATCACGGGCCTGTTCACCCTCGATTCGCTCCTGACCGGCAACTGGCAAGCCTTCGGCAGCGCCGTGCATCACCTGATCCTGCCGACCGTGATCCTGGGCGGGTTCACCCTGGCGCTGGTGCTGCGCGTGACGCGCTCCGCCATCGTCGAGGAGATGCGCAAGGACTACATCCGCACGGCGCGCGGCAAGGGCCTGAGCGAGCTTCAGGTCGTGGTCCGGCACGCCCTGCGCAACGTCTTCATCCCGCTGGTGACGATCCTGGGCCTGGCCTTCGCCGGGCTGCTGAGCGGCGCGGTGATGACCGAGACGGTCTTCGACTGGCCCGGCCTGGGCCAGTACCTCGTCCGGGCGGCCAGCAACCTGGACTATCCCGCCATCCAGGGCGGGACGCTGCTGATCGCGGCGATTTACATCGTGGTCAACATGACGGTCGATATCCTCTACGGCTTTCTGGATCCCCGGGTGCGCTATGGATAAAGTGATCGTGGCTGCCGATACCCCCACCAACCTGAGCGCTGCCTCCTTCGGCCAGCGGCTGAGGGCGCTGCTGAAATCGACCCGGCACTACCCGGAGCTGTGGGTCGGGGCCGTGATGCTGGCGATCTGGGTGGTCGTGGTGATCTTCGCGCCCCAGATCGCCCCCTACGATCCGCTGGCCCAGAACCTGTCCGATCGGCTGGACCCGCCCTCGGCGGGCCACCTGTTCGGCACGGATGAACTGGGGCGGGATATCTTCAGCCGGGTGGTCTACGGCGCGCAGATTTCGCTGCCCACCGCCACCCTGGTTGTGATCGTCTCCCTGGTCGTGGGCAGCCTGCTGGGGGCGCTGGGCGGTTACTTCGGCGGCGTGGTGGATACCCTCATCATGCGGGTGGCGGACGTCACCCTGGCCTTTCCCTCGATTGTCCTGGCCCTGGCGATCTCGGCCTTCCTGGGCCCCAGCCTGACCAACGCCGCGATCGCGGCCTGCATCGTGGTCTGGCCGGAATACGCCCGGCTGATGCGCTCCCAGGTGCTCGTCGTGCGCTCCCACGACTACATCACCGCCTCGCGCTCGATCGGGGTGCGCGAGCTGGACATCCTGGTGCGCCACGTGCTGCCCAATGCCTGGTCGCCGCTGATCATCAAAGCCGCGCTGGATGTGGGCAGCATCATCCTGCTGGTTTCGGCGCTGAGCTTCCTGGGATTGGGAGTTGCGCCACCCACGCCGGAATGGGGGGCCATGATCTCGCTGGGACGCACCAAGTTCTACCAGTGGTGGCTGGCGACCTTCCCCGGTCTGGCGATTCTGACCGTGATCCTGGCCTGCAACATGCTCAGCGAGGGCCTGCAAAACCTGCTGGATCCGAACTATCCCTAGACCATTCTTGGGTCAGACCATCGACTCAGCCTGATTCCCCGCCCCGCGCGCCCGGCCATGTCCGGCGCGCAGGGCGGGCGTTTTTTTCGCGGCGGGAAGGCATTTGACGGATCGCGCCTGGCGATTAGGGCCGTTGGACACGGCCCGGCGGACGAGGCAGGCCTCATCCCTGCACAGCCGCCGTTTTTTCCATTGACATCCCCGATCACCGCGATATA
>JARKOQ010000194.1 GCA_029976005.1 Aggregatilineales bacterium | reverse complement strand
GTGAAGCTGGAGCGCGTCCAGCCCGGCCGCGACCCGGATCGCCGCCGCGTCCGGCGCATTGACGAACACCCCCACCAGGACCGGGCAGCGCTCCCCCAGATCGGCGCGCAGCGCGTCGGTGATGGCGCGCGTCTCCTCCGGAGGGAGGTAGCGCGGGCTGGGCGGGTAGCAATTGAAGCCGAGCAGATCGGCCCCCAGCCCGGCAGCAAGTTGGGCATCTTCCAGACAGGTGAGTCCGCAGATTTTGATGGCAGTCATAGGCGGTGATTGGTGAGTGGTTGGTGGTTCATGGTGAAGCGCTGTGAGCTCCTGGCTATTGGCTTTTAGCTGGTGACCCTACCGCAAGATTGGCCTTACAGGCCTACTCCCCGACTCACTCGCCGCCCCAATTCAAAACTCAGAATGACTTTTCTGGCGCTCGTCCCACGACGATCGGCTGAACGTAGCCCTCCAGGTCCCAGCGGATGGCCTCGAATCCGGCGGCGGCCAGGGCGGCGGTCAGAGTCGCCCGGCGCAGGGCACGGTAGCCGGTGGCGTAGTGCCGGGTCTGCCAGTCCGCCTCCGCCTGGGTCAGGATGAACTGGTTCACGGTGTAGCCCTCCCCGTCCGGCCACCAGTCCCACACCTGGAAGGTGATCCGGCGGCCTTCGGGGCCGTCCATCAGGCGCTCGCTGGTGAAGCGCGGGCGCTCGGTCCGGATCGCGTCGTAATCGCGGATGCTCGCCAGGAACAGCCCGCCCGGCGCGAGCACCGCCCGAATCTGCCCCAGGGCCAGGGCCAGATCGGAGTCGGTCAGCAGGTGCGGCAGGGCATTGTCGCAGGCGATGGCGACCTCGAACGGGCCGTTCACCTGGGCGGCCAGGACCCGCATGTCGGCGACGCCGGTCGTGAGCGATACGCCCGCGCGGGCGGCTTCCACCTCGGCGCGGGCCACGGCCTCCGGGCTGAGATCGGTAGCATGGACGCGATAGCCGCGCCGGGCCAGCCCGATCGCCTGGGTGCCGATCCCGCACGCGCAGTCCAGCAACCGGACGGCGGCCGGGTCGCGCCCCAACTCGGCGCGGATCAGGCTGTCCAGCATCTCGGCCTGGCGCGCCACCGAACGCTCCCAATCGGGGAAGATCAGGTGATAGCTGGCCGCCATCCGGTCGTAGAAGGCCTGGATCGAGTCGATCATGTTCTCACCTGGAGCCGCCCCGTCCCAATTCAACATTCAACATTAAGAATTCAACATTGCCTTTCCGGCCTTACCCCTCAAACAGCCGATCCCCCCGCTGAAGGCGGGCCGCGATCTGGTAGGTCTGATCCTGGGCGCGCACGGTGGGCGCGTGGGCGGCCAGGTAGCGCGCCGCCGCGATCAGGACGTGCGCGCCCTCCGGCCCGTCGCCGATCTGGTGGTAGAGCCGGAAGGCCGCCTCCACACACTGGATGGTGTGGAAGTTCCGATCCTCGCGCAGCAGCGCGCCGCCCAGCGTGCGCAGCAGATCGCGCGCGCTGCCGCCGATATACAGGTGCCCGGCCACCAGCCGGGCCGCCTCGTCCACCTGCTGCTGGCGGTCGAGCAGGCGCGGCAATTCGGTCAGCAGCACATTCGGGTCCCAGGCGACCGTGCCGTCCGGCTCCGGCAGGCGGGCCGGGGGGATGTTCAGGAAGCGATCCAGGTAGAGGCTCATGGCCGCGTCGAAGACGCCGCGCATCAGGGGTGGATACAGCTCGTCCGGCCCGGCGGGCCGGACGCGGCGCATCCCCTGGTGGACGGCCTGGGCGAAGGTGAAGGTATGCAGGGCGGTATCCCAGTCGCCGAACTCGTTGCTGGTGTGGAACTGCGCGATGCGCAGCGCGGCGGCATAGGCCACCACCCCGGCGATCTCGACCTCCGTGCAGCCCTCGCGCAGGGCCGCCAGCAGGATGTCCACGATGTCCTGGGGGTTATCCCCCAGCAGGACCGGGGCCAGCTTGAAGGGCGTGCGCGCCCGGTCGCGGCGGGTGCGGCCGGTCTTGAGGGCCGAGGGCAGCCGTTCGAAGGCCAGCTCCAGGATGGCGACCAGATCGACCGGATGCCGCCAGGCGTTGGACTCCTCCATGCGTTCGGCCGAAGCGTACAGCCCGGCCAGGCTGCCCAGGACGGGCGCGGCGTGCTCCCACCCGGCGATATCCAGCGCCTCGAAAGCCTTGTTGGTGAAATCCAGGACGTGCCCGGACTGGAGGTAACGGTGATCGGTGGCGGCGGCGAAGAGCATTTCGGCCAGCTCGGCCGGTTCGGCGTAGGTGCGCACGGCGGAGACGAGGCAGCGCTCCGCGCCTTCGGCGTCGCGCACCTCGACGAACTGCCGGAACCAGCGCCGCAGGGTCGCCAGGTTGGTTTCCAGGCTGGGCAGCGGCCGGATGGGGAAGCGCGGGGCATGGCCATCACAGTCGGCGGCCACCGCAGCGAGGCCCTGCACCAGGGCGCGGGCGTGGTCGGCCGGGTCGAGGTCGGGCAGCAGGTTGGTCAGGCAGGTCAGGATGGTCAGGCCCTGGCCCCAGCCGGCAGCCCGGTAGCGCGTGCCAAAGTCCAGACCGGCCCGGAACGGCTCCACCCCGGCGGACGCCTCGGCCGGCTCCGGCGACATCGGGGACTCGGCGGCGGCCGGATTGGCCAGCAGGCTCAGGACGCTCTTGGCGATGACCAGGGGCAGGTTGCGCTCCAGGCCGTCGCGCAGGCGCTGGCGCTGGTGGGTGCGGTCGGCCGGGGAGGAGGTGACGTCCACCCAGACTTCCGCGCCGCCGCCCGTGCCGCGAACCTGAACGGGGTACACGCGCGCGTCGTCGGCCCAGGGGTCGAACGTGCCGCCGCTGGCCAGGTCAAAGCGGGCATGGTGCCAGTGGCAGGTCAGGATGCCTTCCTTGACCGTGCCCCGGTCGAGCGGGAAACCCATGTGCGGGCAGCGGTTGTCGACCGCGTAGACGGTTTCGCCGTGCTGGAACAGGGCCAGGGTGTGTCCGCCGACCGCGCGGGTCAGGCAAGCGCCGGGTTTGAAATCGGACAGACGGGCGGCAAAGACGAAGCGATCCGGGGTGTCATCCATTGCGCGGCTCCAAAAAACAAGTGAACAGTTATTAGTTATCAGTTATTAGTACAAACAAGCAACCTGGCGGCGGCCTGGCTCCATCATACCACGCAAACGGATGGTTGCGCCGCGTCAGCACACGGCGCACATCCCGTCCAATTGCCCTCGTGGTCGCCAGGAACTATCCTCATGGCGTGAACCTGTACCAGGGAGGCACGGGAATGTCTGATCTCATCGACATCGAAGCAGCGGTTGGGCGCGATAACCACGGCCCGTTCTGGCGGCGGGGCATGCTGCGCGGCGCGCGGCTGGCGGTCGCCCACCCGCGCCGCTTCCCCCTGGTCGGGCGGGCCAGCCTGCCGCCCGGCACGCTGCTGACCTTCCGGGATGCCGGCGGCGACATGGATCAGTATTACGCCGGGTACTGGATCGTCCAGGCGGCGGCGGATCAGGCCGAGCAGATTCTGACCGTCAACGACACGTTTTACCTGCGCGGCCCGCTGCGCATCCTGGCCCACGCCCAGCACGACGCCGGGGCCAAACGGGAGCGCGCCGACTGGCTGCGTGACTGGTGGGAGGACTGGGCCCCCGCCCACGGCGGGCAGATCCCCCCGATCGCGCGGTGGCTGGGCGACCAGATCAGGCGCGGCGTCCGGGAGCCGGCCGAATATCCCCACCCCCTGAGCGCGGCGGATCAGGCCGTGCGGTTCGATCCGGTCGACGGCTGGGACCTGGGAGATTAGAGGCCAGGAGGCAGAGCAGCAGGAGGCAAGAAAAAGCGCCGGTCCCCGGCAGCAGCGCGCGGCCGGGCGGGATCGGCGGGTGGGCACGCGGCAGGCTCAAAGCCTTCCGCTGGGAAAAAAGCCCGCTAAAGGGCTAAAGACAAAAAGACTCCTTGCGTCTCAGCCCTTTGAGTGGGCTTCCATTCCCTCAGCGAGATGCTTGGAGCATCCCGCGATCGGACGGCCAATGCCCCATCGGCGAGCAGCCCCACGGCGCGAAGCTTCGACGCGCCTCACGCCGGGGCCATGCCCGCCGGTCTTTCACTGTCTACCGACGACTGTGAACTGTCTGCTGTTTTCGGGAGACGATCGCTCACCCTCACCGCGAGCGATCGCCTCCCGTTCCAGAGAAGAGGCTCCAGGGAATATCCCCGGAGCCGGTTTTTTTACAGGGGACGCAGCGCCGCGTCGTCGTCGCGGCCGTGCAGGGGGGTGTTCCGGGCCTGGAGCCACGTACCGGCCGCCGTCAGGCGGCGGCCCAGCCAGGCCAGCAGCGGCGCGACCATCTGGCGGCGCGGGGCGGCGGGATGGGCCGCTTTCGCCTGGCGCAGGAGTTCCTGCTGAGCCAGCAGGCGGTCACGTTCATGGCGGGCTTCCATCAAATCATATTCCGTAGGGGGCCATTGCATCGCGTTCTCTCCCGTATTGCACACTCATGCTCAAACGACCCGGCGCGCCGTCCAGCAGGGCGACCGGGATTTATTGGGATGCGGCAACCGCGTTGCGCGCTTCCGCCAGCGCGGTCAGCCGTTCGTTCAGGGCGGAAAGCAGGTCGCCCAGAGTCTGGCGCTCGGCCTCGTCCAGGGCCGCCGACCAGGGCGCGAAGTACAGGCGGTTGGTCTCGTCCTCGGCGGCCTGGCGGAGCTTCCGCCCGGCTTCGGTGCAGCGATAGCCCTCGCCCTCCGCGGCGATCCAGCCGCGCCGGAGCAGATCGTCCAGCACGGCCTGGCGCTCGGCCTCGTCCAGCCCGCGCCCCTCCTGGCGCTCGGCCAGGTCGGCATAGTGGCCTTCCCAGATGAAGCTCAAGGCTTCCCAGACCGGGCCGCTGACTCCGGTGGGCTGCCAGGCGGCGAGATGCGCGTCGTCCCGGAAGTAGTACAGGTCGGTCACGGCCTGGTCGAAGCGGGCCAGGATCGGGGCCTGGGGGCCGGGATCGGTCGTGCGGCTGGCCAGGAAAGCCGCCTTGACGGGCGGCTCCGGCGCGGCCTGGATGCGGCTCACGATCCGGCCCAGCAGGGCCACCAGCCGGGTGGTATCCACCCCTTCCAGGCCGGAAACCTGCGCCAGGGCTTGCTGCGCGGTGGAGAAGAACGCCTCCACCGCCGCGCGGCCCCGCTCGGTCAGGCGGTAGGAGTCGTCCCCGGCGGAAGCCAGGAAGCCATGCGCGGCCGTATCGGCCAGCCGGGCCTGCCGGCGCTCGATCGGCACGTAGGGGTAGATGGCAGTCAGCGCGGCCGCGCTCACCGGCTGAGGCTCCAAACCACGCGCCATGTTGCAGTGGAACCAGTCATGCCCATCGATCTGGTACTCCTGGAAGACGTCGCGGGCGACGGCGTAGTGCGGGCTTAGGGCCTGCATGCTGGCCTGGATCAGGCCGAACAGATCGGGGTTGGTGGTCGACATGAACAATCTCCTCACGGACTCAGGCGGAGGGAGAGGCGGGTTGGGACGGGGCGGCGCGCGCCGGGAAGGGTTCCGGCGGCCCTAAAAACTGCCTGCACTCTTTTTATGGGAGATGCAGGAAACGCTGCAGGGCGTCCAGTGTCGCGGTGATGCGCTCCGGGTTGAGCCGGTAACACTTGGCGTTTTCCTGGCGGCGCTCGATCAGATAGCCGGTCGCGCTGAGCTGGGTCAGGTGGCGCGAGGCGGCAGACTGGCTCAGGTCCAGGGCGGTGATGAGGTCCTGGGCGCACAGCTCCCCCTGCTCGCCAAGCAGGGCCAGGATGCGCAGGCGCGTATCGTCGGCCAGGGCGCTGAAGCGGACCACCAGCTCGGCCCGGCTGAGGGCCGAGGCCGGCCGCGCCGCCCGGATGCCTTCCGGCAGGCGCGCGCCGTAAATCAGGTAGAGCTGGCCCGGATCGCTCTTGAGGTGGAGCTTGCCCAGGTACGGGCCGACGTGGGCGCTGGGCACGAACACGATGCGCTCCAAGTCGGCGATCCAGCGCCATTTTTCGTCCGGTGTGTCCTGGCCGGTGACGGTGCGGATCGCCTCCAGCTTGTCCAGCCCATCCAGCCGGACCTGGCGGAAGGCGTCGATCGATTCCTGAAGCAGGGGCAAGGTGCGCGTCCACTCCGCCGCGAGGTGCTGCTCCCACATGAAACCCAGGTGTTCGACGATGACCCGCTTCATGGTATCGGGATGCTGGATCAGGGCGTGGGCTTCGGCTTCCAGGTCGCGGTCGAAGTCGCCAAAGGCCCGGTCGAGAAAGTCCAGGTACACGTCCACGCTGGCGATCAGGGCCTCGCGGGTGGGAATCTGAATCTCCTCGCCGGGGGCGCAGGCCATCTTCGGCTCGCGGGCGATGTCCAGGTAAGCGTCCAGCAGCCGTTCGCGCAGCAGCGTGCCGGGCAGGGTCGCGAGGTTTTGCAGGTAGGCCGGGAAGCTGGTCCAGCTTTGCACCGGCAGCATGGCATGGTGCAGCCCTTCGACCACCAGCCGGTTGGTATGAAACTGCTGGGGCGTGAGGGAGTTGGCCGTCTGGACGATCCACTCGCCCAGGCCAGACCAGCGATCGCTGCGGCTAAGCAGGAGCAGGCTGTTGATCGCATTGAGGGCCGGCTCCAGGCCAAAGCGATAGGGGGTGGCTTCGGGCGGCAGGATCACATCAGGCTCAGGCACGGCAGGCTCCTCAAAGGAAAATTCGATCTAGTCGGTCTATGCTGTCTACCCGGTTAAGCGCATAGACTGAATTCAGTGTACGACGAAAAACGAAAAGAGTCAACAGGAGTTACACCTCAGAATAAGGAGGCGGGGTGGAAAGCCCTCTTCCCCCAACAACTCAGATCGTCGGGAACCTCCTGGCCAGTTGGCAGTTGACCCGTCCTGCCACCGCCACGACGCGGGCGGTGTGGAGCAGGCAATGACGGCGGCCGGTTTGAGCGGATGCATTTCTGATTGGGGGCAGTCAAAAAAACTTTGAACACGGATTTTCCTATTGGCTCTACGGTAAAAGTCGTGCGTACTGGTTTGAACAAGGGGTTTAAACCCCTTGTTTGCACTCGTTCTACCGTAGAGCCTTCCT
>JARKOQ010000188.1 GCA_029976005.1 Aggregatilineales bacterium | reverse complement strand
ATGCTGGAGGGCCTGGTCAAGGCCCGCTCGCTGTCCCTCCTGCCGGACAAGGCCTAGCCGTATCGCCGCCGGATAACCTCAACAACGACGCCCTTCTCGCCTCGCGGGAAGGGCGTTTGATTCAGAACCCGTTCACAGTCGACAGTCAAGCAAGACGCACGCTCAGCCGCCTTCTGCTTTTACTGTCTACTGTGAACTGTCTACTGTGAACTGTCGACTGTCGACTCGTTCCGCCAGCGGCGAAGCTGTTCGGCGTGCTCGTGGTCGTGATCGCAGGTGTTGGCGGCCAGCAGATCGCGGATCGTCAGATCGCCCAGCCAGGGGTAGACCCCCGGCGTGAAGAGCAGCGCCTCCGGCAGGGCCAGCGTGTAGGCCCGCACCTGGGTGTACGCGGCGTGGAATTCCGCCCATACCGCCGCCAGCGGGCGGGAGCGGGCCGCCTCGAACGCCCTGGCGTTGATCGCGTCCACCACGTCGTCGGGCAGGCCGTAGGGCGTTTGGGTGGGTGCCTCGCCGCGCGCGGCGCGGGCCAGCACGTCCAGAATGTGCTCCTGCCAGAAGCTCAGATGGGCCAGAAGCCCCTTGACCGACCAGGCCCCCAGCGTCTCCGGGCGCTCCAGTTCTTCCGCAGTCAGCCCGGCCAGGGAGCGCAGCAGGAAATCGCGCTCCATGCGAATCTGATCCAGCAGGCGCAGTTTGTCCATCGTGGGATCGAACATCTGATGCTCCTTCGGAGCAGTTCACAGTCGACAGTTTACAGTTTTCAGTCAAGGCAAGACCTTTCCTCGCCCCCCGCCTGACTGTCTACTGTGAATTGCCAACGGTCGACTCGCTTTTCCAGCGGCGGATTTGCGCGGCGTGTTCCAGGCAGTGTTCAACGGCGATGGCAAACACCAGGTGAGCGATCGTATCGCGGCCCATCCAGGCGTGGTAGCCCGGCACGAACAGGGTCTCGTCCGGCTGGGCGATCACGTGCGCCAGGAGGCGGTCGTAGGTCGCCAGGAAGTCCCCCAGCACCGCCGCCAGCGGGCGGGATACGGTCTGGGCGTAATCGGCGGCGTTCATCGCCTCGATGACGGGGTCGCTCAGGCCCCAGGGCAGCGGGTCGGGTTTCTCGCCGCGCGCCTCGGCGTCCATCGCGTCCAGGTAGAGCCGCACCCAGAATTCGGTATGGGCCACCACGCCCTTGACCGACCACTCGCCCAGCGTGGCCGGGCGCTCCATCACGTCCGGGGTCAACCCGGCCAGCGAGCGCAGCAGGAAGTCGCGCTCCATCCGAATCTGATCCAGCAGGCGCAGTTTGTCCTGTGTGGGGTTGAACATGCGAACCTCCTCAAAAGCAGTTTACAGTCGACAGTACACAGTTGTCAGTCAAGGCAAAATGCCATCTCGCCCCGTTGCTTTACTGTTTACTGTCCACTGTGAACTGTCTACTGACAACTGTCTACTCCTTCAACAACCCCTCTTCGCGCAAAAAGTCGATCACCGCGTCCTGCCAGGGGCGCAGGGTGATGCCCAGCAGGGCGGCGGCCTGGTTGCGCAGCACGGCGCGCGGCGGCACGGTGGAGGGGCGCGGGTACTGGGCCAGGACGATCGGCTCGATTGGCGTGGCCTCGAACCCGGCCCGGTCCAGCACGAAGCGGGCCAGGGCATGGCGCGTGGTCTGGCCCTCGTTGACCAGGTGGTACGTCCCGAAGTGCCCGCCCTCCACCAGCCGGATCAGGGCCGGGGCCAGGTCGTCGTTATAGGTCGGGGCGGCGATCTCGTCGATCACCACGCGCAGCGGCTGGCGATCGCGAGCGCGGGCCAGCACCGTCTGCACGAAGTTCTTGCCCCCGTGCGCGATCAGCCACGACAGGCGCACGATCTGGTGCTGGGGCAGCAGCTCGCGCACGATCTGCTCGGCGGCCCACTTGCTGGCCGCGTAGGGGTTGATCGGGTTGGGCGCGTCGTATTCCAGGTAGGGGGTCGTCTTGGCCCCGTCGAAGACCTCATTGGTGCTGATGTGGGTCAGGGGGATTCCCAACCGCTGGCAGGCCAGGGCGACGTGCTTGGTCCCGTAGGCGTTGATCCGCATGGCCCGCTCCGGGTCGCGGGCGCAGCCGTCAACGTCCGTCCAGGCGGCGGTGTGGATCACCCAGTCCGGGCGCAGGTCGGCCAGGCGCGCCACCGCGCCGGGATCGGCCAGGTCCAGCTCCGGCAGGTCGACGCCGGTCACGGTGTGGGCCGGGGCCAGCAGTTCGGCCAGCCTGCCGCCCAGCCGCCCCCGGTGGCCGGTGATCAGGATGTGCATCACGGCTCCTTCAAGGTACGAGTCGGTCCGTCGGGAAGTATACCCGATCTGGCCGGGAAGGCGGGGAGCGGACAGGGGATTGTGAATTCCGCATAAAGACGATCCGGCGTTCATTTTCTCCCCTATACTGAGAAAGAATATGCGCTTATTCGTGTCCAGTGACCTCTCTGCATTTTCCCGTGGGAGACTCATCCATATGAACGCTAAACGTTGGCTTGCGGGGTTGTTTGCCGGTGTCGCATTGCTGGCGGCGGCCGGAACGACCCTGGCCGCGACCACGTTATCTTACACCGGGGCGCTGGTTGGTGAGACTCATCCCTGGGACGACTTCATCTTCTACTTCGACGCTGGAACCTCCGTGACGGTGCTGCTGACCTGTGTGGCCGGCCCGCTCGATCCAGAAATGGATATCTATGGCCCCGGAGGCTTCTATGCCAATGACGACGATAGCGGTAGCTATAGTTGCGTCCAGGGCGACTCGGCTTTTCTGGCTTTTGTGGCGCCCGTGGCCGGGGACTACACGATTCGCGCTTCCAGCTACGAGATCATCAGCGACAACGATCCCACCGATGAAAATGCCGATGGGGTCTATCAACTGACTCTCACGATCGATGGCGTCTACCGGATCGTGCGGTTGCCCTTCCCTGAAGCGCCGGTTTGGGGCGGCTGGAACCCCGGCGACGGGCGGCTCAACCCCGATCCGGGCGCGCCGCTGGCGATCTACTGCGACGCGGACAGCGTGTACGCCTACTTCCCCGGCTACCGGGAATTCGACTTCCCGCTGAGTGCCATCGGAGACGCGCCCGGCTTGCTGACTGAAGGCCCGACCGGGGCGCGGCTGTACCGTCTGGACACGGGCGAGCTTCAGGTCAACTACGCCCACGGCAGCGAGGAGTACGTCCTGACCTGGGATGCCTGCCCGGCGACGACGACCACCACCCGCGTCTACGACGCGGCGACGCGGGCCTTGCTCTCGGAATTCACCCGGCGGCCGTAGCACAGGCATATCTATCGAGACGGCGGCTCCGGGTGGGGCCGCCGTCTTTTCGCGGGCCATTGGCCACTTGTTAGACTACCGTAAAGACGCGATCGTACCGTCATTGCTTAGACTATACTGAAAGAGCCGGGCAAATCTTCCCGGCGCGGATTCTCCCCTATTCCCTTCACAGGAGACTCATACCCATGCCTCATAGACGTTTGCTCACCGATCTGATTCTGGCGGCCGTTCTGTTGCTGAGCGCCGCCGTCGCCCTGGCCGCCACCACGCTCACCTTTTCGGCCGCGCCCGGCCTGGCTATCCCGGACGGTACTACAATCTCCTGTAGTCCAGGAGCGCCAGGGACATCCACTCTCAGCGAGATCGTCGTCAACGATACTGGCGCGATTCAAGACTTGAACGTGACTCTGAGCATTTCGCACACCTGGCCAGGCGACCTGGTCGTGACCCTGACTCACGTCGAGACGGGCACGACGGTCACGCTGATCAATCGACCAGGTCCGGGTATCTGCGGCACCAGCTCGGATAACATCGTCGCTACGCTGGATGACAGTGCCGCCGCGGACTCGGAAACAACCGATCCATTAGTGGGCGTGCTGCGCCCAGGCGGATCGCTGGCGGCCTTCAACGGACAGAACATCCAGGGAACCTGGCGACTGACCGTCACCGATCATGTCCAAGATGACACCGGCACGCTCAACTCCTGGAGCTTGCAGGCGATGGTCGAACTCGACTGGGCGGGCTGGAATCCCGGCGACGGGCGGCTCAACCCCGATCCGGGCGCGCCGCTGGCGATCTACTGCGGCGGCGAGAGCGTCTACGCCTACATCCCCGGTTCCCTGGAGTTCGACTTCCCACTCGACCAGGTCGTCCCGGCTCCGGCCCCTGTCCAGCGCACGCTGGTGGCCGAAAATCCGGATGGCACGCGGGTGTACTTGTTGAGCACAGGCCAGTACCAGATGGTCGAGGTCGTCGACGGTCAGGAACGAGTCGTTACCGTGGGCGCGGTCACGCAGCCCGCCAGCGCGCCGGCGGAGACAATTCTGCTGGCCGAAGGCCCGACCGGGGCGCGGCTGTACCGCCTGGACACGGGCGAGCTTCAGGTCAACTACGCCCACGGCAGCGAGGAGTACGTCCTGACCTGGGACGGCTGCCCGGCGACAATGACCACCACCCGCGTCTACGACGCGGCAACGCGGGCCTTGCTCTCGGAATTCACCCGGCAGCCGTAGGCGGCCCCAACTGCCTTCAGGAGCATCCATCCTATGCCAATCAAGCGTCTTTTCCTGCTGTTTGTCGGGGCGGCCGTCCTGCTGGCGACCGCCGCCGTCGCCCTGGCCGCCACCACGCTCACCTACACCCTCACGCCGAACATCGCTATCCCGGACAATTCGCCCGCCGTCCCGACGAACAGCAATCTCACGGTCAGCGACACCGGCACGATTCAGGACCTGAACGTTGTTCTGAACATCACGCACACCAAGGCCAGCGATCTGATAGTGCAGTTGACCCATGTCGGTTCGGGAGTCACGGTGGATCTGGTCTATTGGAACGGGGGCAGTACCGCGAACATCGCCGTGACGCTGGACGACAGCGCCGCGGCCAGCGTCACCACCACCAGCCCGCTGACAGGGACGCTGCGCCCCGACGATGCGCTGGCGGCCTTCAACGGCCAGAACATCCAGGGCACCTGGCGGCTGATGGTGCGCGACTCCCATGCCGGCGACACGGGCACGCTCGTCTCGTGGGGCCTGGTGGCCCAGGTCGTGCCGGTGGATACCGACAGCGACGGCGTGCCGGACGCGAGCGACAACTGCCCGGCGGCGGCCAACGCCGACCAGGCCAACGCCGACGGCGATGCCCAGGGCGACGCCTGTGACCCCGATGACGACAATGACGGCCTGGCCGACGGCAGCGACAACTGCGCCCTGGTGGCCAATCCCGACCAGGCGGACACCGATGGCGATGGCCAGGGCGACGCCTGCGATGGCGACCTGGACGGCGACGGCGTGGCCGATGGGGCGGATAACTGCCCCCTGGCGGCCAACGCCTCTCAGGTAGACAACGACGCGGACGGCCTGGGCGACGCCTGCGATCCGACTGCGGGCCTCCCCTGGGCGGGCTGGAATCCCGGCGACGGGCGGCTCAACCCCGATCCGGGCGTGCCGCTGGCGATCTACTGCGACGCGGACAGCGTGTACGCCTACTTCCCCAACTATCTTGAATTCGACTTCCCGCTGAGCGCCATCGAAGACGCGCCGGTCCTGGTGGCCGAAGGCCCGACCGGGGCGCGGCTGTACCGCCTGGACACGGGCGAGCTTCATGTCAACTACGCCCACGGCAGCGATGAGTACGTCCTGACCTGGGACGGCTGCCCGGCGACGACGACCACCACCCGCGTCTACGACGCGGCAACGCGGGCCTTGCTCTCGGAATCCACCCGGCGGCCGTAGCCAGGCGGCCCGGCTGAATGCGGAGGCGGCTCCCCCGATGGAGCCGCCTCCTTCGCGTGCGGCATTCCGGCCTGTGAATTTCCCGTAAAAAATCCGTGCTGTCTTGATTTCTAGACTATAGTTTAGGAAGCACTTTTCTCCATCTCATCCCGTTCAGAGG
>JARKOQ010000178.1 GCA_029976005.1 Aggregatilineales bacterium | reverse complement strand
CTGAAGTCATTTATTATCAGAGTGGCTAAATCGTATGCTGGGAGTCATGACTGGCAGCCCGTGACGACAAAATCGGTGGAATCGTCGCGCCGGCCCGACCGGATGGAGAATCAGCCCGCGACGCTCGACAGGCGCCGCCGGGCTTTGTATGCATTGCTCGATCGGTACTGCGCCCAGAATGGCTCGTCCGGTGGCGCGGCCCCAGAGGCTGAAGCGGCCCTGGGGATGCCATCCGATGCCGCGCTGCGCCTGCTGGTCGCGCAGGGGTTCCTTCAGGTGTCCGGGACCAACGGGCGGACGATGCTCCAGCCGACGGACAAAGGGTTGAACGCGGCCCGGCGCTACCGGCGCATGGTTCAGGGCGAGCGCCGCAGCCTGCGCGCCGCGCTTGATCGCCTGTTCGCGGCCGGTGACCTGGACGAAGCGGCCCGGCTGCTGGCCGGACACGAGGCCCGACAGCCCGCTCTCTCCGCGCTGTGGGATGGCGCGGGTGAGCCGCCGCCGGCGGCGCTCAAGGCGGCCCAGGTGATTCTGGAGGCCGGTCAGACTCTGGACGAGTTCCAGGCGACCCTGGCCGAGCGCCAGATTCTCGTTTCCCAGGCGGCCGAGATTGCCCTGGCCGGGCAGGTCGTCGTCGACCGGCTGCCGGAGTTGAAGCGGGCGCTGCATCCGAAGGGCAATGCCTGGCTCGTCCAGTGGCTGGTGGACTATGGCCGCGAACAGGTTGCCGGGCGGGATCAGGCCGAGGCCGCGCCGAATCGCGACACGCGAGATCGCGACACGCGAGATCGCGACACGCGAGATCGCGACACGCGAGATCGCGACACGCGAGATCGCGACACGCGAGATCGCGACAGGGTGCGCGTGCCGATCCGGCTCAAGATCACGCTGCCCTACGGGCTGCTGGCGCTGATCTTCGCCGTGGCCGGGGCCTATCTGGTTGCCCAGATCGTGATCGATAACGTCCAGCAGCGCTTCACCAACCAGCTCATCGAGGCCGGGCGGATGTCCGCCGATCGCATGGTGCTGGAGGAACAGGGGCGGCTGGCGACGCTGCGCTTGCTGGCCAACATGGCCGGCCTGCCGGAGGCGCTGGCGGCCGGGGATTCCGAGACATTGCGCGCGCTGGCCTTGCCGGTGGCGGTCAACGCCCAGGAGCAGGCCATTGAGTTGCTGGATCGCCTGGGGCGGAGCGTGCTCTCCCTGCGCCATACGGGCAGCGGCCCGGAGGATTACGCGGTCACACGCGGCGAGGATGCCTTCCGTGAGTGGGATTTCGTCCAGCGGGTGATGCTGCGCCAGGTGGATGCCGGGCGGGACAAGACCGCCGGGATTGCCCGCGCGCCCTGGGGTGACTACTTCTACGTCGCCGGGCCGGTGCTGGATTCGGCCGGGACGATGGTGGGCCTGATCCTGGTCGGCGAGCCGCTGGACGGGTTGGTGCGCAGCTTTCGGGAAGATACCCTGGCCCACACCACGATCTACGACATGACCGGGAAGCCGCTGGCGACCACGCTGCTGGCCCTCCCGGAGGAGGCCGCACTGTCCGACGACCAGATCGGGCTGGCGCTGGGTTTGCAGCAAAGCGATAGCGTGATCCGCGACCTGACGGCGGGCAGCACCACCTACGGCGAAATCCTGGGTCCCTGGCAGGCCCGCAATCGGGAAGACCTGGGTGTTCTGGGGGTGGCCCTGCCGCAGAACTACATCATCCAGACCCGCCAGTTGACCCAGGTTCAGGTGCTGCTGGGGCTGTTGCTGGGCGTGATCACGGTGATCGGGATGGGATGGTGGGTATCCCGGCGAATCACACGCCCCCTGCTGGAGGTAGTCGAGGCCTCGACCCGGGTGGCCGAGGGCAACCTGGCCGTCCAGGTGGAACCGGTCGGGCAGGACGAAGTGACCGTCCTGGCCCAGTCCTTCAACCAGATGGTGATCGGGCTGCAGGAGGCGACTCGACGCCGGATGCGCGAGATCGAATTGCTCAGCGAGTTGGAGAAGGAACGCGAGCTGCGCGCCCTGAAATCCGAGTTTGTGTCGATGGTCTCGCACGAGTTCCGCACGCCGTTGACCACGATCCTGTCCTCAAGCGACTTCCTCAAGGAATACAGCGGGGCCATCTCCGAGGAGAAGCGGCGCAAGCACTTCGATCGCATTCGCGCCTCCGTCCGGCTGATGACGCAGTTGATGGAGGAAGTGCTGGTCATCGGCAAGTCGGAGTCGGGGCGGCTGGAATACAACCCGGAGCCGGCCGACTTCGTGGTCTTCTGCCGCGAGATCGTCGACGAGCTGCAATCGACCTGCGAGCAGACCCACACCCTCGAATTCGTGGTGGACGGCGAGAACGGCGAAGCGGCGATTGACCCCAAGCTGATGCGTCTGGCGGTGAGCAATCTGCTGTCCAACGCGATCAAGTATTCGCCGGATGGCGGGACCGTTGTTTTTCGGGTGACTTGCGCTGGATCGATGTTTGGCTTTAGTGTGAAGGATAATGGAATCGGTATCCCGGCGGAGGATCAGCCGCACCTGTTCGAGGCTTTTCAGCGTGCCGGGAACGTGCGGCACATTGGCGGCACCGGCCTGGGCCTCTACGTCACCAAACTGGCGGTCGAACTCCATCAGGGTAAGATAACCTTTGAGAGCCAGGAAGGGCAGGGAACTGAGTTCAGGGTGACGATTCCCCGGCTGGACAACCCAGCCTGATTGGAAGGAAGAACATGGCCGATATCATGGTGATCGAGGATGATGCCAGTGTGCTGGACAACATTGGCGATATTTTGGAAGTGCACGGACACAAGGTGCGCGCCTTCGTCCGAGGGAAGGATGGCCTGCTCTCCGCCCAGGAGCAGCCGCCGGAGCTGATCATCTGCGACGTGATGATGCCGGAGATGGACGGCTTCACGGTGCTGGAGAATCTGCGCCAGATACCGGAGACGGCCTCCGTGCCGTTTGTGTTCCTGACGGCTCGTGCCACGCGGGAGGACATGCGCCGGGGGATGGACCTCGGCGCGGACGACTACCTGACCAAGCCCTTTACCCGGGAAGAATTGCTCTCGGCCGTTCAGGCCCGGTTGAAGAAACAGGACGTGATCGCCGACCAGTTCGATTCGGCCCTGCGTACCCTGCGGCGCAGCATTGTCTATGCGCTGCCGCACGAGATCAGGACGCCCCTGACCCTGATCCTGGGCTACGCCGAGGTCATGAATGCCGATGCCGGGAAGCTGACTGCCCAGGAGGTGAGCGAGATGTCCGCGGCCATCCTGGACGGCGGGCACCGGCTGGGGCGTTTGTTCGAAAACTACCTGATCTATGCCCAGATCGAGCTGTTCGCCTCCGCCCCGGAACAGGCGCAGCTCCTCCGCAATACGATCACCGGCGATTCGGACCTGATCGTCCACAACGTGGCGATGCAGCAGGCCGACAAGGCCAGGCGGGCGGAGGACCTGGTGCTGGAGACCGAGCGGGTGGCGATCCCGCTGTCGCCGGAGAACCTCACCAAGATTGTCGAGGAGCTGGTTTCGAACGCCTTCAAGTTCTCCGAGGCCGGGACGCGGGTCTACGTCAAATCGGCCAGGGAGCGGGACACGTTCGTGCTGTACGTGCGCGACCACGGGCGCGGGATGGCCCCGGAGCAGGTGACGCACGTGGGGGCGTACATGCAGTTCGAGCGCGCGCTCCACGAACAGCAGGGCCTCGGACTCGGCCTGGCGATCGTCAAGCGTCTGGTGGAGCTGCACCTGGGAACGCTGGACATTCGCAGCCGGGTGGGCCAGGGCACGCTGATCGAGGTTCGGCTGCCCCTGAAATAGAGGCGGCCGGGTTCGTCGCCCGTGAAATGGACAGGGGATGGTGACTCAGGGGAATGGTATCCAGCCTGATCGGGACTCGGAGAATCGACGCCGCCGGCGCTGGCTTGTCGTGGTGGCGCCCCTGACCCTGCTGTGCGGGCTGGCCATGTGCCTGGGGACGGTGGCGGTGCGCCAGTCGACGGGCGGGTTCCGGGTGACGATTGTGCCGATCCCGCTCCAGTCCACCCTGGCGGCGGATTACAGCGCCGACGATCTCGCCACGCCCATCCCCGAAATCGGCATGGAGATTGTGGGCGAAGTCCTGCGCGACGAACTGGTGCCGGAGACGGAAGTCGCCCAGCGCCTGGCGACGCTTGAAGAGGCGCTGCTGACCCCGGTCTTCACCGTGACGCCCGACCCGACCCGCTTCCTGGAAGCCGGATCGGTCTTGCCCAGTCCGTCGCCGGAGACGCCGCCCACGCCGGAGGCGCTGGCGGCTTCGCCTTCCCCCACCGCGACTTTGACCGAGCCTGTCGCGACGGCGGCGGTCATGGTCTGGACGCT
The DNA here is from genome assembly GCA_029976005.1 of Aggregatilineales bacterium. Lineage (GTDB taxonomy): Bacteria > Chloroflexota > Anaerolineae > Aggregatilineales > Ch27 > JARKOQ01. The sequence goes on along the minus strand of JARKOQ010000178.1, from coordinate 3,183 downwards.
GACCTTCACGCCGCTGCCGCCGGAAGTCCTGACCGCGGCGGCCCTCACGCCGACCGTGACTCTGTCCCCGACGCCAAGCGCGACTCCGACCGAGACATCGACGATCTTGCCCAGCCCGACGCCTTACCCCTCCTGGACGCCCGTGCCGACCGCGTTCCTGGTCTGGACGGCGACGCCGCTGCCCACGCCCGTGCCGATTTTCACCTCGGCCCCGTCCGCCACACCGACCCTGACGGCGACGCGGACGCCAACCACGGCATCGACGCCGACCCCAACCGGTTCCGCCACGCCGACGCTGACTTCCACCTCGACCCTGACCCCGACGGGGTCTGCCACGCCAACCGAAACGTCGACGCCAACAGAAACCGAGACGCCCACCGCGACTCCGACCGGCTCGGCTACCCCAACGGAGACGGAGACACCTACTGAAACAGCGACGCCGACCGAAACGGAGACTCCCTCGGAGACCCCGACCGGAACGCTGGAAGACACGTCAACGCCGACAGCGACCCCGACTCCCTCGGAGACGCCTACCGAGACTCCAACCGGTTCGGCCACGCCAACCGAAACCCCGACCTCGACCGAGACGCCGACTCCCACACCGACGGATACGCCGACTTCAACCGAGACTCCCACGGCGACTCCGACGCCGACCGAGACCCCGACGGAAACGGCAACCCCGACTCCCTCGGAGACGCCCACCGAGACTTCGACCCCGACCGAGACGCCGACGGCGACTCCCACACCAACGGAAACGCCGACTTCAACCGAGACTCCCACGGCGACTTCGACGCCGACCGAGACTGCGACGGCAACAGCGTCTCCGACGGAAACGCCGACCCCGACGGCCACCGAAATCCCTTCTTCGACTCCGGACTGCACCGCCGGGTCGGTCACGCTGAATGCCACGGGCGACGCGACGATTGCCAGCGGCAGCCCCTCGACCAATTTCGGCGGCGCGGGCGATCCGCTGGAACTGAAGGCGGAAGGCAATACCCAGCAGTTCCTGATCCGGTTCGACCTGAGCGCGATTCCCACCGCTTGCACGGTCACCAGCGCCGTGCTTCACCTCCAGCAGCAGGCGTCGGGCGGCGGCGGGACGGGCGAAATCCTGCGCATGGTCGGCGATTGGGGAAACGAGCTGAGCGTGACCTGGAACAGCGTGCAACTGTTGGGGACGCCCGCTTCCACCGGGGTGGGGATCAGTATCCCCGGCAGCGCCGGGGAGCGCACCTTCAACCTCACGACGGTCGTGAGCGAGTGGCACACGGGCGCGAATGCCAATTACGGGCTGCTTTTCAGCCTGAGTTCGAGCACGGGCGGCATGCAGTTCGCCAACCGGCACGGGGCCACCCCGCCGCAGTTCGTCGTCAATTACGGCCCCTGACGTGGATTGAGGGAAATGGACGGCCTGGCCGAAGCGCCAGGCCGTATTGTTTGGGACGGATGGCGAGGTCGCCTGGGCTTCACGCGATCAGGTCGTAGGGGGAGAGGATGTCCGCGCCGTGCTCGGTGACGAGCACGTTGTCCTCGAAGCGCGCTCCGCCGCCGAACTGCGGGCCATACACCCCCGGCTCGATCGTCACGACCATGCCCACGTCCAGCGGCTCGGCGAACCCGGCGGCCAGCAGCGGGCCGGGATCGTGCCAGCGGAAGCCGACGTGGTGCCCGGTCGCGTGCGTGAAGCCGGGGCCCATTCCCCGCGCTTCAATCACGCGCCGCGCGGCGGCATCCACCGAGGCATGAGTCGCGCCGGGCCGGACGGCCGCCAGGGCGGCCCGCTGGGCGGCCCGGACGGTCGCCAACAGGTCGGCCTGAATCTGGGTCGGGTGGCCGATCACGCTCACCCGGGTCAGGTCGCTCCAGTAGCCGTCGGCGAAGGTTCCCAGCTCCAGCAGGACCAGATCGCCATCGCGCAGGGCGTAGCCGGACGAACGGCTGATCGGCCCGGCCAGCAGGGTATTGTTCCCGGCCTGGACGTAGGCCCAGCCGCGCGCCAGCCCGATCCCGTCCTGCCCGGTGCAGGCCTGGATCGCCGCTTCCACCCGCCCGGCGATCTCGGCCTCGGTCAGGCCGGGATGCAGGGCGTCGAAGAAGGCGCGCAGCCCGGCCGCGGCGGCCCGGTTGGTGCGCCGGATGGCCTCGACCTCGCGCGGAGTCTTGTGGAGCATCTGCGCGGCGAAGAAGTCGGGCGTCGGGATGGCTTCCACGTCGTCCAGCAAGGCGGCGATCAGGGTGGTGTGCAGGGGCGGGGCTTCCCCGGCATTGCCGGGTGGGGCATGCCGCCCGCCATCCGGCGCGTAGCCGATCCGGTGCAGCTCCAGGCGGGCCGCGTCCTCCATGATCTGGCGCTTGAGATCGGCCCAGGCGGCCAGGCCGGGCGCGGCGGTCAGTTCGTAGCGCCGGACGAGCAGGTGATCGGGCAGGGCGCTGGCCGGTTCCGCCGGGATAGTGTAGACCACCGGCTCGCCGCGCAGCGGGTAGAGGCACACGGTCAGGCCGAGGTGCGAACAGGCCCCGGTCGCCAGCACGACCTCCTCGGTGTGCCAGGCCAGGACGGCTTCCAGCCCGGCCCGTTCGAGGCCGTCGCGCAGCCGGTCATCGCGTTCGGGGTCGAAGGGCATCCTACACGCTCCAGCTAGTGTTCTCGTTCCAGCGAATCCAGGGCGGCGCGGATGTAACCCAGGGTGTAGGCCATCCCGGCGTGCCAGGGCGCGGGGCAGGTCATCTGCGGGGTGTGATCGGGGATCACCACGCCGTCGTAACCGTTGTCCCGCAGGATGCGCAGGACGCGGTGCATGTCCACGTCGCCTTCGTCGATGAAGACTTCCTCGTAATCGGGCACCTTGCCGCGCACGTTGCGCAGGTGGACGTAGCCCAGGGCCTGCTGGCGGCTGTAGTGATCCACCACCTCGTAGATGTCGCCCTCGGTCATTTCCGCCAGCGAGCCGATGCAGAATTCCAGGGCATTGGCCCGGCTGGGGTAAATATCCAGCAGCTTCTGGTAGTAGTGCGGCTGGTAGACCAGGCGGGCCGTGCCGCGCAGGGTGGGCAGGGGCGGATCGTCGGGATGGGCGGCCAGCTTGACTCCGGCCTCCTCCGCCACGGGGACGAGTTCGCGCAGGAAGCCGGTCAGGCGCGCCCAGAGCTGCTCGTGGCTGACTTCGCCCACCGTGCCGGGCG
>JARKOQ010000112.1 GCA_029976005.1 Aggregatilineales bacterium | reverse complement strand
CGCCGGCTCTGACCAGACTCTCACCGATACCGACGACTCCGGTACCGAACTCGTCACCCTGGACGGCTCCGGCTCCTCCGACCCCGACGGCACGATCGTCAGCTACTCGTGGACCGAAAACGAAGTCGAAATCGCGACCGGAGCCACGCCCACCGTCGAGCTTGCCGTCGGCATGCACACGATCACCCTCACCGTCACCGACGACGACGGCCTGACTGCCTCCGACGAGGTCGTCATCACCGTCGAGGCACCAGCCACACCGAGGCCGCGCACTACCCCTCGTCCGGGCGGCCGGTGAAGATGCGCGGCGGCGCGCCCTCCGGCACGGCGTAGATCAGCGGCAGGCTGACCAGGGTCGTCGCGCCTTTGACCAGGATGTTGGCGACGATGATCGAGACCAGCACGTCCGTGGGCAGCGTCCCCGCGAAGGCCGCCACGACGAAGATCAGACTGTCCAGCGGCACGCTGACCGCGTTGCTGACCAGCACGCGCGCCCACTGGTAGCGGGTCGTGACCCGCTCCACCCACAGGCGGTACATCTCGGTGTCGATCAGCTCGGCCACGACCTCGGCCAGGATCGAGGCGAAGACGATCCGCCACACCGGGCTGAGCACGGCGGCGTAGGCGGTCTGCGGGCCGGCGGCGGGGTCGGCGGGAAGCTGGGCCGTGAACCAGAAAAAGACGGCCATGAGGATGTTGATGACGGCCGCGCTCAGGATCAGGGTCCGGGTGGCGACAATGCCCAGGGTCTTGTGGGCCAGGTCGCGCAGGGTGAAGGTGATCGGGTAGATGAACGTCCCGGCGTCGATCGACAGCCCGGCGACCAGGGCGATTTTCAGGCTGCCGATGTCGGAGAGCATCTGAGCGGCGATGTAGGCGGCGATGACGATGACGATACGGTTCATGGTCGGTGGTTCCTGGTTCCTGGTTCAAAAGAGCGGTCAGCAATAAGCGGTCAGCGGTCAGCTTTCAGCCTGAGAGCCGCCGACCCTGCTTTTCTCCTGCCTTTTGTCTCTTGCCTCTTGTCTCCGCTTTTCGCTTGCCGCTTGGACGCTTAGACGCTGGCCTTCTCCGCCACCAGGTGGATGCTGTACGGGTCGCGGGCGGTATCGACCGTCACCCGCGCGCCGGGCAGGCCATCGAACAGGCCGGCCAGCGCCTCCGCCCGCCAGAAGCGGCTGCGCATCAGCAGCAGGCGCTCGCCCAACGCGATCAGCCTGACCGCGCCGCGGGCGATGTTCGGCTCCACCAGAACCAGCCGCCCGCCGGGACGCAGCACGCGCCACAACTCGGCGACGGCGGCTTCCTGGGCGTAGAAGTGGTGGAAGGCATCCACGATCAGGATGCGCTCGAACTGGCCGCTGGCGAAGGGCAGCCGCTCCACCTGGGCGTGGGCCGGGCGCAGGCCGTCCCGCCCCCGCGCCTGGCGCAGCATGCCCAGCGAGACGTCCGCGATCGCGACGCCGCCGGTCTGGGCGCTCAGCCGGGCCGAGATGCGGCCCGTCCCGCCCCCGGCATCGAGCAGCCAGCCACTCACCGGCAGGGCCAGCAGGTCGCGCAAGGTCTGGGCGGCGGATTGACCGTCCGAGACGCGGTCGTAGAAGGGGGCGACGAAGCGGAAGTGGTCGAAGGGCGGGCGGGGCATGGGCAAAGGCGCTTTCAGCCATCAGCGGTCAGTGGTCAGCAAGACAAAAGCAGCCGGGCGGCGTCCGGATCGCGCGCGTGGCCTCCTCGCGCTGAACCGACCCATCGCGCCGGGCCGGGGTACACAAAGGCCCCGGTCGTTGGACCGGGGCCGAGAGCGGGCTACGAGATTCGAACCCGTGACCTTCTCCTTGGCAAGGAGACGTTCTACCGCTGAACTAAGCCCGCATTGCTTCAGTTGTTTGATAGTATAGCGCCGCCCGGCGGATCGGTCAAGAGGAAAAAGCAAAGGCAAAGCGAGCGCATCAAAAACAAAATGAACCGCCAAAACGCCAAGAAAAGCAAAAATCAGAAGAAAAACGTACTCCCGAAGCCGTGGATCAAAAGCCGGCAACCTGTTTGCTCCTCTGTGTCCTCCGTGTTCTCTGCGGTGAGATGCTTTTTCAGGGGGAACCGGGTATGCTTCGTGGTGAATGACCGCGTGATCCCTCAGCCTGAGAAGGATATCCTCCCGATGCTCGACCTCTGGAAACTACAGGACTTCGCGCCTGGGGATGGCATGCGCGCCCGCGCCTTCGCGGAGGAGGTCGCCGACGCGAGCTGGCTGGACCTGCCCGCGCCGGGGGACGTTCACCGCGCCCTGATCGCCGCCGGACGCATCCCCGACCCCTTCCACGACCGCAACGAGGAAGCCTGCGCCTGGATGGAGGAACGCGAGTGGTGGGCGCGCTGCCGCTTCAACGGCCCGCCCGCCCTCCAGGCGGGGGAACGGCTGCGTCTGATTTTCCACGGGCTGGATACCTACGCGACGATCTGGCTCAACGGCCAGCTCCTGGGCCGCCACGCCAACATGTTCCGCGAGGCCGTCTTCGACGTGTCCGCCCTGGTGCGGCCCGGCGCGCCGAATACGCTGGCCGTCTGCTTCGATCCGCCCCAATTGCACCTGCCGCCCGACCAGGTCCAGTTCCACCCCTGGGCCGGGTTCGCCGAACGGGCCTGGATGCGCAAGGCCCAGTTCGGCTACGGCTGGGACTGGGGGCCGCGCCTGCCCACGATCGGCCTGTGGCGGCCGGTCGAACTGCGCCGCGAGCACCAGGCGGCGATCGGCGGCGTCCACTTCTACACCCTGGAGATCGCGCCTGGAGCCAGGCACGCCCTGGTCGCCGTCCGGGTCGAGGTCGACTCGTTCGCGGCGGCGGGTCCGCTGCAGGTGACCGCCGAATTGAGCCGCGACGGACGCCGCATCGGCACGACCCTGCATCCCGACGACTCCGGGATCGCGACGGCCTACCTGAGCGTGCCCGACCCGGCCCTGTGGTGGACGCATGACCTGGGCGAACCGGCCCTCTACGACCTGAGCCTGACCCTGTGGGCCGGGGAGACGCCGCTCGAACAGCGTGTCCAGCAGGTCGGCATCCGCACCATCGCGCTTGACCAGTCGCCGGATACCGACGAGCCGGGGACGCGCTTCTTCCGCTTCGTCCTGAACGGCGTGCCGATCTTCGCGCGCGGCGCGGACTGGATTCCGACCGATTCGTTCGTCGGCGCGATCCCGGCGGAGATGTTCGAGCGCGAGTTGAAGATGGCCCGCGACGCCCACATGAACATGCTGCGCATCTGGGGCGGCGGGCTGTACGAGCACGATATCTTCTACGACCTGTGCGACCGGCTGGGCATCCTGATCTGGCAGGACTTCATGTTCGCCTGCGCCACCTACCCGGATCACGACCCGGCCTTCGCCGCCGAGGTCGAGGCCGAGGCGCGCTACCAGGTGCGTCGGCTGCGGAATCATCCCAGTCTGGCCCTGTGGTGCGGCAACAACGAGAACCAGTGGAACTACGAGCAGACCTTCTGGATGATGCCCGGCCAGCCGGTGCCCGGCGCGGACTTCTACCACCGCCTGCTGCCGGAGGTGGTGGCCGCCCTGGATGGGCACGTCCCCTACTGGCCGGGCAGCCCTTACGGCGGGGACGATTACAACAGCATGCAGGATGGCGACCGCCACAACTGGAACGTCTGGCACGGCAACCACGACCGCCATTTCGGGGAGGAGCCGAAGACCAGCCACACCCCGGAGGGCGTCACCTACACCCGCTACGCCGAGGACCTGGGCCGCTTCATCAGCGAGTTCGGGATGCACGCCGCCCCGGTCTACGAGACCCTGCGCCGCGTCATCCCGGAGGATCAGCGCTACCACCACAGCCCGGCGCTGGATCACCACAACAAGGACAACCCCAAGAACAAGGGCGACGCCCTGATGATCGCCACCACCGGCCTGCCGGAGACGCTGGAGGATTACATCGACCTGAGCATGATCGCCCAGGCCGAGGGCCTCAAGTTCGGGATCGAGCACTTCCGCCGCCGCAAGCCGCACTGCTCCGGGACGCTGTTCTGGCAGCTCAACGACTGCTGGCCGGTGCTGAGCTGGAGCGTGATCGACTACTACGGCTTCGGCAAGGCCGGGTACTACTACGCCCGGCGGGTCTACGCGCCCGTGCTGGCCTCGTTTAAGATTTCGCCGGACGGGGGCGTCGCGCTGTGGCTGACCAACGACACCCTGGCCGAGGTAAGCGACACGATCACGGTCCAGTTGGGCACCTTCGGCGGGGAAGTCCTGCACGCGGAGACGTTCGAGGCCCGGATCGCGGCCAACGCCAGCGCCAAGGTGCGCGCCTGGACGGCGGCCGAGTTGCCCGGCGGGCCCGACCGTTACCTGGCGGTCTGGGCGGCGGGGGAGTCCTTCCCGGCCAACCGCTGTTTCTTCGGCATGATCAAGGACCTGGAGCGTTCGCCCGCCGCGCCGGGAGTCGAGATCATCCAGGCGGGCGAGCGCGAGTTACAGGTCACGCTGGCCGCGCCGCCGGATGGCTACGTGTACTTCGCGCACCTGATCGTGCCCGACGAGCACACCCGCTACACGGACAATTACTTCGACCTGCGCCCCGGCGAGACGCGGACGATCACCGTCACCAACCCGCTGACCCCGCTCAGCCCGGCGATGGTCACGGTGCGCTGGCGCTAAGCCTGCGACGGCGCTTACCCAAGGACAACCCATGCATCCCCTGCTGCTCGACCTGCCCGACCAGATTGCGACCGAGCGTCTGATCCTGCGTCCCTACCGCGCCGGGGACGGCCC
>JARKOQ010000107.1 GCA_029976005.1 Aggregatilineales bacterium | reverse complement strand
TGCGGGCGCAGTCCGGTCATGGCCACAACCACGGATAGCGGTTGAGTCAGGGGAGCGCATGATCATGGCCTCAGTTTAGCACCGTTGCCCTGTTTTGAAGATTGTCTGCCGTTGTTGAGACCCAATAACCAATGGCGCGGGCGCCAGAGGCCGAAGCCGTGCCACTCCTCGGAAAACAGCGGCTGGCTCCCGGCGGTCAGTGGCCGGCCAGAGGCAAAACAGCCGGGCTGCGTGTCGGCAGCGGGCTTGATTTTCTTCCCTGAGATGCGCCGTCTGGCGACCCAGACCGCCAGTCTGATTCGCGCCTGGTTTGCGCTGCTGCCAGCGGCATGAGCAGCGCTGCGGTGAGATGCTTTTTCAGTTTGATGCGATTGCCCTGGGTCCCCGCCGGGACTCGCGTCCCCTCCCCCGGCCCGGCCCTGCGGGTATAATCAACCGGGCAAGGGACCGGATGATCCAGGGACGGAGTCGATGCGCCGGACGACCTTCCTGTGGCTGAGCACGCTGATCCTGCTGGCTGCCGCCGGGCTGCGGCTGATCCAGCTCGCCGCCTATCCGCCGGGGCCGCACTATGATGAGGCGGTCAACGTCATCCTGACCCGCAACGTGGCCTTCGGCGGGGCCATCCTGTACTACTTCCCGATCGTGCCCAACTACCAGGGCCGTGAAATCCTCTACTACACGCTGGCCGCGCCGCTGTTCGGCCTGCTCGGCGACCGGATTTTCACCCTGCGCCTGACCAGCGCTTTCCTCAACCTGCTGACCATCGCGGCGGCAATCGGGCTGGGCCGGGTCATGTTCCCCGGCCGGCGCGGGGCGATCGTCGGGCTGGCGGCAGGGGCGCTGATGGCGCTCTCTTTCCCCCAGGTCTGGCTGGCGCGGCAGGCATTCCGCGCCGTGACCCTGCCCCTGATGCAGGCCCTGGCCTTGCTCCTGCTATGGCGCGGGCTGACCGCGCGGCGGCGCGCCTGGGCCTGGCTGGTCGCGGGGGGAGTCTGCGCAGGCGGCGCGCTGTACACCTACATGGCCTCGCGCCTGTTCCCGGTCTGGCTGCTGCTGGGCGGGCTGATCCTGCTGACGCTGGATCGCGGGCAGCGCGCCCACCGCCTGCGCCAGGGGCTGATCTTCTTCGGCGCGCTGGCCCTCAGCGCCGCGCCGATGGGCATCTACGCCCTCCAGCACCCGGACATTTTCCTGAGCCGCCTGTCGGAAGTCACCGCGACCGGCGCGCCGCCGGTCAGCCTGGGCGAGAGTATCGTGCGCCACCTCAGGATGTTCTTCCTCGAAGGCGACCCGCTGCTGCGCTACAACGTCCCCGGCCGCCCGTACTTCAGCCTGCCGGAAGGGCTGCTGCTCCTGGTGGGGATCGGCGTGGCCTGGCGACGCCTGCGCCACGGCCCGGAACCGGCCCCGGCGCGGGCCGCCTATGGCCTGGCCCTGCTCGCCCCGCTGATGGTGATCCCCGGCGTGATCTCGGTCGGCGGGCTGCCGCCCAGTCACCTGCGTGCCCTGGGGATGGTGCCCCTGATCTTCATCCTGGTCGGGGTGGGAGTCGAAGCCGCCTGGCGCTGGCTGGCGGCGCGGATCAGGCCGCTGGCAACACCTCAGGCCGTGGCGCTGGCGCTGGCCGCCCTGCTGGCGCTGGGCGGGCCGGGCATCGCCCAGACCTATTTCGCCTGGGCGGGCCGGGCCGACCTCTACGAGCAGAACGATGCCGACACGGCCGCCGCCGCGGCCTGGTTCCCGGCCCAGGCCGATGATCACACCGACGTGTTCTTCAACAGCCTGCATTACGACCACCCAACCGTGCTGATGGACGAGCCGCCGCCCTTCCACTGGCTCAAGGCCGGGACGCTGTTCTGGCCTTCCGATCAGCGCGATGGGCTGTACCTCTACCCGCGCAGCGCCCCGCCGGACGCGACCGCCGCGCGCCTGCTGGCCCCCTACGCGCTGAACGGACTGCCTCCCGGCCCCGATGGGCGCGGCGCGTTCACGGCCTACCGAGTCCCGGCCGGGACTCCGCTCGACCTGGCCCTGACTCCGCCGCAGGAGCCGGTGCGCAGCCCGTACCTGAGCCTGATCGGGATCGCCGCGCCGGCGCTTCAGCCGGGGACTCCCGGCCGGATCGTCATGGCCTGGCACGTGGACGCCCCCCTGCCCGCCGCCGACGTGTGGCCGATCCTCCAGTTCGAGGACGCGCTGGGCAATGTGCTCGACCGGGCCGAATTCGAGCTGGTGGGCACCGACCGCTGGCCGCCCGGCGGTACGCTGATCCAGGCGCTGCCGCTGACGGCTCCGCCCGGCACGCCGCCCGGCGAAATCCGGCTCAAGCTGGCCTGGGTCGCGCGCGGGACGGATACCTATCTGCCTTTCCTCAACCGGCGGGGCGATCCCGGCATCGCCTGGGCGGGGATCGGCGCCGTACGGGTCACCCGGCCCGATAGCTTCCCCTCCCCGGAAGTGCTGCCCATCCAGAACCCGGCCGTGCTGGACGTCGCTCCCGGCGTGCAACTGCGCGGCTGGAACCTGGGGCGCGATCAGGCGCTGCGCCCCGGCGGGCGCATCCCGGTCGACCTGTTCTGGCAGGCCGTGCCCGCCCCCGCCGACCGGGCCGCGATCACGGTCGAGGCCCTGTTGATCGACCCGAACGGCGGCGAAACGCCCCTGTGGGCCGGCGCGCCGGTGCGGGGGACCTATCCCTCCGACCGGTGGGCCGACGGCGAGCTGCTTGACGACCGCGCTGCCTGGGAAGTGCCGCTCCACCAACCGCCGGGGCCGTATCGCCTGGCCGTCCGGATCGGGCAGGCGACGATCCCGCTGGGCGAGGTCGCGGTGGCGGACGTGGCGCGCCGGATGGAGCCGCCCGCCGTCGCCGCGCCGCTCGACGTGCGCCTGGGCGACTCGCTGCGCCTGGCCGGGTATACCCTGACCGGCGGCGAAGCAGCCATGCTGGAGATCGCCTGGCAGGCCGTGGCCCGGCCGGCGCACGATTACACCGTCTTCGTGCACCTGGTCGATGCCGCCGGGGCGACCGTCCGCCAGATCGACCGCGCGCCGCTGGGCAACACCTACCCGACCTCGCTGTGGGCCCCCGGCGAATACGTGCTGGACGGCTACCTGTTCGACGATGCCCCGCCGGGCCTGTACCGGGTGCAGGTCGGGCTGTACCTCCAGTCGGACGGCCTGCGCCTGCCCGTCCTGGGGGCGGACGGGTTGCCCGGCGGGGAGGACTCCGTGTGGCTGGGCGAGGTCAGGATCGTGGCGGCGGGGTCCCGGCCCGACCCCAGACGCCAATGACCGGCCCCCTTGCGCACCGACGCCATCTACGCCCGGCGCGATCCATCCGCGCGGCCGGGTTGCGTGAGGCGCAGCAGGGCAATCGCATCAAAGACAAAACGAACCGCCAAAACGCCAAGAACGCCAAGGAAAAACGCAGAGAACAGAAAAACCGGCACCACCGAAACCGCGAATCAAAGGCTGGCGAACTTATTTGCCTTCTGTGGTGAGATGTTTCTTACGATTGGATGCGATTGCCCTGTGAGGTATGGCGCGCCTGCTTGTCAAATCCGGCACTTCATGAGATAATCAGTCCGCAATAGAACATTTGTGCCGTCAGACTAGACCTTGTCTTGAGCGCCCAATGGACATTCTCTTTTTCCCCACCCCCGCCGACCTGCGAGCCTGGTTCGAGGCGAACCACGCAACCGCCAGGGAACTCTGGATCGGCTTCTACAAGATCGGTAGCGGCAAGCCAAGCGTCACCTACCCGGAGTCGGTCGACGAGGCGCTGTGCTTTGGCTGGATCGATGGGGTGCGCCAGCGGATCGACGACGTTAGCTACACAAACCGCTTCACGCCGCGCCAGAAGCGCAGTACCTGGAGCAACGTCAACATCAAGCGAGTCGGGGAACTGACCGCCCAGGGCCGGATGCACCCGGCCGGGCTGGCCGCGTATGAGGCACGCAGCGCGGAACGCTCCGGCGTGTATACCTACGAGCAGCCCGCCCACGAACTGGAAGCGGTCTACACCGCCCAGGTGCAGGCCAACCCGGCCGCCTGGGCTTTCTTCCAGGCCCAATCGGCCTGGTACCGCCGCACGGCGATTCGCTGGGTGATGAGCGCCAAACAGGAGGAGACGCGCCAGCGCCGCCTGGCGACCCTGATCGCGGATTCGGCGGCGGAGCGCACCGTCGCGCCGCTGACGCGCCGGAAATAGGCGATCAGCGGTCAGCCGGAGACAAAGGCAGTCTGGCGTCGTGTGGCAGGCCGGGAGGCACATCCAATCCCACCCGGTTTTCGCCTGCCGCTTCGACGCTTGTTTACGGCTCCGGGACGGGGCGGGCCGTGCCCGCCTGGATCGCCGCCACCATGTCCATCAGCGCGGCGGCGCGCTGGGTGTAAGTATGCCGGGCCAGCACGTGCTGGCGCGCCGCGGCCGCGATCCGCTGCCGGTCTTCCGGGTGCGCCAGGTAGTATGAGACTTTCTCGGCCAGGTCGCGCGGATCGCGGAAGGTCTCGATGGTCTGCCCCGGCGTGAACCACCGGCGCACGCCCGGCAGGTCGTCCGCGATCTGGAAGGCCCCCACGGCGGCGATCTCGAACAGGCGCATGTTGCCGCCGTAGAACACGAAGTCCCCATGCGCGTTGAAGGCGATGGTCGCCCCGGTTAGCACCCGCAGCATGTCCCCGCCCAGGACGCGCCCGCGCACGTAGGGCCGCAGCGACTCCGGCACCTGATGCACGCTCCAGATGCCCAGCTTGAAATCGCGCAGGGCCTCCAGGGCCTTGACGCGCCGGCTGTACAGGTGATCCGGGGCCAGCGTGCCGACGAACGTCACGTCGCAGGCGTAGGCGGCGCGCTCCTCGCCGGTGAGGTCGCGCGGGTAATGGAACTCCGGGTCGATCCCGACGCCGGGCGGGTTGATGAAGCGCGGCGCGCCCATCTCCATCCACTGGATGGCATGGTAGTAGTCGTTGGCCAGCACTAGGTCGTAGATCGGGGCCGCCTTTTGCTCGTTGCGGTGGCTGAAGACCATCGGCGACGTCCCGCAAAAGTAGACCAGGATCGCGCCCGTCTCCGCCTTGATCCGGGCCAGAGTCTCCGGGTAGATCACCTCGTTGTCGCCGGTCACGTAGACCAGCTCCGGCCTGATCCGGCGGGCCATCTCCAGCAGGCGGGTGTTGCGCAGGCGGTAATCGGGGTTGAAGTGGGGCAGCACCTGCGAGACCCCGCGCACGAGCCGGCGCTCGCCCAGACGGCCCATGCCGGGCAGCACGCCCTGGCTGCGGTAGAAGGCGAACAGCTCGTGGCCCTGGGCGCGCAGGGCCTTCTCGTAGAAGTGCTGGGCCATGCTGGGCGGGAAAAGCGGGCGTGGCTGGCCGGGCGGCGTGGCGGCCTGGGCCTTCGCCAGCTCCTCCGGGAAGTGCAGCGGCGCGACAAACAGAATCTTCATCGAGTGTGGTGTCTTTCTTCAGGCGGTCCGGAAAGAAGCGGCCGGCAATCAACTCTCAGCGATCAGCCAGAGGCAAAACCGCGCGTCCGGGTCAGCATCCCGATCCGTACCCGGTTTTCGCCTGCCGCCTGCCGCTTCGACTGCCAGCATGCGCGGCTGATTTTACTCACACCATGGGAAACCCATCACAAACAAACCCACTCAATGGGAAAGGTTGGGATAGTCTTCGGCGCGAAACAGCGCCACCTGGCAGGCATCACGCCAATCCGAAGCGGCAGCTTGTGGAGGCTGTTATGCAATTTCGCACTTGTTTTTGCGCGTGCGCAACCCCTCCCTAAATCTCTCCCCGCAAGCGGAAAGGGACTTGAGTCGCCTCTCCCCTTTCTCCGTTTACGGGGAAAGGGGCCGGGGGATAGGGATGACAGTCCATCCCGGCCACTAAACCCCGGCCACGCCCATCAGGCGCATCAGGCGCTGAAGCTGCTCGGCATAGGCGGCGTCTTCCGCGTTGGACTTGAAGACCCCGGTGCGGAAGCTGCTGCGCACCCAGCCGGCCCACCCGGCCAGCCGCGCCGCGTGGAACGACACGGCGTCCGAGTCAAGCTCGCCCGGCCGGGCCGCGTGGATGAGCTGCTCCAATTCGGCGGCCATGCCCTGCACGGCGGCCAGGGGCATCACCCCCAGCCCGGCCCGGCGGGCCTGGCGGGCCACCCGGTGGGCGGTGATCAGCAGGGCCGTCGTATCCTGGGCGGCGGCCAGCTCCTGAGCCAGAGGCGTCATCCCGGTTTGCTCCAGAATCGCGACACAGGCCTTGACGGCCTGCTCCCACAGGCAGTAATCCACGAACTGTCGCTCCGTTTCGCCGGAGATCTGCCGCGTGCCGAGCAAATCCAACAGTGTGTAACGAGTCATGCCTGCCTCCCTCCCAAACGTTGGCCCTGCCGACCGGTCCTGGCGGGTTGTCCGCCACTACCGCGTCCGGGACCCTTACCGCCCTGAGACGTGCACGGACGGGGCGGTATACTGGCGCACCCCTTCCGCCAGGGCGCGCAAACGGTCTTCAACGGCACGGTGCACCGAGTCTGGGGGATAGGCCCCGTCCGGTTGGCGCGTTCCGGCCGGGTGCCCCATCAGCAGCTCGATGCCCTGGTCGATCGTTTCGACGGCGTAGACGTGGAACTGCCCGGCCTCGACCGCCGCCGCGACTTCGTCGCTTACCATCAGGTTACGCTGGTTGGCCCTGGGGATCAAGACCCCCTGCGTGCCGGTCAGCCCGCGCGCCTTGCAGATCTGGAAGAATCCCTCGATCTTCTCCGTCACGCCGCCGATCGGCTGGACCACGCCGCGCTGGTCGACCGAGCCGGTCACGGCCAGGTCCTGGCGGATCGGATAGCCGGACAGGGCGGAGAGCAGCGCGTACAGCTCGGTGCTGGAGGCGCTGTCGCCCTCCACGCCGCCGTAGCTCTGCTCGAAGGTCAGGCTGGCGGAGAAGGTCAGCGGGAAGTCGAGGGCGTACTGGCTGCCCAGGTAGCCGCGCAGGGTCAGCAGGCCCTTGTCGTGGATCGGGCCGGTCAGGTTGACCTCGCGCTCGATCTGGACGACATCCCCCTGGCCCATGTAGACGCGGGCCGTGATCCGGGACGGCTGGCCGAAGACATGATCGCCCAACTGCATGACCGTCAGGCCGTTGATCTGGCCGGGGGCCTGGCCCTGGGTCTCGACGATGACGAAATCGTCCAGAATCTGGCGGTGACTCAGCTCCTCGTACAGGTTGCCGCGGTAGCGGCGCTCGTCGATGGCCCGCACCACGTCCTCCGGCCCGGTGACCTCGCGCCCGGCCTGGCGGGCATAGTAGGCCGCCTCGCGGATCAGGTCGGTGATCTCGCCAAAGCGGGTGCTGAGGTAGTGCTGATCCTCGGCCAGCTTGGCCCCGAACTCGATCACGCGCGCGACCGCCGCCGCCGTGAAATGGGGCAGGCCGTCCTCGTGGCAGCGCGTGGCGACAAAGGCCGCGTACTGGGCCTCGGAGTCGCCGTCGCGGTCCATCGTGGCGGCGAAATCGGCCTTGACCTTGAACAGCTCCGGGAAGTCCTCCTCCGAATCGAAGAGCGAGTAGTACAGCATCGGGCTGCCCAGCATGATCACCTTGAGGCGCAGCGGGATCGGCTCCGGCTCCAGCATCTGGGTGGTGACCACGCTGGCCTTGCTGCTTTCCGGCTCCTCGATGCACACCTGCTCGGAGTTGATGGCGCGCTTGAGCGCTTCCCAGGCGAAGGGCTGCTGGAGGATATCCAGGGCGCGGACGACCAGGAAGCCGCCGTTGGCCTGGTGCAGCGCGCCGGGCTTGATCATGGTGAAGTCCGTGGTCAGCGCCCCAAACTGCACCCGGTATTCGATCCGCCCGATCAGGTTTTGATAGGTGGGCAGGGTGACCACGATGACCGGCGCGCCCGTCGTCGCGCCGTGATCGACCAGCAGGTTGGCCTCGTAGCGGCTCAGGCCGTCGATGCTGCCCGCCGCGCCGTCGCTCGCCTCGGCGGGTGCGTCCGCCGCTTCCCCGCCCTCCGGCTGAGGGCTGGAGCCGGCCTCGAAGTCCTCGATGTGATCCAGGATGTCCTGCATCATCCGGTCGAGGTAGGCCCCCACCGCCGGGAAGGAGTCGTACTTGCCGCGCAGGGGCTTGAGCTGGCCTTCCAGCACGCCGGTGGTGGCCTCCCGGCGCAACGTCTGGAAGGATGCCTGGGCCAGTTCCTCCAGGTCGGACGACTCGCGCAGCGAGCCGGTCAGATCGTCTTCCAGGCCCAGGCGGCGCTGCTCCAGGTCGGCCCGGACGGCCTCGGTCAGGGCTTCGTATTCCTCCGGGGTCATCGTCTGCCCGTCGGGCTTGACCGGGGCCAGCATCAGCCCGCCCTGGGTGCTGCGGATCACGAAGCCTTTTTCCGCCGCCAAAGCCTGGACGCGGGCAAAGATCGCGTCGCGCTTGACCTGAAGCTCGCGCTTGATGTGCTGGACGGCTTCCTGAAAGGTCTGGGCTTCGAAGGCGCGCGGAATCTCGGTGCTCAGGCGGCCGACGACCGCGCGCAGGTCATCCACGAAGGCGCGGCCCTGGCCGGCCGGCAGGCGCAGGGCGCGCGGCTGGTGGGGCAGGTCGAAGTTGTGGACGTACAGCCAGTCGTCCGGCACGGGGTCGTCACTGGCGCGGGCCTGGATGAAGCGCTCGATGGCGGTCAGGCGGCCGGTGCCGCGCGGGCCCATCACGAAGATGTTGTACCCGGCGCTGCCCATGTCGATCCCGAATTCGATGGCGCGCACGCCGCGCGGCTGGCCGATGATCTCGCGCATGCTGGGTAGTTCGGCCGTGGTCTTGAAAGGAAACTGCTCGGCGCTGCACCGGTAGCTCAGGGCCTCGGGGGGCAGTGCCAGCGGGTGGCGTTTGGGTTGGGCCATATCAGGCTCCTTGGAGTCGTCAGTTCACAGTCGCCAGTTCTCAGTCGTCAGTTTCTAGCGCGATGGATGGCAGCTCGGCGGCCAGAACGGCCCCGTTCGGCTATCGATTCCCCGGCCGCGGCCCGCTTTTCGCTGACCGCTGAAAGCTGATTGCTGACGGCTTCAGTATATCACTCGCCATGCGTGCGGAAGTAATCCACGATCTGGTCGATGGTCTGATCGAGATTCGTGGTCGGCTCCCAGCCGGTGAAGCGGGTGATCTTGGACGTGTCCGGCACGCGGCGGCGCATGTCCTCGAAGCCCGGCTCATAGGCTTTTTCGTAGGGCACGTACACGACCGGCGAATTGCTGCCGGTACGCTCCAAAATGCGTTTAGCCAGGTCGTTGATGGTAATTTCCTCGGCGTTGCCGATGTTGAAGACCTCGCCCACCGCGCTGGGGGTGTTTTCCAGCCGGTAGATGGCCTCAATCACGTCCTTGACGTTGCCAAAGCAGCGCGACTGCTGGCCGTCGCCGAAAATCTGGATCGGCTCGCCCCTGAGCGCCCAGCGCACAAAGCGCGGCAGCACCATCCCGTAGTGGCCCACCTGGCGCGGTCCGACCGTGTTGAACAGGCGGAAGATCACCACCGGGAGCTGCACGGCGCGGTAGTAGGCCAGGGCCAGGAACTCGTCCAGCTCCTTGCTGGCGGCATAGCTCCAGCGGCTCTTGGTCGTCGGGCCGAGCACGCGGTCGTCTTCCTCGTTGAAGGGCACCTTGATGCCCTTGCCGTAGACCTCGCTGGTGCTGGCGATCAGCACCTTGCGCCGGTAGCGGCGCGCGGTCTGGAGCACGACCTGCGTCCCGTCGACGTTGATTTCCAGGGTATCGATCGGGCTGGACACGATCGAAAAAACGCCCACCGCCGCCGCCAGGTGGTAGATCACGTCGCATTCGCTGACCAGACGATCCATCACCGCCTGGCTGCGGATGTCCTCGATGGCGTAATGGAAGCGGGGATGATCTTCCAGGTGAGCGATGTTCTCAAAGCGGCCGGTGGACAGGTTGTCGATGATCGTGACCGCGTAATCTTCCGACAGCAGGTGTTCGGCCAGGTGGCTGCCGATGAACCCGGCCCCACCCGTAATCAATGCACGTTTCATGCAGGTCTCTCCATCGGAACAAACCAGAAGCGCGATTATAGCGCGCCCGCGCTGTTTTGGTCGCGGGCACGCCAAAAGCGGATGGAACCGCCCAAACGCCGGGAGCGCAAAGGAAAACCGCGGAAAAAGCTCTGCCCAAATGGCAGCGTCGAAACGGCACGCCGCCTGGCGTCTGCCAGGCGGCCTGTATCTTTCGCTGATCGCGGATGGCTGACCGCCGTTTTCAGGCCTTGCCGTCGAGCGTCTGGAGCATGGCCCAGCCGAAGCGGGCCGCCTTTTCCAGGGCCGCCGGCTCGATGTTGCCGCTGTGGTCGCTGTAGCGGTGCCAGTTGACCAGCCAGCCATCCTGCCCGACCCCGGCCAGACACAGCCCCTTGAAGCCCCGCCCGCGCAGGCTGCCAACCTCTTCCACGATCACCATCGGCTGGCCGGTCACGCCAAATTCCGGGAAGCGGCGCGCGGTTTCTTCCACCCAGGCCACCGATTCGGCGTCCGGGCGGTAGCGGTTGAAAGCGGACAGGCCGTGATCGCTGACGTAGGCAAGCTGCCCGGCCCCGACCATCTCGTAATCCAGGAAGTAGGCGTCGCGCAGGGCCTCGCCGTGGGCGTCCAACAGGGCGTGCATCCCCACGTCGCCGACCTCCTCCGCGCCGGTGAAGGCCAGCCAGACCTCGGTATGCTCCAGCGGCTCGGCGAGGAGCCGCGCCCCCAGCCCCAGCAGGCAGGCCACGGCGCTGGCGTTGTCGTTGGCCCCGTCCACGAAGTCCTGCACCTCGTCGGCCAGCAGAACTCCCAGCGAGCCAAGCAGGCCCAGGGTGGTCAGGCGGCGCAGCTTCTCCAGGCCCAGGAGCTGGGCCACGGCGTTGAGGGCCACGACGGCGATCGAGGCCGTGCCGCTCCAGCGCAGCAGACGCTTGACCGGCGGGGCGAACAGCACGCGCTGTTTGTTGGAGTCCACGTGGCCGACCAGGACGACGGTCTGGCGCTTTTCCCCACGGGCGGGGAGGCGCGCCACCAGGGTCGCGCTCGGCCGGCGGGGGGTGAGGAAGGCCAGCGGCTGGCGTTGGCCGCCGATTCCCAGCCACAGGGCCACGGCCGACAGCACGCCAATCGCGCCGCCGGTCAGCCGGTTGAGCAGCCCGGTCCGGCCGGGCAGGTTGGTCAGCAGGGTCAGCAGGGTCGGCAGGGTGGTCATGTATCCCCAGGTATCGGGCGTGGGGAACGGAATCGACTCGATGTCTTCCGGCGCAAGACCTTGCTCGGCCAGGATGCGCCGCACGTACTCGCGGGCCAGTTCCTCCTGGGGATGTCCCGCCGGGCGCGGGCCGATCTCGTCGGCCAGGGCGCGGACGTAGCTCATCAACCGATCGCCATTCAGGTGTTCCATCATATACCCCTCGCCACAAACCACGCACACTCAAATCTTAGCACGGTTGGCCCCGGTCTCCAACCAAAAAGGAGCGCTGGAACGCTCCCTCTGGTGGATTACACCGGCTGGACTCGCTTCAGGTCAGCGCGCGGCCCCGGCGGACTGGGCCGATTCGGCGGGAGCGTGCTTGCCGTTCTGGCGGTTGATCCGGAAGGGGATCATGGTCACGGCCACGTTATCGAAGCGGCTCAGCGACAGGTTGAAGATCAGGGCCGTGTTCTGGTGCAGGGTCTGCTCCCAGAAAGTATCCATCGCCAGGTGGCCCAGCACGACGTGAATGAAACTGTCCGGGTTCTGCTCCTGAAGCTCAAGCAGGTACTCGGTGATTGGCTCCGACAGCAGCCGGTAGGGCGACTCCAGGATGATCAGTTCGCCCTCCCCGATCCGCTCGTTCCACTTCTGCTTGACGATCTCGGCCTTTTCCGGGTTGATCGCCACGTGGATGGCGCGCCAGGGATGCCCCAGCGACTTAGCGAAGTCCACCAGCCGCACCGTCTCGCGGTGGACATCGTCGATCATGATCAGGGTCTGCACGGGCCGGGACTGGACGTCCGGCTTCTTGCCGGCCAGGCTCAACGATCTGGCCACGTCCTGGTAGTGGTTGTGGATGCGGCTGAATACAAAGACCAGGGCCGGGATGAGCAGCACGACGAACCACGCGCCGCTGGTGAACTTGGTCACGGTGAAGACGATCATCACGATGCCGGTCACGAACGCGCCGATCGCGCTGATGACGATCTTCTTCCGCCAGTGCGCGTCGTACTCCAGCGTCGTTTCCAGGCCCTGCATCGTCTCGCCGGGCTTGAGCTTGCTCACCCGCCACAGGTGGACGACCATGCCCGACTGGGACAGCGTGAAGCTCAGGAACACGCCGATGGCGTACAGCGGAATCAGGGCGGTGGTGCGGGCATCCATCAGGATCACCAGCAGCGCCGCCAGCACGGACAGGATCACGATACCCCAGGAGAAGACCAGCCGCCCCCCACGGAAGGTGAGCTGGCGAGGCAGGTAGCCATCGCGGGCAGCCAGCGCAGCCAGGCGGGGGAAGTCCGCGTAGCTGGTATTGGCGGCCATCAGCAGGATCAGCGCCGTCCCGGCCAGGGTCAGCAGATAGAAGACGCTCTCGCCGCCATACACGGCGCGCCCGATCTGGGAGATAACGGTTTCGACTTCGCTGGGCTGGGCCTCGATCTGGTGGGCCATGATCGTGATCCCCAGGAAGAGCACGATCAGGATGCTGCTCATCCAGATCAGGGTCACGGCCGCATTATGGCTGCGTGGCTTCTTGAAAGCCGTGATGCCGTTGGAGATGGCCTCGATCCCGGTCAGGGCCGTGCAGCCGCTGGAGAAGGCGCGCAGCACCAGGAACACCGTCAGGGGTTCGAGCACCTGGTGCTGGAGGGCTTCCACGCCGGTCACGGGCGTCAGGGTGCCGGTCAGCATGCGGATGAAGCCAACGATCAGCGTCAGGGCCATGATCCCCAGGAAGAAATACGTGGGGATGGCGAAGATGCGTCCGCTTTCCTTCACCCCGCGTAGGTTGACGATCGCCATGATCACGATCACCCCCACCGCCAGATCGACGCGATAGGGCAGCAGGTTGGGGAAGGCCGAAGTGATCTGGGCCACGCCGGAGGAGATACTCACGGCGACGGTCAGGATGTAGTCGGTCAGCAGGGCCGCGCCGGCGATCTGGGCCGGCAGCTCGCCCAGGTTGTCGCGGGCGACGATGTACGCGCCCCCGCCGTTGGGATAGGTGTAGATCGTCTGGCGGTAGGAGACCGTCACGATCGCCAGCAGGATCGCGATCGCGATCGCGATTGGGATGGAGATGCCAAACAGCGCCGCGCCGCCGCCCGCCAGGCTGAGGATGATCAGGATTTCCTCGGTGGCGTAGGCCGTGGAAGAGAGCGCGTCAGATGCGAACACCGCCAGGCCGACGGGCCGGCTGATGGCCTGGTGTGGAAGGTCTTTCGTTTGCAGCGGATGCCCGAAAAGCAGGCGTCCGACGGAAAAGTGAGGCTTCGCCCCGGCTTGTGGATCCATAGTCTTTCTACATTGTGTCTGGGCGGTCACCCGCGCCAGCCCCCCATATACGGACAATGAATCCCATTATAGGAAGACTGGCCGGAAAATATAGAGCAATACCGTAAAATCGAATCGTACAACTTGCCCGATTCGGCCTGCCTTATGAGACTTTATGGGTGTTTTACATGCTGTTTGGATTGGAAACGATCCCACCTGCCGGGGAAGCCGGGAAGATACCGGACACGGGCTGCCCGATCACGGCGGCCGCGATGGGCGAAAATCCGGCCGCGTACGCCCGCCGCAAAGTCCCCGCATCCCCCGACCGGCCGGTCGTCCGGCGCGGCGTAGCGATCCCGTTGCCGGATTGATTTGCAAAGGATCATTGAGTCCCTGGCGGCCATACCGCGCACGTCTTCCAGCGGGGCGTTACCCGACCGGATGATCGGAATGAAAACCACGCGGGGCGTTCGAGTGAACGCCCCGCGCCGAAGGCTCGCTACTTCAGCCCACCCAGGCCGGGCGGGGTCGCGGTGGGCGAAGCGCCGCCGCCGGACGGCAGCAGTCCACCCAACCCGCCGCCGGAGGGCGCGGCTTCCTCCGCCGGGACGCGCACCGACTGGACGATTTGCAGCAGCAGATCGCGGCTGGCCTGGAAATCGCCCGGCATACTGGTGGCCGTGATGTAGGCCAGCCGGTCGCCAAAGACCGCCAGCGCCACGTAGCCCTGCTCGGTGCCCGCGATCAGACTGATCAGTCCGGCGCTGCCCACCCCGCTGAGCGGCTGGGCGTTTTCGACCACCCGGTAGCCCTGGCCCTGCGCGCCCTGGATCACACCCGCCATCAGCGGCCCCAGATCGGGGTTGGCCGGGTCAAGTTCCAGTTCCGCCAGGGTGTACAGGATGATCAGCCCACCCCGGCCGGTCAGGGGAGTCTCCGCCGCCAGATCGGGCCGGGCCGAGGCCAGACGGCTCACCGCCGCGTCGTTGCTGTCGCCATAGGCCAGGACGTTCTGGGCAGCGGCGAAATCGAGCGTCAGCCAGCCCTCCGGCAGGTCGAAGGACAGGATCCCGTCCGGGTTGCGGTAGGGAGCAAGCATCGCCGCGCCGCCCGCCGCCGGCTGTTCTCCCGCCGCCGGCTGTTCTACCGCCGCAGGTTCGGCCGGGATGCGGATCGTCTCCAGCAGGGCCATCATCTGAGCCTGGTTGGTTTCCAGGGCATCGGTCACGATCATCACCACCGCGATCTGCCCGCCGCCGGACAGCACCCCCAGGTAGCCCAGGCTGGTCAGGGCGAGCTGGCCCGCGTACCGGCCGCCGAAGGTGTGATCCTGGGCCGCCTCGACGATCTGGACGCTCTCGCCCTGCACGCTGGCGACGAGCTGGGCCATCAGCGGCGCGACAAACGTCTCCGGAGCCGCGTTGCCCGCCTGGCTGAGGTCGACCACCCCCAGAATCCCGGCGATGCCCCGGAAGGCGCCCATGTCGCCGCCGTTGGCGACCAGATCGAGCACCATCTGCATGTTGGCCGGGTTGTCGCTGAACGCAGTCAGCTCGCTGAAGCCGTCCACGTCCGCCTGTTGGGAAACCCAGCCCTCCGGCAGCCGGATCGAGGCCAGCCGGGTCGCCGCGGCGGTCTGCCCCTGGGCCGGTTGGGCGGGCTGGGCCTGGACGGGCACGGCGGTGGGCGCGGCAGGCAGGCTATTCGCCGCCTCGCCGGGAATGCGGATGCTGTTGAGCACATCCAGCATCAACTGGCGGTTGGTCTGGTAGTTCAGGGTGGGCCTGGCCCCGATCATGGCCTCGCCGATCCCCAACTGGGTCTGGAACACGACCACGATCCCGCTGGCGTTCTGGGCCTGGTTGGCGACCACGATTAGCGATGCCGGATACATCCCGCCCAGCAGCAGGGACTGCTGCTCGGTGACCTGCCCGCCAATCGCGGCCTGATCCTGGATGATGCCTTGCAGCAGGGCGTTGATCGCCAGGTCGGAACTCAAGCCGGCGGTGAGCTGCGGGTTGACGAGGGCGATCACGCCGTTGATCAGCGTGGCGGCGCCGGGCAAGGCATCGGCCGCGCCGGTCAGGGAGTTCTGGATGGCCTGGAGCGAAGCGGCCGTATCGCCAAAGGCCAGGGCCGAGGTGAAGATCGACGCGGCCGTATTCTGAGACATCCATCCCTGGGGCAGCCGCACCGAGATATTGCCATCCAGCGAGCGCGCGATCTGAGCCAGCGGGGTCGTCTGCGCGGGCGGCGCGGCGTAAGCCGGCGCGCCGGCCAGCCCCAGCACCAGCCCGATCGCAATCCACACACTTACCACAAATCCACGTCGGACCTGCATCCCTTACACTTTTTCCCTTTCGGAGCACCAATACACGCCGATCATTGTAATCCCGCGCGGGCGCTGCGCCGGCACCGCGAGAAAAGCCAATTCTGAATTTTGAATGCTTAATTTTGAATTGAAAGACGGGTAGTCTGTCTTCAATTCAAAATTCAAAATTTAACATTCAAAATTGCCTCAAGGCCGGGGGGATCATTCCGAGGGGGGCAGCGTGAGTTCGCGCTCCAGCACGGCCGGGGCGATCATGGTCAGCCCGGCCAGCATGATCGCCAGCGCGACGAGCAGGGCCTGGCCCGCCCCGCCCTGGAGCACGATCCGGCTGGCGATCGCGGCCTGAGTCGCCGCGCCGATCTGGGCCGCCTGGAGGCCAAAGAACAGGCCGAGCAGCCCGATCGTGGCCCAGGCAGCGCGAATCCCCAGTGCCAGCCCTTCCTGGACGGCCTCGCGCAGCCGGAACAGCCCCAGCAGCCCATCCAGGCCGTAGTGGAGCAGCATGCCCAGTCCGGCCAGCAGCGCGCTGCCAATCCAGACCGGGCTGACCAGCAGGCTCAGAAAGATGGCCGCGCCGCGCTCGACCGAGGCTGTCCCGATCAGGCTGGTGCTGGACGTGATGATCTGGCTGGCGACCGCCACCAGGCCGATCAGCGCGAACAGCGGCATGACGATCCAGGGCAGCCACACCGGCAGGCGCGCCCCGCCCATGCGCGCCGTGAAGAGCCGCAGGGTCGCCACCCACGCGCCGATCACCGCGCCGACCATCACGGCGGAAAGGATGAGAAGGAGTGAGTCAGAGAAGGCAGTCATTGGTTGGTAGTGATTGGTTCATGGTCAAAACGAGGCACGCAGCCACCGCGAACCCAGTAACCCATCCCCTACTCCCCCAAAGCCTGCACCAGCTCGCGCAGGGCGGGCCGGTAGTCGCCGCGAAAATCCACCCGCCGGGCGCGCCGCAGCTCGTCCGGCACATCCATCCCCTCCCTGACCGCCAGCACGATCGGCTTGCGCCGCTCCCGGAAGAAGCCCCACGCCGCGCGGGCCGCCTCGTCGGCCAGCACCCCCGGCGTCAGGATCACCAGCAGCCGCGTGCACTCCTCCAGGGCCGGATGCACCCCGCCCGCCCAGGCCACAGCCTCCCCCTGGGCGCGCGGCAGCCAGGTCGGGATGCCCATGTGGGCCAGGTCGTCGGCCAGCCGGTGCGCGAACACGGCATCGGCGCTGGCGACGGCGATATAGGTGGCATGGCTGGCGCTGCCCGCCGCGTGCCGTCCGGCCGAATGATGTCCGGGGGCCGGGGTCGGGCCATCCACGACCCGCACCGGGGCGGGTTTTTTCATCTCGCGGTGCGCGTCGGTGCGGCCCATGCGGAACACGGTCGAGCCGCACACCGGGCAGAAGCCGCGCGTGCCGGGGGAACCTTTGCGCGTCCAGACCGGCTGCGGCTCCTCCATCTCGATGGTGTCGCGGCAGCGGACACAGTAGGCTTCGATTGGCTCGTCTTCGAGGAAGTCAGCGTAATCAGGCATAGGGAGTCGTCAGTAGACAGTAGACAGTCGACAGTAAAAGCCAGCAACCCGGCCTATTGTCGGTGGATTCGGCCCCGCGCGCAAGGGAAAACGACGATTGGTCGCGGCGGAATGGTCGAGGTTTCGCAGATCAACGAGGCGACGCCGCGCGAATCTGATTCCCGGCAGATTGGGGTCGTGTAAGGGCGGTTCGCGAACCGCCCAATATGCGTCAAGTTAGCGCCAATTGATCCTCGAGACGGGTCGAGAGTCGGCCGCGCGAGACGTCGGGGATTGGATGAGAGTTCCCAATTTGATCCGGTAACGCTGCGGACGGGTGTAGGGACGACCGGCGGTCGTCCCTACGACTGTGAACTGCGAACCGCCGACTGTCGCCTCAACGCAAAAAGGGCACGGGAAAGGCCGTGCCCTTGTGTCGACTCGTGCGGCTGGCAAGCCGGGGACCTTAACGCTTGGTGTAGGTCGGGGCCTTGCGGGCGCGCTTGAGACCGGGCTTCTTGCGTTCCTTCTCGCGCGGGTCGCGGGTCAGGAGATCGCCCTGGCCGCGCAGGGTGCTGCGCAGTTCGGGGTCCATCTTGACCAGGGCGCGGGCCATGCCCAGGCAGATCGCGTCCGCCTGGCCGGTGATCCCGCCGCCGTTGACGTGCACGGTGATGTTGAACGACTTCTCCATGCCAACAACGCGCAGCGGCTCAATGGCACGCGAACGGTCTTCCTCACGGGAGAGGAATTCCTCCGCCGGCTTGTCGTTGATCACGAAGCTGCCGTTGCCACCGGGATAGACGCGCACGCGGGCGGTTGAGGTCTTGCGGCGTCCAACGCCTTCGAAATACTGGGTTGACATACTGGCTCCCTCTTACAGTTCCAACTGCTTGGGCTGCTGCGCCTCATGCGGATGCGTGGCGCCCGCGTAAATCTTCAGCTTCTTGAGCATCTTGCGGCCCATCGAATTGCGGGGCAGCATGCCCTCCACCGCGTCCTGGATCGCGCGATCCGGGAAGATGTTGAGCAGTTCCCGCAGGGTCCGCTCCTTCAGCCCACCCGGATAGCCCGAATGACGGTAGTACATCTTCTCGTCCAACTTGTTGCCGGTCACGTGAATGTGTTCGGCGTTGATCACGATCACGAAATCGCCGTTGTCCACGTTCGGGGCATAGTTGGGCTTGTTCTTGCCCATCAAAATCGGCGCGATCTTCGAGGCGAGACGCCCAAGCGTTAGCCCTTTGGCGTCCACCACCCACCACTCGCGTTCGACTTCGGCGGGCTTGGTGACATAGGTTCTGATGCGCATAATCGCTACTCCACATCGCTGCGGGGCGTCTCGTCGCCCGCGTCAGTAATCCACACGTACCAGGGTCAGGCCCATCGGCGGGGCCGATGGCCCGGCCAGACTCCGGTTCGCGGCCCGGAAGGCCGCTTCAAACTCGGTAAACGTCATCGCGCCGCGCCCGACTTCCACCAGCGTCCCCACGATGCTGCGCACCATCCGCTTCAGGAAGGCGTTGGCCGTGATCTCGTACTGGATCAGGCCGGCGTCCTGGGCGTCCAGCGCCAGGGTGGAGGCATACACCACCCGCACCGTGTTTTCGCCGCGCGGCGGCTGGCCGAAGGTGGCGAAGTCGTGCTCCCCCACCAGGAGGGCCGCCGCCTGGCGCATCGCTCCCACGTCCAGCCGGTGTTCCACCCGCCAAGTGAACCGATCCCACAGGGGCTGGCGGATACGCCGGTTGTACAGCCGGTAGACGTACGTCCGGCTGCGGGCGCTGAAGCGGGGGTGGAAGTCCTCCCCCGCCGGGGCAATCGCTTGCAGCGCGATGTCGCTTGGTAAGGTTGCGTTGAGCGCCCGTAACAGGTCGCCCGGCGGATGCCGCCAGCTCACGTCGAAGGCCACGACCTGGCCGCTGGCGTGAACCCCGGCATCGGTCCGTCCGGCCCCGATCACGGTCGCGGCCTGCCCGCTGACCCGGCGCAGCGCGGTCTCCAGAGCGCCCTGAATGGTGAGCGTATCGCCCGCCTGGCGCTGGAAGCCCGCGTAGGCTGTGCCGTCATAGGCCAGCGTGGCGCGGTAGCGAGTCATGACCGGCGCGGCGGCTTACTCGCTTTCGGGACGGTCCACCAGTTCCAGCAGGACCATCTCGGCCCGGTCGCCTTCACGCAGGCCGAGCTTGAGAATCCGGGTGTAGCCACCCGGCCGGTTCTCGTAGCGCGGAGCCAGCACGTCGAACACCTTCTGGACGGAGTCCCGGTTGTTCAGACGGGAGAGCACGATCCGGCGGGCATGCACCCCCCGGGCCGGGTCCTCGTGCTTGAGGCCGCGCTTGGCGACGGTGATCAGATGCTCCACTTCACCGCGTACGGCATCGGCCTTGGCGCGGGTGGTTTCGATCTTCTCATGGCGGAAGAGTTCGTTCATCAGATTGCGCCGCAGGGACTTCCGCTGGTCCATGGTGCGGCCTAACTTCTTGCCAGCTACACGGTGTCGCATAGTGTCACTCTACTCTGTGAGATAGCCTAGTTCGTGATCTCGGTGTCTTCGACCGAGAAGCCCTTGTCGCGGAGCTTCTGCTTCAGCTCGGTCAGCGACTTCTCGCCGAAGTTGCGGATGGCAAGCATGGCGTCCTGGCCGCGCTCCAGCATCTCCAGCACCTCACCGACCGTGGTAATGCCGGTCCGCTTGAGCGAGTTGAACACGCGCACGCTGAGGTCCAAGGCCTCGATGGGCATGTCGTACAGCTCAGGCCGGGCGTTTTCCTCCGGCTCCTCCGACGGCTCCGGCTCCAGGAAGGTTTCCGGGCTGACACCGGCGATGATCCGCAGGTGATTCATCAGCATCTGGGCTGCCTGGCTCATCGCTTCTTCCGGGCGGATGGAGCCATCCGTCCAGATTTCCAGGATCAGCTTGTCGTAGTTGGTGTGCTGGCCGACACGGGCCTGTTCCACGTCGTAGTTGACGCGGCGGATTGGGCTGAAGATCGCATCGACCGGCAGCTCGCCGATGGCCAGACGCTCACGCTCGTCCACGGGGCTGTACCCGCGCCCACCCTGGGCAGTGAACTCGATGTCCAGGTGGGTATCGTCACTGTCCGCAGTGAAGAGGTACAGGTCCGGGTTGATGATCTCAACCTCCGGCGGGCAGATGATGTCCGCCGCCGTGACCGTCCCCGCCCCACGGACTTCCAGGGTCAGGTGCGCCGTCTCGACGTCATACAGCTTGAGCCGGATCTGCTTGACCTGGAGGATGATCTGGGTCGTATCTTCGCGCAGGCCCGGGACCGCACTAAACTCATGTGATACATCGGAGATGCGTATCGATGCGATCGATGCGCCCGTCAGTGAAGACAGCAAGACACGGCGCAGCGCGTTGCCGACCGTGATGCCATAGCCCCCTTCCAGCGGGCTGATCAGAAAACGCCCGTAGTTCTGGGTATTGGCATCCGCCTCGATCTTGGGCAGTACAATGGTGTTACTGGTATTGCTCGTCAAAGAACCCCCTCCTGCTCTGCTGAGAGGTGTTTCGTCTGCCCGGCGGTGGGCGGGTTGCCCTCACCGGCGCGCCGATTAGCGCGAATAGTATTCCACGATCAACTGCTCGTTGATCGTCATGTCGATGTCGCTGCGCTGCGGGGCGCGGATCACCTTGCCCTCGAGCTTGTTCGAGTCGAATTCCAGCCACTCCGGCGCGGGGGCGCGGCCTTCCGTCGCCTGGCGCAGTTCCCGGAAGTACGGGCGGTTGCGGCTTTCATCGCGGACCGCCACCACCTGGCCCGGATCGACCAGATAGGAGGCAATATTGGTCCGGCGGCCGTCCACGATGAAATGCCCGTGGATTACGAGCTGGCGCGCATGGCTGCGCGACTCGGCCAGGCCCATCCGGAACACGACATTGTCAAGACGGGATTCCAGAATCGAGAGCAGATTCGAGCCGGTCAGGCCGGGGCGACGCAGCGCCTGGCCGAAGTAGCGGCGGAACTGACGTTCCAGGACGCCGTAAATCCGGCGAACCTTCTGCTTCTCACGCAGCTGGAGATCGTAATTCGAGGCGCGTCCACGGCGGAACTGCGCATCGCGGCCATGCTGGCCGGGGGGGTATGAACGCCGTTCGAAGGAGCACTTCGGAGAAAGGCAACGGGAGCCTTTCAGGAAGAGCTTCTCACCTTCGCGACGGCAGAGTTTACAAACAGGGCCACTATAACGTGCCATGAGTGTTCGTCATCCTCCGCTTGATGAGTTGTCAACGAAACTGCAAAACTACAGTGACACGCCGGGGCGTGTCCGCGCGTCTGAAGGGACTAGACGCGACGCTTCTTGGGCGGCCGGCAGCCGTTGTGCGGCACCGGGGTGACGTCGGTGATCGAGCGCACCTTCAGGCCGCTGGCCTGAATGGCGCGGATCGCGGCTTCACGGCCCGGTCCAGGGCCTTTCACGATCACGTCCACCTCTTGCATCCCATGTTCCTGGGCGACTTCCGAGGCGCGCTGGGCTGCCAGCCGCGCCGCGTAGGGCGTGCTCTTGCGGGAGCCTTTGAAGCCGGAAGTGCCGGCGCTGGCCCACGAGATCACGTTGCCCTGCTGGTCGCTCAGGCTCACGATGGTGTTGTTGAAGGTGGCGTGGACGTGCGCCTGCCCATACGGGATATTCTTTTTGACCTTGCGCTGCGCCGCACCGCGGCGACCCGCCGGGGTCGGCTTTCTGGTACGTCCCATGCCTCATCCATCCTAAAGGTAATGAGCTACAGGTTGGTTGGCACTACAAATCACCCCTGAGGGTGATTTGAGCGCGCTGTTACATGCCTGCCAAAACGCAGCGGGGCGGTGTTGCGTACCGCGGGACGACCCGCCCAGCCAGGCCGGTCGCGCCCGCCGTGGTGCACCGCCAGCGCCGCGCAGAGCAGCAAACGAGAGCCTACTTCTTCTTCATCCCACGCCGACGGCCACGTCCGGCCACGGTCTTCTTGGGACCCTTGCGGGTGCGCGAATTGGTCTTCGTGCGCTGCCCGCGGGTGGGCAGGTGGTTGCGATGGCGCAGACCACGGTAGCAGCCGATTTCAATCAGCCGCTTGATGTTCATCTGCACCTCGCGGCGCAGGTCTGCCTCGATATGATATTCGCCCAACACCGAACGCAGGGCGTTCGTATCGGCCTCGGTCAGGTCCTTGGTCCGGACGTCCGGGCTGACACCGGCTTTCGCCAGAATTTCCTTGCTGCGAGTCGGGCCGACCCCGTAGAGATACTGCAGGGCCACTTCGATTCGCTTGTCGCGGGGTAGGTCAACACCTTGAATACGCATTGCGACTGATCCCTAGCCTTAACCCTGGCGCTGCTTGTGCTTTGGATTGATGCAGATAACCATCACGTGCCCGTGGCGCTTGATGATTTTGCACTTGGGGCAGCGCCGCTTGACTGATGTAGTGACTTTCATGATTCTATCCTCTGCGTGCAGTCCTGGGCTTGTCCACCACAGACGTGAAGCTTCATTTTATCAGAAGCCCGCCCCCGAGTCTAGGGGAACATCGTCAAGATGATAGGCTCGCCTTCGGTGACTGCAATACTGTGTTCGAAATGCGCGCACAACGACCCGTCGCGCGTGACCACGGTCCAATGGTCGTCCAGCATCCGGGTTTCCGGCCGCCCGGCATTGACCATCGGCTCGATGGCGAACGTCATGCCGGCCTGGAGCGGATAGCTGTGCCAGCCCCGCTGCAAGGCCCGGCGCGGCCACCAGTTGGGGACCTGCGGATCTTCGTGCATGCTCCGCCCGACCCCGTGCCCGGTGTACTCCCGTACCACGCTGTAGCCCTGGCTCTCCACGTACTTCTGGATCGCGCGGGAGACGTCCGCCGTTTCATTGCCCAGCTTGCACTGCTCGATCCCGACCCACAGGGCGCGCTCGGTCACATCCAGCAGGTGCTGGACGGTGGGCGCGATTTTGCCCACCGGCACGGTCAGGGCCGAGTCGCCCACGAACCCCTGGTAGATCGTGCCGCAGTCCAGGCTGATGATATCGCCTTCCTGCAGAATCCGATCCGCCGACGGGATGCCATGCACCAGCTCGTGGTTGATGCTGGCCGTGATCGTGGCCGGGAAGGGGTGCGGGCTGCCGGGTGGGTACCCCACGAACGCGCCGGTACAGCCGTGCTTGCGCAGCACTTCCGCCGCGATCTGGTCCAGCGCCAGCGTGCTCACCCCAGGCTGCACCGCATCGCGCATGGCGGCGAGCGCCATGGCGTTGATCCGCCCGGCCTCGCGCATGATTTCCAGCTCTTCCGCGGTTTTCAGATGAACAGCCATTGCTCCCTCAACTGCCGTGCCGCCGGGGTGATTACCGGCTTTCCAACACGCGCAGGACGCCCTCGGTAACTTCCTCGATCGGCTTGTCCGCGCTGACTTCCACCAGCAGGCCCTGTTCGGCGTAATAGTCGAGCAGCGGCCGGGTCTTCTCGTGAAAGGAGGCGATGCGCTTACGCACGGACTCCGGCTGGTCATCCTCGCGGGTGAACAGCTTGCCGCCGTCGATGTCGCACACGCCCGCCACCTGGGGCGGGTTGTACAGCTTGTGATAGATGTGCTTCTCATCCAGCGAGCACTGCTGCCGCCCGCTGATCCGCTCGACCGCTTCCTCGTCGCTGATGCTGAGGAAGACGACCGCCGTCAGACGCTGGCCCAGGTCGGCCATCAGCGCGTCGAGCGCCTCGGCCTGGGGGCGCGTCCGGGGGAAGCCATCCAGGATGAACCCGGCTTTGGCGTCCGGCTGGGTGATCCGCTCCCGTACGATCTGGATGGTCACGTCGTCGGGCACCAGATCGCCGCGGGCCATGATGTCCTGCACCTGGCGGGCCAGCGGCGTATCCTGATCCTTCATGGCGCGAAACAGCCCGCCGCTGGTAATGTGCGGGATGTTCAGCCGGTCCTTGAGCACGGCGGCCTGGGTGCCCTTACCGGCCCCCTGCACGCCCATCATCACCAGATACA
Organism: Aggregatilineales bacterium; assembly: GCA_029976005.1. GTDB lineage: Bacteria > Chloroflexota > Anaerolineae > Aggregatilineales > Ch27 > JARKOQ01. Next base: position 11,138 of record JARKOQ010000107.1, on the reverse strand, counting down.
TGCCCAATCCCCTTCTTGATTCCAGGTATCCCCGAAACAAGGGGCTGAAGCCCCTTGTTCCAGGACAAACCTCGACGTTAGTGCAGGAAGCTGTCGTAATTGCGCATCACGAGTTGGGCTTCCAACTGGCGCATGGTATCGATCACGACGCCGACCACGATGATCAACCCGGCGCTGCTGATGACGAGCGCGGGATTGGCGCTGTAGTTGGTGATCGACCCTGGGAACAGCAGGCTGTTGAAGAACTGCACGATCCCAGGCAGCACCGCCACGATTCCCAGGAAGAGCGCCCCAACCAGGGTGATCCGCCGCACCACGCCGGTGATGTAATCCTGCGTGCGCTTGCCGGGCCGCAGGCCGGGGATGAAGCCGCCCTGGCGCTGGAGGTTCTCCCCCAGCTTCTGGTTCTGGACCATCACGTCCGTGTAGAAGAACGTGAAGCCGACCACGAAGATGAAGTAGATGATCCAGTAGGTCGCGCCCCGCTGGCTGCCGAAGGTATCGCTGATCCAGGTGCCCACGGCCCCCGCCGGGAACAGATTGGCGATGATGGCCGGGAAGGTGATGATGCTCTGGGCGAAGATCAGCGGGATCATGCCCGCGGTATTGACGCGCAGCGGGATGTAGGTGCTGCCGCCGCCATAAATCTTGCGCCCGCGCACCCGCTTGCCGTACTGCACCGGGATGCGCCGGATGCCTTCCTGGACCAGCACGATGACCAGCACCGTGACGATCGTCAGGATCACGAAGACCGCGACGTTGAACAGCACGTTCTCGCTGTTGAGGATCAGGCGGCCGATGTTATGCGGCACCTTGGCCACGATACCGGCGAAGATGATGATGCTCAGGCCCTGGCCGATGCCCTGCTCGGTGATCAGATCGCCGAGCCAGATGGCGAACATCGTGCCGGCCGTCATGGTGATGATGGTCGAGAGGGTGATCAGCGGATCGCGGCCGAAGCCTTCGATGATCTGCTGGCCGCCGGCCATGCTGGTGAAGATGTTGATCTGGCCCCAGGCCTGGAGCGCCGCCATCGGGATGGCCAGGTAGTAGGTGTACTGGGTCATCTTTTCCTGGCCGCCCGGCTCGCGCGAGATGGCTTCCAGCGCGGGGATGATCGGCGTCAGGAGCTGGATGATGATCTGCGCGGTGATGAAGGGATACACACCGTTGGCGATCACGCTGAAGTTCTGCACCGCGCCACCGGACAGCATATTCAGCACATTCACCAGCCCCGCGCCTTCGCTGTTGAACAGCGCTTGCAGGGCATCCCGGTTTACGCCCGGCACAGGGACATGGGCTGCGAACTGGTAGATGACCAGGATCAGCAGCGTGTAGAGCAGTTTATTCCGCAAATCCGGGAGGCGGAATGCATTGCGCAGTGCCTCGATCATGAGTGTCCCCTCAGTCTGATCTACGATACACGGTCACGGCGGGGAGGGCGCAGGTCGCGCCCTCCGCACGCCGGGGAGAGTTTACCGCAGCGCGGGCGATCCCGCAGTTAGCGCGCCGCCTGCCGCTTGGCCAGGAGCAGCTCAAGCTGATCCTTGCGCAGCTTCTTGACGGTCACGAACGGCCCGGTCAGCCAGACGGGCAGCTTCTCGGTCTTGCCGCCGGCCGCTTCGATCTTGGCGGCGGCGCTCTTGGAGAAGCGGTGCGCCTTGACGCTCAGCTTCTTGTCCAGCTCGCCCCGCCCCAGGACCACGACCAACTGCTTGGCATCCCGAAGCAGACCCTTGGCGGCCAGAGTCTCCGGAGAAACCTCGGCCCCACTCTCGAAGCGCTCCGCCAGCGAGTCCAGGTTGACTTCCTGGTACTCCAGACGGAAGGGGTTGTTGAACCCGCGCTTGAAGGGCAGACGGCGGGCCAGCGGGAGCTGACCGCCTTCAAAGTAGGCTCCCTTGTTCGGGCCACTACGCGCGCCCTGACCCTTGGTACCGCGCCCGGCCGTCTTGCCCTGACCGGCGGCGATACCGCGACCCACGCGGGTCTTGTTCTTTTTAGCGCCCTCCGCGGGACGCAGGTCATGCAGTTTCATCGTTTACTTCCTCGACGGTAACCAGATGCTTGACCTTCTCGACCATGCCCAGCACGGCCGGATTCTTGGCCGTGATCGTGGACTGGCTGATCTTGTTCAGCCCCAGCGCGTGCAGGGTCCGCTTCTGGCGCACGTCATAGCCGATCGGGCTTTTGACGAGCGTGATCTTGATCTTTTTCTCGCTCATGCCTGCTCACTCCGTTTCCGCTGCCAGAACGGGGTGACATCCTGCGGATTCTTGCCACGGATCGCCGCGACCTGCTGGACGTTCTTGAGCTGGCGGAGGGCATCCAGCGTGGCGAAGGCCACGTTGAGGATGTTGTTGCTGCCCTGGCTCTTGCTCAGGATGTCATGCACGCCGGCCGCTTCCAGCACGGCGCGCACGCCGCCGCCGGCGATGACGCCGGTGCCGGGGGAGGCCGGGCGCAGCAGGACCTTGGCCCCGCCGTGCTTGCCGATGACTTCGTGCGGGATGGTCGTGCCGGCCAGGGTGATGGGTTCCATCACGCGGCGGGCATGATCGGAGCCTTTGCGGATGCTTTCCGGCACGCCGCGGCTCTTGCCAATCCCGATGCCTACATTGCCCTTGTTATCACCCACGACGACCACGGTCCGGAAGGCGAAGTGACGCCCACCCTTGACCACTTTGGCCACGCGGGTGATGTCAATGACGCGCTCGTCGAATTCTTCGCGTTCTTCTTCGCGGCGATCGCGCCGAGGTGCCCGATTACCACCAGGTTTTCCTGACATGTGCGTCTCCTAGAACTCCAACCCGCCTTCACGCGCGCCCTCGGCCAAAGCCTTGACCCGGCCATGATAGCGCCAGCCGCCGCGGTCGAAGACAACCGAGGTGATGCCCGCCTTCTTGGCGCGCTCGGCGATGGTCTTGCCCACGATGCGAGCCGCTTCAGTCTTGTTCTTGCCTTCCAGTTGCCCACGCACTTCGCCGTCGACAGTCGAGGCCGACGCCAGGGTGTGGCCCTTGCTGTCGTCAATGATCTGGACGTAGATGTGCTCGGCGCTGCGGAACACGTTCAGGCGCGGGCGCTCGCCCGTGCCAATGACGTGCGCGCGAACCCGGCGATGGCGGCGCAGACGCGCCTCTTTTTTCGCATTTGCGTTAGCCATAGCTTACTACTTAGCCTTCCCAGCCTTACCGGCCTTCCGGCGCACGAATTCGCCCTTGTAGCGCACGCCTTTGCCTTTGTACGGCTCCGGCGGACGCCAGGCACGAATGTTGGCCGCGACCTGGCCGACAGCCTGCTTATCGATGCCATTCACGATGATAACGCGACCGCGCTCTTCGACGGCGAACGACATATTCTCCGGCGGTTCGACCACGACGTCGTGGGAGAAACCCAGTTTCATCACCAGGTTCGTGCCCCGCATTTCGGCGCTGTAGCCAACCCCTTCGATTTCCAGCACGCTCTTGAAGCCTTCGCTGACGCCCACCACCATGTTGTTGAGCAGGGCGCGGGTCAGGCCGTGCAGGGCGCGGTGGTTCCGCTGGTCGGTCGGGCGAGTCACCACAAGCTGACCCGCCTCCTGGGCGATGGTGATATCCGGGTTGAAGCGCTGGCTGAGGGTGCCTTTAGGCCCCTTGACCGTCACTTCGTTGCGGTCGATAGTCACCTCGACCTTGGGAGGCAGGACGATCGGTTTCTTGCCAATACGAGACATGATCTTTGCCCTTCCCTTACCAGACCTTGCAGAGGATCTCGCCCCCGACGCCCTTGACGCGGGCCTCGTCGGCGGTCATGACACCCTGCGAAGTCGAGACAATGGCGATGCCCATCCCGCTGAGCACCCAGGGCAGTTCATCGCGCTTGACATAGACCCGGCGGCCGGGCCGGCTGACACGCTCCAGGCCGGTGATGACCGGACGGCTGTGACGGCGGTCGCCATAGTACTTGAGCTTGACGTGGATCATCGGGGCGGGGGATTCGCTCCCCACCTCATAGTCCTCAATGAAGCCTTCTTGTTTCAGCACGCGCGCGATTTCAATCTTGACCTTGGAAAGCGGGACCTGAGTCGCCTTCTGGTTGATCAGCATCGCGTTCCGGATGCGCGTGAGCATATCTGCAATCGGGTCGCTGTACATATTGGAGGCAACTCCCCTCTACCAGCTTGACTTGACGACCCCGGGGATTTTGCCCTGGAGTGCCATTTCACGGAAATGGATGCGGCACAGCCCGAAGCGGCGCATATACCCGCGCGGCCGCCCGCACGCCTTACCGGAGTTCGGGTCAACATACTGGCAGCGATTGCGCACGCGGACCTTGTACTTACGACGTGTTTCGCGTGTGACGATGGACTTCTTGGCCATCCTGTAACAACCTCCTCCTGCCCCGGCGGGTGTCTAAACGGACAACCGCATTGCCGGGGGGGTTAGTGACTAATTCTGGCTGAAGGGCATGCCCAGCAGACGCAGGAGCTGGCGCCCTTCTTCGTCAGAGCGGGCGTTGGTCACGATCGTGATCTCCATCCCGCGCACCTTGTCGATTTTGTCGTACTCGATTTCCGGGAAGATCAACTGCTCGCGCAGGCCGAGCGTGTAGTTGCCGCGCCCGTCGAACGCATCCGGGTTGACCCCCTGGAAGTCACGCATGCGGGGCAGCGCCACGTTGAACAGCCGGTCGAGCATTGCCCACATCCGGTCGCCGCGCAGGTCCACCTTGACGCCGATGGAACGTCCTTCGCGCAGCTTGAAGGTGGCGATGCTCTTGCGCGCCTTGGTGACCACCGGGTTCTGGCCGGTAATCGCGCGCATGTCCGCCACCGCGAACTCCAGGGCCTTGGGGTTATCCAGGGCCTCGCCGACGCCGATGTTGACCACGATCTTGAGGACGCGCGGGACGCGCATCTTGTTATCGTAGCCGAATTCCTTCATCAGCGCGGGGACGACTTCTTCTGCATAGCGCTGCTTGAGCCGCAGATTCTTGTTAGCCATGCTTGCCTCTGCCTCAGTCAATGTCAGCGCCGCACTTGCGGCACACGCGGACCTTGCGGCCTTCGTCGTTGACGCGGAAGCCGACCCGGGTGCGCTTGTCGCACTGGGTGCAGACCAGCATCACGTTGCTCAGGTCCAGCGGCGCTTCGAATTCGATAATGCCGGGCTGAATCTGACCACGCCCAGCCTGCTGGGGCCGCTGGTGTTTCTTGGCGATGTTGACCTGAGAAACCACCACGCGGCGTTCGCCGGACAGGACGCGCAGGACTTCGCCCCGCTCGCCGATGTCCTTGCCTGCGATCACTTCGACGGTATCGCCCTTCTTAATCCGTTCCATCTTCGTGCTCCCCTACAGCGTTTCCGGGGCCAGCGACACGATCTTCATGAAGCCTTTGTCACGCAGCTCGCGTGCCACCGGCCCGAAGATGCGCGTGCCCTTGGGGTTCTGGGTTTCACCGTCCAGAATGACGACGGCGTTGTCATCGAACCTGATGTACGAGCCGTCACTGCGACGGTATTCCTTGGCCGTGCGGACGATCACCGCGCGCACGACTTCACTCTTCTTGACCGCGCCTTGCGGGGCGGCCGACTTGACCGTGCCGATGACGATGTCACCCACCGTCGCCGTGCGCCGCCAGGAGCCACCCGTGAGGTGGAACACCAGGATTTCGCGCGCGCCGGTGTTATCGGCAACCTTCATCCGGGATTCGTGCTGGATCATGGGGTCTACTCCTCGGCATCCAGCTCATGCTGGATCTCGGCGGCGACCGCTTCGGCTTCGGTCGGCCGGTCGAGGACCGTTTCGACCACCCAGCGCTTGCGGCGGCTCAGCGGGCGGCTTTCCACGATGCGCACCATGCTGCCGACCGGGATGGCATTGCTCTCGTCGTGCGCCAGGAAGCGCTCCGAACGGCGGATCACCTTGCCATACAGTTTGTGCGCCGTGGTGACTTCGATCTCGACGACCACGGTCTTGTCCATCTTGTCGCTGACGACACGGCCCGTCAGCCGGCGGCGTTTGTTAGGCATTCTTGTCCTCCTGCTGGACCGCGGCAGCCGCCAGCTCCCGCTCGCGCAGGAGGGTATTGATGCGCGCGACCTGCTTGCGCACGACGCGCATCCGGCTGGTGTTCTCCAGCTTGCCGGCTGCCCGCTGGAAGCGCAGATTGAACAGCTCGGTCTTGGCGTCTTCCAGCGCGCTGCGCAGTTCGACTTCACTCATCTGGCGTAGATTCTTGACGTCACTCATGATACGACCTCCTCGCCAGTGATCGGGTCGGTGCGCTTGATGAACTTGGTCCGGATCGGCAGCTTGTAGGCGGCCAGTTCCAGCGCCTCACGCGCCACTTCTTCTTCCACGCCGGCCATCTCGAACAGGACGCGGCCCGGCTTGATCACGGCGACCCAGTGGTCAACGGAGCCTTTACCCTTACCCATGCGGGTTTCGGCAGGCTTGGCCGTGACCGGCTTGTCCGGGAAGATGCGGATCCACACCTTACCGCGGCGCTTGATGTGGCGCACGATGGTGCGGCGGCAGGCTTCGATCTGGCGGCTGGTGATCCAGGCCGGTTCGATCGCCTGGAGTCCGTAGTCGCCAAACTGCACTTTGGCGCCGCGCCGGGCGAGGCCCTTCATGCGGCCGCGCATTTGTTTGCGGTATTTAACCCGCTTTGGCATCAACATAGGCTTAACTCCACTGTGGCAGCCAGCCCCCGGCGCACGCACCGGGGCGGGGCGCCCGGCCTTTTACTGGCTGACGTATACGTCCGCAACTTCTACGGTATCTTCTTGCAGCTTCTGGCCCTTATAGACCCAGACCTTCACGCCAATCCGGCCAAATCCGGTCAGCGCTTCTGCCTTGCCGAAGTCGATGTCGGCGCGCAGGGTGTTGCGCGGCACGCGGCCATCGACCTGCCACTCGCGGCGGGCCATTTCGGAGCCACCCAGCCGGCCGCCGACCTGAACGCGGATACCTTCCGCGCCCTGGCGCATGGCCTGGGAGATGGCGCGCTTCATGGCGCGGCTGTGGCTGATGCGGCGCTCGAGCTGCCCGGCGATATTGCGGGCGATCAAGGTCGCATCCAGGTCCGGCTTGTCGATTTCCTCGACTTCGACCTTGACCTTCTTGCCCGTCAGCGCTTCCAGGTCCTGGCGCACCTTCTTGACGTTATCGCCCTTGCGGCCGATGACGATGCCCGGCTTAGCCGTGTAGAGGGTGGTCACGATCTGGTTGGGGAAGCGCTCGATTTCCACCTTGGAAATCGCGGCGCGCTCGCCCTCGCGCAGGATCAGACGGCGAATCTCGAAGTCTTCCTGGAGCTGCTCGCGGTACCGGGTGCCCTCGGCGAACCAGCGGGCGTCCCAGTCACGAATGACCTTCAGACGAAAGCCGATCGGGTGAATTTTGCGACCCATAGCTAGTCCTCTCGCTCCTCGAGAATAACGGTCAGGTGCGATGTCCGCTTGATACGCGGCTTGTAACGGCCACGTGCCCCGGCTTTGACGCGCTTGAGGCTGGGCCCTTCATCGACCGTGATGGCCTTGACGATCAAATCCTGGCGGTTCAGCTCAAGATTCTGTTCGCCGTTGGCAATCGCCGATTCCAGAGTCTGGCGGGTCAGCTTGGCGCCCTTCTGGGGCATATGCTGGAGGATGATCGACGCCTCGTTGGCGTACATCCCACGCACCTGATCGACCACCAGGCGGAGCTTCTGGGGCGCGATCGGCAGATGTTTGGTTACCGCTTTTACTCGCATGTCAACCGCCTTACCGCTTCTTCTTTTCGGCCTCGTGCCCGCGGAAATGGCGGGTCGGGGCGAACTCACCAAGCTTGTGGCCGACCATATTCTCGGTCACGTAGATCGGCACGTGGCGACGGCCATCGTGCACGGCGACGGTGTGACCGACCATCTGCGGGAAGATCGTGCTGGCGCGGCTCCAGGTACGGATCACGCGCTTTTCGCCCCGCTCGTTCATCTGCTCGATGCGCCGCAGGAGCTTGGGCTGGATGAACGGCCCTTTTTTGAGTGAACGCGACATACTCGACTCTCCTTAGTTACCGACGCTTGCTCCCGCGCCGACGGACGATGTACTTTTCCGTCGCCTTGTTGTGGCGGGTCTTGAACCCACGAGCCGGCTTGCCCCACGGAGTCTTGGGGCCAGCCATACCGGCCGGGGAGCGACCCTCACCACCACCATGCGGGTGGCTGTTGGGGTCCATGGCCGTGCCACGCACAGCCGGACGCCAGCCCAACCAGCGGCGGCGGCCCGCCTTGCCCAGCTTGACATTGCCGTGTTCGGCATTGCCCACCTGGCCGACGGTCGCCATGCAGTTCTCGCTGATCAGACGCATCTCACCGCTGGGCATGCGCACGGTGGCATACTTGCCTTCCTTGGCCAGAACCTGGGCCGAGGTGCCCGCCGCGCGCGCGATCTGCCCGCCCTTGCCCGGCTCGAACTCGACATTGTGGATCATCGAGCCGACGGGGATGTTCTTGAGGGGCAGCGCGTTGCCGGTCTTGATGTCCGCGCCCGACCCGTTCTGGATCCGGTCGCCGACCTGCAAGCCAAGCGGCGCGATGATGTAGCGCTTTTCGCCGTCTTCATACTCCACCAGGGCGATCCGGCACGACCGGTTGGGGTCGTACTCGATCGACACGATCTGACCCGCGCAATCGAACTTGTTGCGCTTGAAGTCAATGATCCGATAGCGGCGCTTATGACCACCGCCCCGATGCCGCACGGTCACGCGACCCTTGTTGTTACGCCCCGCGCGTTTGCGCATATCCTCCAGCAGCGACCGTTCGGGCTTGCTCCGCGTGATTTCCTCGAAGGAGTAGCCCGTCATGTCGCGGCGGCCGGGAGAAGTGGGCTTGTACGTCTTGATAGGCATCTTTCACATCCTACAGATTGAACAGGTTGATGCTCTGCCCAGGCACCAGGGTGACGATCGCCTTCTTCCAGGCCGGTTTGCGCTGGTAGATACGGCGGCCGCGCTGGCCACGCTTGGCGGGCACAACCATCGTCGCCACCTTGTCCACGGTCACATCGAAGATCACTTCCACGGCTTCCTTGATCTGGATCTTGGTCGCGCGCGGGCTGACTTCGAAGGTGTACTGGCGGCTTTCGTCGGCCAGGATGTTGGTCTTTTCGGTGACCACCGGGCGCACAATCACGTCATAGAGATGGATGCCGGCCATGTTAACCCTCCTGCCCCGCACCCAGCCAGGCGCGGATCACTTCCAACGCGTCCAGGGGCAGGACGATCTTGTCGTGAGTCAACAGATCACGGACGTTGAGGTAGCGCGCATGGAGCGTCTGCGCATTCGGGAGGTTGCGCACGCCCATCTCGACCACTTCATCACGTCCCGGCAGCAACACCAGCGTGCTGGCGTCCCCGGTCAGATTGCGCAGGGCTTCGGCGGCCAGGCGGGTCTTCGGCTCGGCCAGCGTGAACTGGTCCACGACGACGATCTGGTTGTCGCGGGCCAGGGCGCTCAGGGCGCTGCGCAGGGCGGCCTGCCGCATCTTGCGGGGCATGGCCTGGGTGTAGCTGCGCGGGCGCGGGCCGTGGGCCTTCCCACCACCGACGAAGATCGGCGCATTGCGGCTCCCATGACGGGCGCGGCCGGTGCCCTTCTGGCGGTACCACTTCGCCTTGGTGCGATTGATCTCGCCGCGTGTCAGGGCCTTATGCGTCCCCAGGCGGGCATTCGCCATCTGGCGAACGTAAGCCTGGTGCATCAGGTCGATATTGATTTTCGCTTCAAAGATATCGGCTGGCAGCTCGACGCTGTCGAGTTCTTTCCCAGCGATATTCCTCACCGGAACTTTCATGTCAGTTTGCTCCTGGAGGCCTACCGGCCGGCCTTGATAGTGCTGCTGGCGGGTTTGATCACGACCAGCCCGCCCTTGGCGCCCGGCACCGAGCCTTTAACAGCCAGCAAATTACGTTCTTCGTCGATGACCATGACTTCCAGATTCTGCGCCGTGACCCGATCATTGCCCATCCGGCCGCCCATGCGCATGCCCTTGAAGACACGGCCGGGCTGGCTGGTCTGGCCGATCGAGCCGGGTGCGCGGGTGCGGTCGGACGCGCCATGCGTCTTCGGCTGGCGGTTGAAGTGGTGCCGCTTGACGGTGCCGGCGAAGCCACGACCCTTGCTCGTGCCGACCACGTCGACCCGGTCGCCAATCGCGAACGCGCTGACCGTGATCTTCGTGCCTTCCTGCACGCTCGCGTCGCCCTTGCGCAAGCGGAACTCACGCAGGTAGCGCAGCGCGGGCAGGTTGTTGCGCTTCAGGTGGCCGAGCTGACCACGGGTCAGGCGTTGGGCCTTGGTTTCCTCATACCCAAGCTGCACAGCCGTGTAACCATCATTCTCGGCCGTCCGAACCTGGGTCACGTAGCAGGGCCCCGCCTGAATGACGGTGACAGGGGTGACCGTGCCTTGCGCGTCGAAGATCTGGGTCATCCCTACTTTTTTGCCAATGATGCCCTTCATGGTACCTCCACGGGACTGTGTCCATCCCCTGGTGGGGTGCTCACATCATCCCCATTGTGTTTTCACGCGCCAGGGCCTCGCGTGGCCGCGTTTCCCTGGCAAGCCTGTGCGCTTGTGATGACCGGGTTAGATCTTGATCTCGATATCCACCCCGGCCGGCAGGTTGAGCCGCATCAGGGTGTCGATCGTCTTGCTGTCGGGATCCAGCACATCGATGAGCCGCTTGTGGGTGCGAATCTCGAAGTGTTCCTGGGAGTTCTTGTCGATGAATGCGCCACGCCGCACGGTGAAGCGTTCAATCCGCGTCGGTAGGGGGACGGGACCCACTACGCGCGCGCCCGTGCGCTCGGCCGTCTCGACGATGCGACGCGCCGATTGATCCAGAACCCGGTGATCATATGCCTTCAGGCGGATGCGAATTTTCTGCTTTGCCATAAGTTCCTCTCTGGCAGCTCGCTCATGCGCGCCAGGAGGGCCATGGAAGCCCTCCTGGCACACGCTTCAGCTTATTCCAGGATTTCGGTAATGACCCCGGCGCCGACGGTCAGGCCGCCTTCGCGGATGGCGAACTTGGAGCCTTTTTCGAGCGCGACGGGGGTGATCAGCTCGACGATCAGGTTGACAGAGTCGCCGGGCATGACCATTT